>DATIBS010000064.1:0-4998 GCA_035457305.1 Gemmatimonadales bacterium
ATCAGCGCCGAGTGCCAGCTGGTGCCGCAGGCGGTGATCACCACCCGCTCGACCTGCTTGAGGTCGTCGTCGCTCAGGTTGAGGCCGGTGACCCGGGAGGTCCCCTCCTCCTCCAGCAGGTGCCCGCGCAGCGTGTTGCAGAGACTCTCGGGTTGCTCGAAGATCTCCTTCAGCATGAAGTGGGCGTAGCCGTTCCGCTCCACCTGCGTCAGGTCCCAGTCGATCTGGTTCACCGGCTTGCTGATCCGGGTGGTCTCCAGGTTCCGCACCCGGTAGCCGTCGCGGGTGAGCACGACCATCTCGCCGTCGTCGAGGTAGACCACCGAGCGGGTGTGCTGCAGCAGCGGGCTCGCGTCCGAGGCGACGAACCACTCGTCCTCACCGACGCCGACCAGAAGCGGCGACCCCTTCCGCGCGGCCACCAGCACGCCGGGCTCGTCGGCCGAGATGAAGGCCAGCCCGTAGGCCCCATCAACCTCGCGGAGCGCGGCGGCGACGGCCTCTTCCAGGTTGCCCTCGTAGAACTCACCCACCAGGTGCGCCAGCACCTCGGTGTCGGTCTCGGAGGTGAAGGTGTGCCCTCGACGCTCCAGGGTCTTCCGGATCGCCGCCGAGTTCTCGATGATGCCGTTGTGGATCACCGCGATCCGGCCGGACTGGTCGGTGTGGGGATGGGCATTGGGCTTAGTCGGCGCGCCGTGGGTGGCCCACCGGGTATGGCCGATGCCGAGGGTGCCGCCGGGCATGCCATCGGCCAGCTCCTGCTCCAGCATGCTGAGCTTGCCCGCGGCCTTGCGGATCTCCAGGCCGTGGCCGTTCACCACCGCGATGCCCGACGAGTCATAGCCACGGTACTCGAGGCGCCTGAGCCCCTCGAGCAGCAAACTCGCGGCCTGCCGGGGTCCGATGTAGCCGACGATACCACACATTCGCGCGGTGGCCCTCAGTGCAAGAGTTCTCGCCCCGCGGCGACCAGCGCTTCGGCCTCCGCGGGACTGGGAGCTTCGGCGATCAGCCGGACGATCGGCTCGGTGCCGCTCGGCCGGATGTGGAGCCAGCGGTCGCCCCAGGACAGCCTCAGGCCGTCCCGCTCGTCCGCCTCGGCATCGGCAAAGCGCTGGCGCAGCCGGTCGTACAGCGGGCGCAGCTCGGGCCCCCGCGGGCCCTTTGCCTTGACGATCGTGTATCTCGGAGACCCGGCCACCTGCTGCGATACCGTAGACCGAGTCGTGGCAAGGAGATGCAAGATCAGGGCCACTCCCAGCGGGGCATCGCGGCCGATGTGGAGCGCCGGGTACATCACCCCGCCGTTGCCTTCGCCGCCGATGACCGCACCGGCTTCCCTGATGGCCCGGGCCACGTTCGCCTCCCCCACCGGAGTCCGGAGGAAGCGCGCTCCTTCGGCCCGCGCCGCATCCTCAACCACCAGGCTGGTCGAAAGGTTCACGACCACGGTCGGCGGCGCCGCCGCATTGCTGCGGCCCCGCAACACTGCGCGGACCGCGAAGGCGAGAGTGTAATCCTCGCCGATTGCCCGCCCGGTCTCGTCCACCAGCGCCAGACGGTCCACGTCCGGATCGACCGCGAACCCGATGTCGGCGCCGCTCTCCCGGACCAGCCGGGCCAGCTCGCCCAGATTTTCCGGCACCGGCTCGGGCGGCCGCGGAAAGCGACCGTCGGCCTCGAGGTTGATGCCGCTCACCCGGCATCCGAGCCGCTCGAGCAGCGGAAGCATCGCGACCGATCCGGCTCCGCGCACGCAGTCCAGGGCAACCTTGAATCCGCGACTCCGAATCGCGGTAACGTCGATCACCGGGAGCGCGAGAATCGCGTCAAGGTGACGCGCGACCGCGTCTCCATCCTGACGCACTTCGCCCAGGCCGTCCCACCCCATCCGGGGCGGACCCTCCTCCGCCAGCGCGCGCACCCGGGCGCCGGCTTCGGCGTCGAGAAAGATGCCGTCGGGTCCGACGAACTTGAGCGCGTTCCACTCGATCGGATTGTGGCTCGCGGTGAGGATGAGCCCCGCCCCGGCGTGATGGTGCTCCACCGCGAGCTGCACCGTGGGCGTGGGGGCCACGCCCACGTCGATCACCCGCGCGCCCACCGACATCAGCCCCGCGGCGGCCGCGCGGGCGAACATCGGCCCGCTGGTGCGCGCGTCCCGCCCCAGCACCACCACCGGCCGGCCGTTCGCCGCGGCCCACGCGCCGAGCGCCGCCGCGTGGCGGGCCACCCGCTCCGGCGTCAGGTCGATCCCGACCAGTCCCCGCATCCCGGAGACGCTGACCATCAGGGTGTCGGACATCGCGTCGGTCGTCAGCTCGAGGTGGGGATCGGGAGGACGGCGGGATCGGGAAAGGCGGCGAGGAACGCGTCCACCACCGCGGGGTCGAACTGCGTGCCGTTGTGCCGGCGGAGCTCCTGCATCGCGTCGGCGGGATCCCGCGCCTCGCGGTACGCCCGGTTCGTCGTCATCGCATCGAACGCGTCCACCACCGCCACGATCCGGGCCTCGAAGGGGATCCCCTCGCCGGCGAGCCCGTCGGGGAAGCCGCGACCGTCGAGCCGCTCGTGGTGCGACCGGACGATCTGCATCACCGCGGTCCGGTCCCGGAGGAGCGGGGCCAGGATCCGCTCCCCGTCGGTCGTGTGGCGCTTGATCAGCGCGAACTCCTCCTCGGTGAGCGGCCCCGGCTTGTGCAGGATGTGGTCCGCCGTGCCGATCTTCCCGATGTCGTGGAGCTCGCCGCCGAGCTTCACCTGCTCCAGCCGCTCCCCGGTGAGGCCGAGCCGCACCGCCGTGCCGGTGGCGTACCGCGCCACCCGCTGCGAGTGCCCCCGGGTGTAGGTGTCCCGGGCCTCGAGCAGTCGCACCGCGAGCTGGATCTGCTCCAGGAAAAGCTCGCGATTCCGCGACGTGAGCTCCCGCACCCGCGACTCGAGCTGCAGCTGGTAGTACCGGTTCTGCAGCCGGAGGTCGCGCTTCTCCAGCGCCTGGTGCACCCGGGCCCGGAGCTCGTCCAGCAGCACCGGCTTCGACAGGTAGTCGATCGCGCCGTGCTGCAGGCACTCCACCGCGGTCTCGACCTCCGCCAGGCCGGAGAGCATGATCACCACGGTGTCGGGCAGCCGCTGGCGGAGGTGCCGGAGGAGGGCGATCCCGTCCATCCCGGGCATCTGGATGTCCGAGATCACCAGCGGAACCTCGCCCAGCTGGTGCAGGAGGGCGAGGGCCTCGTCGCCGTCGGCCGCGTCCCGGCAGGTGAGGCCGAGACTCTCGACCATCCGCGTGACCGCCCGCCGGACCGCCGGATCGTCGTCCACCACCACGCACCGGACCAGCGATTCCCCCGTCGTCGCGGGAGGGTCCCGGGGGGCCTCGAGCATCACGTAAGTTAGCGGGCCACCGGAACCTGCGACAACGCCCCGCTTGCCGCCCGCCGGGGGCGGGGCCTACGTTTCGGTCCTCCCTTCCCCCGGCTCGGCCGGTCCCGATGACCCACGTCCAGCCCAGCGACCTCGATCACGCCCTTGCCACCCGGGCGGTGCATGCCGGCCAGGCCCCCGACCCCCTCTCGGGGGCGGTGATGACGCCGATCTACCAGACGAGCACCTATGTCCAGGAAGGGCTGGGGAAGCACAAGGGCTTCGAGTACGGCCGCACCCGGAACCCCACCCGCGACGCGCTGGAGCGGAACATCGCGAGCCTGGAGGGAGGCACCAACGGTTTCGCCTTCGCCTCCGGGCTCGCCGCCACCGACGCGGTGATGAAGCTGCTCAAGGCCGGCGACCACGTGGTCTGCGGGGAGAACGTCTACGGCGGCACCCACCGGCTGATCGAGCGGATCTACGGCCCGCTCGGCATCGAGGTGACCTTCGCCGACCTCCGCGACGTCCGCAACGCGGAGCGGGCCATCACTCCCGCCACCCGGATGCTCTACGCCGAGACGCCCACCAACCCGATGATGGCGCTCTGCGACCTCTCGGCCGTGGGCGACCTGGCGCAGGCCCGCGGGCTCCTCTTCGTGGTGGACAACACCTTCGCCACCCCGGTCTTCCAGCGTCCGCTCGCGCACGGCGCCGACGTGGTGCTCCACTCCACCACCAAGTACCTGAACGGCCACAGCGACATGGTGGGCGGGATGCTGGTCACGAGCCGCGACGACCTCGCCGAGCGCTTCGCCTTCATCCAGAACGCCTCGGGCGCCGTGCCCGGGCCGTTCGACTGCTGGCTCGCGCTCCGCGGCACCAAGACCCTGCCGCTCCGGATGCGGCAGCACGACGCCAACGGCCGGGCCATCGCCGCCTGGCTCCAGGGCCGGAGGGAGGTCGTCAAGCTCTACTATCCGGGGCTCGCCGAGCATCCCCAGCACGAGCTCGCCGCGCGGCAGATGAGCGGCTTCGGCGGGATGATCTCGCTCGACCTCGGCGACCCCGAGCGCGCCCGGCGGTTCGTCGGCGCCACCCGGGTCTTCGCCCTCGCCGAGTCGCTCGGCGGGGTGGAGAGCCTGATCGGCCACCCCGCCTCGATGACCCACGCCTCGGTGCCCCGGGCGATGCGGGAGGCGATGGGGCTCACCGACAGCCTGGTGCGGCTCTCCCGCGGGATCGAGGACGTGGCGGACCTGATCGAGGACCTGGAGCGGGCGTTTGCGGCCAGCAGGTAGGGGAACAGGGAACGGGGAACAGGGAACGGGAACTGCCGGCGGGGCGGGGGTGGCCCGCTCCCCGGTCCCCGGTCCCAGCCTCCCCCGCACTGTCGCAATTTGAAACACCAGGGCCCGGCCCGCCGTAGGGTGGCCAGCCCTTCACCGGAGCAGTCCAGATGACCACCATCCCCGCCCCCCGGCCCCGCGTCGCCCTTCCCGGCATCTCGGGCGTCTCGTGGGAGCATCCCGCCGACCGCGCCGCCCTGCAGGCGCTCCGCGCCGTGCCCGGCTTCGACGAGGCGGTCCGGAAGATCATCGCCTTCATCGGCGGCGAGCGCGGCGTCCG
>DATIBS010000065.1:0-6469 GCA_035457305.1 Gemmatimonadales bacterium
CCGCCCGCCGGGCTCGACCTCGGCACCCCGCTCAACTTCGTGAGCACCGCCGACACCTACGGCGGGAACAGCGGCTCGCCCGCCGTCACGAAGGACCTCAGGCTCGTGGGCCTCAACTTCGACCGGAACATCAACGCCCTGGTGCGGGACTACCTCTATCTCCCGGAGCGCGGCCGGAACGTGATGGTGGACATGCGCGCCATCGAGGCCGCCCTGGCCCACGCATACGGGCTCGGCCGGATCGTCACCGAGCTGAACCACGGTCGGCTGGTGCAGTGATTCGCCCCGCCAGCGCCGCCGACCGCGCTGCGGTGGTGGCCCTCGCCGACCGGCTGGCCGACTTCGAGCTCCCGCCCGGCCGCACCGCGCGCGAGATCCAGGTGGCCGACCACCACCTGTTCGACGCGCAATTCGCCGCCCCCTCGCCCGACGTCCTCTTCCTCGTGGCGGAGGAGGACGGCGAGGTCCTGGGCACCATCTTCGTCAACACCCGGAGCGACTACTTCACCAGGGCCACGGTGGCCTACGTCGAGGTGCTGGCGGTGTCGGAGACGGCGGCGGGGAAGGGGATCGGGCGGGCGCTGATGGCGGAGACGGAGGGGTGGGCGAGGGCGCGGGGCCTCAGTCGGGTCGAGCTCGCTGTCTTCGCGAACAACCGGCGGGCCCGGGCCTTCTACGAGCACCTGGGCTACCAGGCCGAGACAATGCGCTACGTCAAGCAGCTGGGCGGTGAACGGCCGCAGGGGCGGGGGTCGCCGGAGCGCGCCTAAGTCGGGGTTGCGAATCGGAGAAGACCGGGCGGTCGCCAGCCGCACTTCAGCGCGCGGAGGCGACCCCCGCCCCAGGGCCCGGCCCCCGCGGCCGGGCCGCCTGGCCCGCCGAGCCGCCTAGCCCGCCGCCCCCAGCTGCTTCATCAGGACCGGCATCTCGAGGTAGACCCGCCCGCGGCGGATCTTCCCATCCGCCAGGTCGTAGACCACGCAGATCGGCACCCGCACGTCCCGGCCCGTGGCCGGAACGCCGGCGAACTCCCCGATGTGCTTCCCGACGAAGAGCCCCTCCAGGACCGCGTGGTCCCCATCGCAGATCACGTTGCGGGTCTCGGCCCGGGCGTCGAACGCCACGTGATAGACGTACTCGAGCATTCCCCGCACGGCCTCGACCCCGCGGTGCTCGTCGCCGGTGGCCATGTGGGTGAAGACCACGTCGTCGGCCATCATCGACAGGTCGGCATGCTGGGAATCGATGTAGCGCTGCATCGTGGCGCGGGTGCGTTCGGTGCTCATCGGGCCTCCCGAATGGGGAACGGGGAGCGGGGAACGGGGAACGGTGGAGCGGCGGGGGTCGCCGGAGCGCGCGACCCGCCGTCCCGCCGTCCCGTCTCGCACTACTGTGCCGTGGCTGGAGCCGGGGCACTCCCTGCCGGCGCCCGGTCGCTGTTCCAGATGTCGCGATGCATCCGCCAGCCCTCGGCGGTGCGCCTCCACCAGACCATGTACTTGCCCTCGTCGAAGGCGGCGCCGGTCGAGTCGGTGAGGACGTAGCGCCCCACCTCGACGGCCATGCTGTCCATCCCCACCGCCTCGACGGTGGTGACCGTCACCCCGGGCTTGGCGGCGTCGATCATCCCCCGCCAGACTCCCTCGATGTCCGCCCGGCCCGTGACCATCGGGGCGTTGGGCGGGAGGAGCTGCGCGTCGGTCGTGTAGAGGTTCGCGATTCCCGCGGCATCCCCGGCGTTCATGGCGGCCGCGAATGCGGCGCCGGCGGCCGCGATCTCGGCGGTGACGTCGGCCGGAGGCGCGGCCGCTGGGGGCTTGGGCTGGCACGCGAGGAGCAGGCCGGCCATACCGAGGATGGCGGTGCGACGTTTGGTCATGTGGGTCCTCCTACAGTCGAGGGTGATCGACAGCGACAATCGGGAATGGCCGCAGGGGCCGGAGTTCACCAGCCGCCGCCGCCACCGCCGCCCCCTCCGCCCCCCGACGACCCGCCGCTGAACCCCGACCCGCTCGACGACCGCGGCGACGAGCTCATCGTGCTCGCGGTCCGGTCGGACATCGTGGAGAGGCTCCGGGAGAAGCTGGTGGCATTGAACGTCCCCATGTGGGTGCCGGTGTACCAGGTGGGCGGCCGGGTCAGCAGGTCCGCAAACCCCTTCGCCCACTTCTGCTCCACCCCGAACGCCATCGCGTAGGGCAGGTAGCGCTCGAAGAGCTCGGGCGTCCGCTCGATCGCCGCGAACCGGTGCTTGTCCACCCGCTCCAGGAACTCGCCGAAGCCGAGCACCCGCTCGAGCGTCCTGGCGCCGGCGACGGTGCGGGCCGGCATCAGCCGCCCGAAGACGGCGATGATGAAGGCGCTCGCCATCCCCGCGATGACGAACGGCACCGGCGTGAGCGAGAAGAAGCTGGAGGCGGCCCCGCCGGCGACGCCGATCAGGAAGCCCAGCGCGATCCCGCCCACCACCCAGCCCACCTTCGTGGTGTCCGGCCGGCGGCGGAAGTGCTTCTGCTCCAGCAGGCGGTCCATGATGGCCTTCTGGATCCCGCTCAGGTGGGTGTAGAACTCGTCCTTGAGGTCCGAGAGCGCCACGACGTCCGCGCCGCTCTCGAAGATCCCCACGAGCACCTTCCGCTCGTGCGGCAGCAGGGCATTCCATTCCGATTCCGGTTTGAGCCGGTGAAAGAGGAACTCCTCCGACTTGATCAGCCCGAAGAGCGCCGTCTCCTCCTTCTCCTCGATCCGGACGAACCCGCGCACCGCCAGGTCCACGAGGGTGGCGGTGATGTCGCGCAGGTCCACCGCCTCGTCGGTGAGCGTCCCGGCCTCCGCCGGGGTGAGCTTCTCCGGCGGCTCGTACTGCACCACCACCGGGAGCCGGCGCGGGTCCCGGCCCTTCCGCCACCAGAGGCTGAACATCCCGGTGAACACGAGGAACGGGATGCCGAGTGGCCAGTTGGAGGCGAAGAACCCGGCCGCCTTCTGGAGCGTCGTCGGCCGGGCGACGAGCCCGGTGTCCCAGCCCACCACCGCGGTCACGCCCTCGCGATACTGGAGCGGGCGCGGCATCCGCACCGCCACCTCGCGGCCGGCAACGTCCACCGCGGCCTCCTGCAGCGTGGCGCCGTAGGGGCCGTTGAAGGCGGTGGCGCGGATGCCGGTGGCGCCCTTGGGCAGCGTCACCGTGCCGGTCACCATCCCGAGCGGCACGTCCCACTCGTCGCCCGTCAGGTTCCAGTAGAGCTCGTCGTGCTCCTCGAAGTAGCGGAGCGCGTTCTTCGCGCGGTACCGGAGGACCACGGTCCGGGTGGCGTTCTCGGCCCCCGGGACCCTGATCTTGTACTTGATATAGTGGCCCTCGCGGGTCACCCAGTGCTCGAGCGGCCGGCCCGCGTCGTCGAGCACCGCCACCAGGTCGAGCCGGATGGACCAGTTGAGCCCCTGCGGCGTACGGTACTTGACCGGCACCTTCCGGTAGATGCCGTTCCACGAGCCGGTGAACGCGGCGGTGATCGTCTCGGTGACGAGGATGCTCCCGTCGCGCTCCACGTCCACGCGGGAGTGGAAGCGCGGGATCTCGAGGGTGCGCTGGGCCGCTGACGGCGCGGCGAGCGCCAGCAGCATCGCGACTGCGATGCCCGCAATCCGCCGTCCCGCCGTCCTGCCGTCCCGTCGGCTCACGTGGTCACCCGCGGCACCGCCGCCTCCGCGCGGTCCTCCAGCCCGAAGAACTCCTCCTTCCGGAAGCCGAGGAGCCCGGCGACCAGGTTCGAGGGGAAGACCTCGATTTTCGTGTTGAGGTCCCGGACCACCGCGTTGTAGTAGCGCCGGGCATTCTGGATGTGGTCCTCGATCTCCACCAGGCCGCGCTGCAGCTCCAGGAAGCTCCCCGCCGCCTTGAGGTCGGGGTACGCCTCGGCGATGGCGAGGAGCCGGCCCACCTGGGCGGCGAGCGCGCCTTCCGCGGGGCCGGCCGCCGCGGGCCCTGCCGCCGCCGTGGCCCGGTTCCGCGCCTCGACCACCGCCTCGAGGGTCTTCCGCTCATAGCCGGCGTGCCCTTGGACGGTGGCCACCAGGTTCGGCACCAGGTCGTGCCGCCGCTTGAGTTGCACGTCGATGTCGGCCCAGGCGTTCCGGGCCAGTTGCCGGAGCCGGGTGAGCGCGTTCCAGGTCAGGATCAGGAAACCGGCAACCACGGCCAGGAGGACGATCAGCAGAGGGGTCATCGGGTCCGGTGTCGCGGGGAATGGCCAGGGTGTGGCGTGGAGCCCGCAGAAGGTGCGATAAACCGGGCCATGGGCGCAAGCCGGAGCCCCCGTGGCGCCCGCCGCCGCGGCCCGTAGATTGCGCCCCGTCGCCCCGTCCCCCACCCCACGGACGTAATGCCCGCACCCGACTTCGCCCGCGACGGGTACCTCGGACCCGTCCCGATCTTCACCCCCGCGGAGTGCCGGCGGATCGCCGCTTACCTCCGGCGCGCTGACACCCCCGCGCCGGCCAGCTGGGCCAAGGGCCGGGCGGTGCATGAGCGGTTCCTCTACGACCTCGCCACCCGGCCGGCGGTGCTCGACCGGGTGGCGGCGCTGCTGGGGGACGACGTGGTGCTCTGGGGGGCGAGTCCCGTGAGCCGGAGGCCGGGGCAGGTGCATCCCTGGCATTCCGACATCGAGTCGTGCGCGCCCGAGGGCGGGTTCGTGAGCGTGTGGATCGGCCTCGAGCACACCACGAGGGACTCCTCGCTCCAGGTCATCACCCGATCCCACCGCCTGGGCCGGTCGGTGCAGGAGGCGCGCGCCGACGTGGGCATGGCGCGCGACCAGGCCACCCCGGAGGCCCTGCTGCGGTTGACCCGGGAGGCGGAGCCCGAGGCGGAGCTCGTCGTGCCCGACATGACCAACGGCGAGGCGCTCTTCTTCGACGGCCGGCTCTGGCACGGCACCGACAACCGGAACCGCTCCGGCGAGCGGCTTGCGCTCATCCTCCAGTTCGCCGCCGCCGACCGGCCGGTGCGCATCCCCGACTGGAGCCAGCTCGACTGGCCCTTCCGGATCCGCGCCGAGCCGCGCCCGCCGGTGATCCTGGTGCGAGGGACCGACCGCGGCGGCCCCAACCGCCTGGTCCCGCCTCCGCCTCCCCACGCCCGAGAGACGCCCATGGTCGAGACGGCCATCCACACCTTCGCCCTGCCGGTCGGCGACGGAGCGCCCGCGAAGCCGTGGCAGCCCTTCCCGGCCTTCCGCGGGCCGACCCGCACCTGCGGCGACATGTCCTGCCACGCCTCGGTGCTGGTGGGCGGCCACTCGCCGCACCCGCCGCACGCGCACCTGGAGGAGGAGCTGCTGATCCCGCTCCACGGCGAGGTGGAGCTGACCATCCCCGGGGGCCCCGACGATCCCGCGCCGCGGCTCGAGCGGCTCCGGCCCGGCGCGTTCGTCTACTATCCGGCCTGGCAGTATCACACGATCCGGAATCCCGGCACGTCGCCGGTCGCCTACCTGATGTTCAAGTGGCAGGCGCCGCTCACCGGGGCGGGGACGCCGCTCGCGCTGGATGTCCACCGGTTCGGCGACCTCGCCCCGCCGGAGGGCGCGCGCCCGTTCTGGACCTCGCGCCTGTTCGAGGGGCCGACCGGGTGCCTGGGGAAGCTCCACTCGCACCTGTCGGTGCTCGCGCCCGGCGCCGGCTACGAGCCGCACCGGGACGCCTACGACGTGGCGATCGTGACCCTCGAGGGCACGGTGGAGACGCTGGGGCAGCGGGTGGGGCCGATGAGCGTGATCTACTACGCCGCGGGCGAGCTCCACGGGATGCGGAACGTCGGGGAGGGACCGGCGCGCTACCTCGTCTTCGAATTCCACGCGCCCGGGGCCGAGCCGATCACGGCGCCGCCGCCGCTGCACCGCCGGCTGGCGAAGGCGGCGGTGCGTCGGGGGAAGGACCTGCTCCGTCCCGCCTGGCGCCGGGTGAAGCCGCTCCTCGGCCGCTAGCCGCCGCAGCCGGTGGGGGGAGAGGGGAGAGGGGAGAGGGCCGCCTCCCCTCTCCCCACTCCCCTCAGTTCACCTCCACTGTGGCGATCCCCGCCACCCCCTCGAAGGTCGCCACGATGATCGCGGACCCGGGCGCCATGCCGGTCACCGTGCCCGTGGCGTCCACCGCCGCGATGGCCGGGTTCGTCGTGGCCCACATCAGGCCGGCGGGGTCGGCCAGCGGCTGGCCCTCGTCGTCGAGCACCTGGGCCACGAGCGCTGCGGTGCCGCCGACGCCGAGCGAGGTGCTGGCCGGGGTGATCACCACGGACCAGGACCCGAAGGTGACGGTGACGGGGACCTGGCCCGAGCGCGGCCCGAGCTTCACCTGGAGTGGCGGGTTCTGGCCCGGCTCGACGTCCACCGTGGCCTCCCCCTCGTGCGTCACTTCGCCGGCGTCGTCGAACGCGGTCACCGAGAAGGTGCGGCCGGTGCCCGGC
>DATIBS010000066.1:0-3407 GCA_035457305.1 Gemmatimonadales bacterium
CTGGGCCAGGCGTGGCGCCAGTGGCAGGGCGTGGGCTCGCCCAACCCGCAGATCTTCGCGCTGGGGGTGAAGGAGGTCTGGCGGGTGGCGCGGCCGCTCGGCCGGGTGATCCACACGATGGGCTGGCCGCTGCCCGATGACGCCTTCGGCGGGAGCTTCGTCTACCCGATGGGGCCGGAGCAGGTGGCGGTGGGGATGGTGGTGGGGCTCGACTACCGCGACGCCGCGCTCGACGTGCATGCCCTGCTCCAGCGCTTCAAGCTGCACCCGCTGGTGCGCGACCTGCTCCGGGGCGGCGAGCTGCTCGAGTGGGGCGCGAAGACCATTCCCGAGGGCGGGTGGTACGGGCTGCCGGAGCGGTGGTCGGGCGCGGGCCTGCTGCTCACCGGTGACACCGCGGGGTTCGTGGACGTCCCCTCCCTCAAGGGGATCCACTACGCGATGTGGTCGGGGATCCTCGCCGCGCGGGCCATCCACGCGGCGCTGCGCGGGGGCGAGGCGTCGGCGGCGGCGCTCGCGGCCTACGACCGGGCCGTGGACGCGTCCGTCATCGCCAAGGACCTCCACCGCACCCGCAACATGCGGCTCGCGTTCAAGGACGGCTTCTGGGCCGGCGCGGCCAAGGCCGGGCTGATGACGCTCTCCGGCGGCCGGCTTCCCGGCGGGCGGATCGCGATGCACGCCGACGCCGAGGTGGCGCGGGATCCGGGCGCGCCGGAGCCGCCGCCGGCCGACGACCTGGGGCTCACCGTGAGCAAGCTCGACGCCAACTTCAAGTCGGGGAACGCCACGCGCGACACGATCCCGTCGCACCTGATCGTGGGGAAGGACGTCACCGGGGAGGTGGCGGACTTCTACGCCGCCCTCTGTCCCGCCGGGGTGTACGAGCGGGAGGGCGACACCCTCCGGGTGAACGCCCCCAACTGCGTCGACTGCAAGGCCACCGACGTCCTGGGCCCGCGGTGGCTCCCGCGCGAGGCGGGCTCGGGCCCCAAGTACCGGCTGATGTAGGCGATGGCCGGCGCGCGCGCGGGCGGCCCCTTCGGGATCTGGCAGGTGCCCGACCCGTTCCTGCTGGACGCGGGGGCGTCGGGCGAGCTCCTGGTGGCGCGGATCCGGCTGCTCCTCGCGCTCATCATCCTGGCCATCCCGGTCCAGAGCCTGATCAGCGAGCCGGGCCTGGCGGAGCACTACGTGGGGGTGGCGGCCACGCTCTCGGTGGTGGCGTTCGCCGCGCTCCTCCTCTGGCTGGTGCGGCGCGAGCTCCACCGCCCGTGGCTCGGCTTCCTCACCAGCTCGGTGGACGTGACGATCGTGAGCGCGACGCTCGCGGTCTACCTGCTGCTCGACCAGCCCCACATCAGCGTCAACAGCCGGGTGGTCTACCCGGCGTACTTCCTCGCGCTCGGCGCCACCTGCCTCCGCTACGACAGCCGCATCTGCGTGCTGGCGACGGCGCTCGCGGTCACGCAGTACTCGGCGATCGTGCTCGTCGCCGCCGGCGCCGACCTGAACGACGCCGCGCGGTGGGCGCCGTTCCGCTACGGGATGTTCAGCTGGGCGGACCAGGTGTCGCGCGTCATCATGCTGGGCGCGGCCGGCGTGCTGAGCACGGCGGTGGTCTGGCGCATCGCGCGGCTCCGCCACCTCACGGTGGTGGACCGGCTCACCGGGCTGCCCAACCGGGGCTACCTCGACGCGCGCTTCGCCGCCGAGGTGGCGCGCGCGCTCCGGCACGAGCGGCCGCTGGCCATGGCGATGGTGGACGTGGACCACTTCAAGCGGTTCAACGACGGCTACGGCCACGCCGCCGGCGACCTGGGGCTCAAGATCGTGACCGCCACGATCCGCCGGGCGCTCCGCTCCTCCGACATCGTGGCCCGCTACGGCGGGGAGGAATTCGTGGTGATCCTGCCGGAAACGGAGGTGGAGGCGGCGATGGAGAAGCTGGAGGCGATCCGGCTCGCCATCGCCAACACGATCATCCCGCTCCCGCGGCAGACGACGGCGGTGACCCTCACGGTGAGCGCGGGGGTGGCGGTGCTGGGCCGGGACGGGGACGAGGTGCACGCGCTCCTCGACCGGGCCGACGAGCGGCTCTTCCGGGCGAAGCGCGCAGGGCGGAACCGGGTGGTGGGGCCGGACGATACGCCGACGCCGGTGGGGGTGATGGGGAGGTCGCCGCGGCCGGCGGCGTGAAGGGGAGCGGGGAACGGGGACCGGGGAACGGGGAGCGGGCCCCGCTGCCCCACCCCGCGGGCCCCGGAGTCCACCTCGGGACGCCGGGTGCAAGTCACCTTCATGCCTCAGGGGGTAGAAACATCAAGAGAAATTGATATATTAGTGCCGACCTTCGGGGAGCGGATCATGGCCGGCACGGCGGGCCCCAGGCGGCTCGACTTCTTCGAGCGGTACCTCACGGTGTGGGTGGCCGCCTGCATGGTGGCCGGCGTGGCCCTGGGGCAGGCCTTCCCCGCGGCGACGGCGGCGGTGAGCCGGTGGGAGTTCGGCAGCGACTCCCACGTGAACGTCGCCATCGCGGTGCTCATCTGGCTCATGATCTACCCGATGATGCTCCGGGTGGACTTCTCCGCGGTGGCGGGGGTGGCGCGGCGGCCGAAGGGGCTGCTGGTCACGCTGGTGGTCAACTGGCTGGTGAAGCCGTTCTCGATGGCCTTCCTGGGCTGGCTCTTCCTGCAGCAGCTCTTCGCCGGCTGGCTGGATCCCGAGACCGCGCGGGGGTACACCGCCGGCCTCATCATCCTGGCGGCGGCGCCCTGCACCGCGATGGTGTTCGTCTGGAGCTACCTCACCGACGGCGACCCGGCGTACACCCTGGCGCAGGTGGCGGTGAACGACCTCATCATGCTGGTGCTCTTCGCGCCGATCGTGATGCTGCTCCTGGGCGTCGCGAACGTGGTGGTGCCGCGCGAGGTCCTGGTGACGTCGGTGGTGGTGTTCATCGTGATCCCGCTCGCCGCGGGGTGGCTCTCCCGGGTGCTGCTGGTGCGGGCGAAGGGGCGGGCCTGGTTCGAGGCCCGGTTCCTGGCCGCCTTCAAGCCGGTGACGATCCTGGCGCTCCTCGCCACGCTGGTGCTGATCTTCGCCTTCCAGGCGGAGAACCTGCTGGGCAACTGGTTCGCGGTGCTGCTGATCGCGGTGCCGATCGTGCTGCAGGTGTACTTCAACTCCTCGCTCACCTACCTCCTGATGCGGCGGCTCCGGGTGCCGCACAACGTGGCGTCCCCCGGTGCCCTCATCGGGGCGAGCAACTTCTTCGAGCTGGCGGTGGCGGTGGCGATCACGCTCTTCGGGCCCACCTCGGCGGCCGCGCTGGCGACGGTGGTCGGGGTGCTGGTGGAGGTGCCGGTGATGCTGTCGGTGTGCCGGCTCTGCGTGGGCACCCG
>DATIBS010000067.1:0-12263 GCA_035457305.1 Gemmatimonadales bacterium
ATGCCGCGCGCGGCAGCGGTCGAGCCAGCGGAGGGTGCGCTCCATTCCCTCCCGCGCGAGGTCGTGCGGCGCCTGGCCCGGCACCACGTGGTCGAACGCCATCGCGATGTCGGCGCCGAGCGCGGCCTGGATCTCCATCGAACTCTCGGGGGTGATCGTGCGCCGCGAGCCGTCCACGTGGCTGGTGAAGGTGACACCCTCCTCGGTGATGCTGCGCATGCCCTCGAGCGAGAAGACCTGGAAGCCGCCCGAGTCGGTGAGCATGGGCCTGGGCCAGCGCACGAAGGCATGCAGGCCCCCGAGCGCACGAACGACGTCCTCCCCCGGGCGGAGGTGGAGGTGGTAGGTGTTGCCGAGGATGATCTGCGCGCCGGCGCGCTCCACCTCCCCGGGGTGGAGCCCGCGCACCGCGCCGAGCGTGCCCACCGGCATGAAGGCGGGAGTCCGCACCGGGCCGTGCGGCAACGCGAGGGTGCCGGCGCGGGCGAGGCCGGCGGTGGCGTGGAGGGTGAAGCCGAAGGTCACAGGACCGCCATCGCGTCGCCGTACGAATAGAACCGGTAGCGCTGCCGCACCGCGTGGGCATAGGCCGCCATCGTGCGCTCGGTCCCGAGGAAGGCCGCCACGAGGAGGAGGAGGCTGGACCGGGGCAGGTGGAAGTTGGTCACCAGCCGGTCCACCACCCGGAAGCGGTATCCCGGCGCGATCATGAGCCGGGTCTCGCCGGGCCCGGCCCGGAGCGTGCCGTCCGCCGCCGCCGCGCTCTCGAGGGCGCGCACCACCGTGGTGCCCACCGCCCACACCGCACCGCCCTGCGCCCGTGCGCTCGCCACCTGGGCGACGAGCCCACTGGGGATCTCGTAGCGCTCGGGGTGCATCGGGTGCCGGGCCCAGTCCGCCTCCGCGATCGGCTTGAACGTCCCCGGCCCCACTTCGAGGTCGAGCGTCCCGACCTCCACACCGCGGGTCCGGATCGCGGCCAGCAGCGCCGGCGTGAAGTGGAGGCCGGCCGTCGGCGCCGCCACGCTCCCCTCCCGCTCGGCGAAGACGGTCTGGTAGCGCTCCTCGTCCTCGTGGGTGGGCGCGCGGTCGATGTACGGCGGAAGCGGCAGCTGTCCCGCCACGCGCATCGCGTCCTCCGCGTTCCCGCCGACGAACCGCACCCGCCGCTCGCCCTCCTCGAGCAGGGCGATCGTCTCCACCTGGATCCCATCGCCGAGTGCGATGCGCTTGCCCGGGCGGAGCGCGCTGCCCGGCTTCCCGATCGCGACCCAGGTCCCGTCCGTCTCGGGGTGGATGAGGAGCACTTCCGCCGGCGCACCGGAAGGCCGGGTGCCGAGGAGCCGCGCGTGGCGCACCCGCGTCGTGTTGAGCACCAGCAGGTCGCCGGGGGAGAGCAGGGCAGGGAGGTCGGCGAACTGGAGGTCGCGAAACCGGGGAGCGGGGAGCGGGGAGCGGGGAGCGGGCCCCGCCGCCGCCCCCGCATCCAGTTCCCTGTTCCCCGTTCCCCGTTCCCCCTCGTCGCCCCTGGCGACGACGAGCAGCCTGCTGTGCCCCCGCTCCCGCGGGGGATGCTGGGCGATCAGCTCGGGCGGGAGGTCGTAGTCGAAGTCCGCGGTGCGGCGGGCGCCGTCAGCCGGCAAAGAGCGTGTCCTGCGACGCCGGGGGCGTGAAGCCGAAGCGGCGGTACGCGTGCGCGGTGGCGCAGCGGCCGCGCGGCGTGCGTTCGAGGAAGCCCTGCTGCAGGAGGTAGGGCTCGTACACTTCCTCGAGGGTGCCGGCATCCTCGCCGACCGCCGCCGCCACCGTGTTGAGCCCCACCGGGCCGCCGCCGAACTTCTCGATGATGGTGGTGAGGATCCGGGCGTCCATGTCGTCGAGCCCGAACTCGTCCACGTTGAGCCGCGCCAGCGCCTCCCGTGCCACGGCGACGGTGATCCGGCCGTCGGCGCGCACCTGGGCGTAGTCGCGCACCCGGCGGAGCAGCCGGTTCGCCACCCGGGGCGTGCCGCGGCTCCGCCGTGCGATCTCGAGCGCGCCCTCGGCGTCGAGCGGCGCCTGCAGGAGCGTCGCCGAGCGGGTCACGATCCGCACCAGGTCCTCCGGCGGGTAGAACCCGAGCCGCTCGACCAGCCCGAACCGGGCCCGCATCGGCGGGGTGAGGAGCCCGAAGCGGGTGGTGGCCCCGACCAGGGTGAAGCGCTCCAGCGCCATCGGCACCGTCTGCGCGTTGGGCCCGTCGGCCAGCCGCACGTCCACCCGGAAGTCCTCCATCGCGGGGTAGAGGTATTCCTCGAGCGCGGGGCGCAGGCGGTGGATCTCGTCGATGAAGAGGATGTCGCCGGGGCCGAGGCCGGTGAGCATCCCCACCAGGTCGCCGGGACGCTCGAGCACGGGGCCGGAGGTGGAGCGGAACTGGGTGCCCATCTCGCGCGCGAGGAGTGCTGCGAGCGTGGTCTTGCCCAGCCCCGGTGGGCCGAAGAAGAGGACGTGGTCGAGCGCCTCTCCCCGCTGCCGGGCGGCGTCGATGGCGATCTGGAGCGAGGTGCGGACCTGCTCCTGGCCGACGAACTCCTCCAGGCGCGAGGGGCGGAGGGCCGCCTCGGGCGCGGATTCCTCCGGCAGCGCGTCGGGGGTGGTGATCTCGACCCGGGAGGTCACTCGACACCCGTCACGACGCCAGCCTCGCCCCCCACCTGACCGGCCGGCTGGTGGGCGAGATGACGTGGTCGGTGTGGCAGGAGACGCAAGCGTCGGTGACCTGCGTGGCGTTGAGCGGCACGAGGCGGCGGTTGGTGACGCCGCAGCGGGTGCAGTTCCACTCGGCGGTCCGGGCCACGACGGTCATCAGCGTCCTCCCCTGGGGGCCAGTGTCTGGAGTGCGCGGCGCACCAGGGCCGGAGTGTCGGCCGGCGTGCCGTCGGCGAGCGCGCGGCGCACGGCATCGTCCGCCTCGGCGGCCGCGTACCCGAGGGAGACGAGCGCCTGGGCGGCGGCCTCCGCGCCGGCCGGGCCCGCCGGCCCGGCGGGCGCCGCGGCCGGCAGGTCCGCGAAGCGGTCGCGGAGCTCGAGCACCAGCCGCTCCGCCTTCTTCCGCCCCACCCCGTTCACCGTGCTGAGCGCCGCGAGGTCCTTCTCGCGGATGCTCCGCACCGTGCGCTCGGGGCCGAGGGTGGAGAGCATCGCGAGCGCGAGCCGGGGGCCGAATCCGGCCGCCTCGAGCAGCCGGCGGAAGACGGTGCGCTCCTCGGGCCGGTCGAACCCGAAGAGGGTCCAGCCATCCTCCCGCACGACCAGCTCGGTGTGCAGCGCCACCCGGCCGCCCGGCGCCGGGAGCCGCGCCGCCACGCCGAGCGGCACGTGGACGGCGTACGCCACGCCGCCATCGGTCTGGACCAGCGCCTCCTCGCCGTCGAGGGCGGCGAGCATCCCGGTGAGGCCGGCGATCATCGGGCCGCCACCCTCGGCGCCCGGACGGGGCGGCCGGCCAGCAACAGGTGGGTGAGGGCGAGCGCCACGCCGTCGGCGGCGTCGGCGGGAGACGGGGCATGGTCGAGTCGGAGGAGCTTCGCCACCATCCACCCCACCTGCGCCTTTTGCGCCGCACCTCGTCCCACGACCGTCTTCTTCACCAGCCCCGGCGCGTACTCGGCCACCGCGACGCCGGCCTCCTCGGCCGCCAGCAGGACCACGCCGCGGGCATGCCCCAGCACCACCGTGGTCCGGACGTTCCGGCTGTAGAAGATGCCCTCGACCGCGACGGCGTCGGGCCGGTGCCGCGCGAGGACTTCACCGAGCCCGGCGTGGATCGCGCGGAGCCGCCCGGCCAGGGGCCCCTCGCCGGCGCGGATCACGCCACACTCGAGCAGCCGGGCCCCGGTGCGGCCCGGGGTCCCCTCGACCACCCCGAAGCCGGTGACCGCGGATCCCGGATCCACCCCGAGCACCTTCACGGGGCCGCGGTCAGGCGGATGCCTCGATCATGGAGGCGTCGATGTCGAAGTTCGAGAAGACCTTGGAGACGTCATCGAGCTCCTCGAGGACCTCGAGCAGCCGGAGCAGCTGCTCGGCGTCCTTCCCCTCGAGCCGCACGGTGTTCTTCGGCACCATCGCCAGCCCGGCCTCGAGGAAGGTGTAGCCCCGGGCGCGCAGCGCGTCCTGCACCGCGTGGAAGTCGTTCGGCGCGGTGGTGACCACGTACTCGTCCCCCTCGCGGGCGAAGTCCTCCGCGCCGGCCTCGAGCGCGTCCTCGAGGGCGCGGTCCTCGGGCCATCGCGTGGCGTCGATGGTGAGCTGGCCCTTCCGGTCGAACATCCAGGCGACGGAGTTCGAGGAGCCGAGGTTGCCGTTGTTGCGGCTGAAGGCGTGGCGCACCTCGGCCACGGTGCGGTTGGCGTTGTCGGTGGTCGCCTCGACGTAGATGGCCGCGCCCCCCGGCCCGTAGCCCTCGTACGCCACCTCCTCGTAGATGGCGCCCTCGCGCTCGCCGGTGCCCTTCTTGATGGCGCGGTCGATGTTGTCGTTGGGCATGTTCACCGCGCGCGCGGCGTCCACGGCGGTGCGGAGCCTGGGGTTGCCCGCGGGGTCGCCGCCGCCCGCCTTCGCGGCGACGGTGATCTCGCGGATCACCTTGGTCCAGGCGGAGGCGCGCTTGGCGTCCGTCGCCGCCTTCTTGTGCTTGATCTGCTTCCACTTGCTGTGGCCGGCCATCGTCCCGCTCCCGTGCGTACCGAACGCGCAAATCTACCGGCGGCGCGGGCTTGGCGGCAGTCCGGCGCTTGACCCTCCCGCGCCGCGCCGCTAGTCTCCGGCCCCTATGCCGCGGATCCGCCTGCATTCCCTCGTGGGCCTCGCCCTCCTCCTGCCGGCCGCCGCCTGCGGGCAGGACGATCGGCGCCCGGTTCCGCCGTCGGTCACCGAGGCGTTCGCCGAGCTGCCCTTTCCTCCCGACCCGTCCTACGTGGGGCGCTCGGGTGGGGAGGGGGCGCTCACGATCTCGATGCGCTCCGGGCAGCCCTACGAGGTCGTCCTCGATTACTACCGCAAGGTGCTTGCGGCCGACCCGTGGCGCATCCGGAGCGACGCCAGGGATGGGGAGAGCGGCCGGGTGATCTACGCGGAGCACGCCGGGCGGCCGCTCTGGGTGCGGCTCCGGCCGGAGGGAACGGCGTGGACGCTGGTGGACCTGACCGGCGCAGTGGCGAAGGCCGTGACCGATTCGCTGCAGGTCCGCAGGGACACCGCGGTTCCGGCCGACACGGGCGCCGCCGACAGCACCCGCTGACGCCCCGCTCCGTCGCGATCGCCGCGGGCTGCCCTCAGGGGCGGTCCGCGGCGATCGTCTTCGCGCGGGCGGCGGCCTCGGCCACCGCCTGCGCGGCCTCGGCCCCAGCCCCCTCTCGAGCGGGGGCGACGAGCTGGGCCAGGGCGGCGGCGGCCGCGCCGGCCCGCGGCTCGCGCAGCTCGGCGAGGGCTCCCGCGAGGGCCCGCCGCAAGGGTGTGGGCAGCGTGAGGCTCGAGAGCCGCTGTTCCAGCGCCGTCACCCGCCTGCGATGCGCCCGGTCGCCCACGGGCGGCTCCAGCAGGACACCCTCCGCCACCCGGCAGACGAGCCAGAGCGCGAAGAGGCCCTCCCGCCGTGGCCCGCGGACGGCCTGCGCCAGCAGGTCGAGGAGGCGGTTCTCGGTGGGCGTCATCGCCGGGGGGTCGGCCGTCGTGTCCGTCCGGGCGGGCGTGGGGAGCTCCGGGGAGTCGGGGGCGAGAGCTTAGCGCTCCGGGACGGGCGAGTCCAGCGCAGTGGGGAACGGGGACCGGGTCACCTCGTCCCACCGGTCAGTTCCCGTTCCCCGCTCCCCGCTCCCCGCCTACCCCCCCATCCCTTCCAGTCCCGCTCCCACCTCCGCCGGGCTGATGTCGCGCAGGCAGCGATGATGGCCCAGCGGGCAGACCGGTCCCCCGTGATAGGAACAGGGGCGGCAGGGCAGGTCGCGCTCGAGCACGGTGGCGCGCGCCCGGTAGGGAAAGAATCCGTACTGCCGCACCGTCGGCCCGAAGAGCGCCACCACCGGAGTGCCGACCGCGGTCGCCATGTGCATGACGCCGGTGTCCCCTGCGGCCGCGGCGGTGGCCGCCGCCAGGAGCGCGCCGGTCCCCTGGAGGGTGGCCTCGCCGGCGGCGGCGGCGGCCCGGGGACCGCCGCTCTCCGCCACGGCCGCCGCGAGCACCCGGTCCTCGGGCCCGCCGAGCACCACCACGTCCCGCCCGCGTGCGGTGAGGCTCCCGACCAGCGTGCGCCACGACTCCACCGGCCAGCGCTTGGTCGCGTGGGCCGCCCCCGGCGCGACGGCCACCAGTCGCCGCTCCCGTCCGAGGTTCCGCGCCACCAGCCAGGCGCGGGCCCAGGCGACCGCGTCCGGATGCAGGCCGAACTCGGGGGGGCCGCCGTCGGGCACCACGTCGAGCGCGGCCGCCGCCCGGAAGTAGCGCTCCGCCACCGGCAGCGCCCCGGCCGGGTAGCGATCCCGCTTGAACCGGACCAGGAGCCAGCGCGCCACGCGGTGGTGGGAGAAGCTGCCCCACCGGCCCCGCACCATCCGCCGGAGCGCGCGGGTGCGCAGGCTGCCGTGCAGGTCGAGGAGGTGGGTGAAGTGCCCGGCGCGGATCCGCGCCGCGAGGGTCCGGAGGGGCTCGCCCGGGCCGAGGCCGTGCACCTCGTCGAGATGCGGGTTGTCGCTCAGGAGCGGAAGGAACGCCGCGCGGGTGAACGCCGCGAGGTGGGCGTCGGGGTGCCGCCGCCGGAGCGCGCGCACCAGCGGCGTCGCGAGCAGGATGTCGCCGATGGCGCTGAAGCGGAGGAGGAGGATGCGGGGCGGGGCGGGGGCGGAGGCCACGGAGGGAAGGTAGCGCGTCGGGGGGGGAGCAGGGAGCAGGGAGCGGGGAGCGGGAACGGCGCGCGTGGGGCGGGGTGCCCGCTTCCCGCTCCCCGCTCCCCGTTCCCCGGTTAGTTTTGGCTCATGCCCCGCCCCAAGAGCATCCTCTGGGTGGACGACGAGATCGAGAGCCTCACCTCCCAGATCCTCTTCCTCGAGGAGCAGGGGTTCTCGGTCGAGCGCGCCACCAACGGCGACGACGCCCTGGCGCTGCTCCAGCGCCAGCCGTACGGCGTGGTGCTGCTCGACGAGCACATGCCGGGGCGGCGCGGGCTCGAGATCTACCGCGCCATCCGGGAGGCCGACCAGTCGTTGCCGGTGGTGATGGTCACCAAGAGCGAGGAGCAGGCCACGCTCCGCGACGCGATCGGCGTCGAGGTCTCGGACTACCTCATCAAGCCGGTCAACCCGCGCCAGATCCTTTCGGTCGTCACCCGGCTGCTCGAGGGCGACCGGATCCGGCAGCAGCGCCTCTCGCGCGACTTCGCGACCCGGTTCCGCGACCTCGAGGCCCGCCGCGGCGCGGAGCTCGGCTGGCGCGAGTGGGTCGAGCTGGTCTCCGAGCTGGCCGACTGGGAGGTGCGGCTGGGCCAGGCCGACGAGCCCGGCCTGCAGGACGCGCTCGCCTCGCTCCAGGCCTCGCTGCGGCAGGACTTCGCCCGCTTCCTCGCCGCCGCCTACCCCCGCTGGCTCGCGGGCGACCGCGACCGGCCGCCGCTCTCGGTGGACATCGGGGCGGAATTCCTGCGTCCGGTGCTCGAGGCGGGCGGGCGCGCGCTCCTGGTGGTCGTGGACTGCCTCCGGCTGGACCAGTGGGCCGCGCTCCGGCCGCTGGTCGGCGGGCAGTTCGACATCGAGACGGCGCACTACTTCTCCATCCTGCCCACCGCCACGCCGTACGCGCGGAACGCGATCTTCTCCGGCTGGTTCCCGGCCGAGCTGGCGCAGCGCCGTCCCGAGGTGTGGCGCGCTCCGGAGGAGTCGGGGCTCAACGCCTTCGAGGCGGAGCTCCTCACCGACCAGCTGCGCGAGCTGACCGGGCGCGACGTGCCGGTGTTCTACGAGAAGGTGTTCACCGCGGCCGACGGCGAGTCGCTGCTCCGCCGGCTCCCGGGGCACCTGGCCCGCGACGGTGTCACCGCGCTGGTGTTCAACTTCGTCGACCAGCTCACCCACGGCCGCACCGAGAATTCCACCCTGTACGAGGTGGCGCGCGACGCGCGGGCGCTCCGGAACCTCACGCGGACCTGGTACGAGCGCTCGCCGCTCCGCGAGGCGCTGCGCGAGGCGGAGCGGCGGCGGGTCCCGGTGCTGCTCACCACCGACCACGGGTCGATCCACTGCCACACCCCGGCCACGCTCTACGCCCGCCGGGACGCGACGTCGCACCTGCGGTACAAGTTCGGCGAGGACCTGCGCCCGGAGGATCCCGACGCGGCGATCCTGGTGGACGACCTCGCCGCCTGGGGGCTCCCGCCCCGGACCCCGCATGCCCGGCTCGCGCTCGCCACCGGCGACCGCTTCTTCGTCTACCCGACGAAGCTCCGGGAGTACCAGGCCCGCTACCGGGGCGCGTTCCTCCACGGGGGCGTCTCCCCCGAGGAGGTGATCCTCCCGATCGCCCTCCTCACGCCGCGGGGGAGCTGACGGGTGGACGTCCTCCGCCGCCTGCTGCCCTACCTCCGGCCCTTCCGCGGCCAGTTCCTCCTCGGCGTCCTCACGACCTTCCTCGCCTCGGTGCTCGACGGGGTGATGGTGGTGGTGCTGGTCCCGCTCCTCAAGCACCTCTTCGGCACCGCCGGCCCGCTCGACGCGGGCTCGACCCGGCTCGAGGAGCTGCTCGACCGGGTGATGGCGCCGATCCTGGCCGGCACGACCCCGGACCAGGCGGTGGGCCGGATCGTGGTCGTGCTGGTGGCCGGGCTCGTGCTCAAGAACGCGATGAGCTACGCCACCGCCCAGATCCGGGTGGCGATCCAGGAGGGACTGGTCCGGGACCTCCGGCGGGACCTGTTCGACCACCTGCTGGTACTGCCGCTCGGGTTCTTCCAGCGCACGCGCGGCGGCCAGCTGGTCTCCACGGTCATCACCGAGGTGGACCAGACCAAGGGCGTGGTCACGGCCTCGCTCACGACCTTCTTCGAGAACCTTGTCGTGGTGGCGGCGACCCTCACGATCCTGGGCCTGACCTCGTGGCGGCTGACGCTGGTGTTCCTGGCCGCGGCCCCGGTGCTGGTGCTCGGCATCCAGGTGCTGCTCAAGCGGCTCCGGCGGCATTCGCGCGCGCGGGCGAAGGAGCGGGGCTCGATCACGGCGCAGCTGTCGGAGCGGATCGGCGCCATCAAGCTGATCCGGGCCTACGGCGGCGAGGCGCGGGAGTCCGCCGCGTTCGAGCGGCAGGCCGACACCTACCGCAAGCGGGTGCTCCGCACCCAGCGGTATTCCTCGCTCACCAGCCCGGTGACCGAGGTGTTCGGCGGGATCATGCTGGTGCTGGTGATCTGGGCGGCCACGAAGCCGGGGCTGGTCGGCGGGCAGCCCCTCTCCGCCGAGGCGACCATCGTCTTCCTCGTGGCCGCGCTCCGGCTGATGCGGCCGCTCAAGGCGCTCACCCAGTTCCCGGCGGCACTGGCCCTGGCGCTCGGGAGCGCGGAACAGGTCTTCGCGCTGCTGGACACGGCCCCGGGCGAGGCCTCCCTCCCGGGGGAGGAGGAGGCGCGCTTCACCGCCGAGGTGGCCTACGAGGGCGTCGGGTTCAGCTACGACGGCGAGGCCGCGGTGCTCCGGGACGTGAGCTTCACCCTGCCGCGCGGCCAGGTGTTTGCCCTCGTCGGGCCCTCCGGGGCGGGGAAGACCACGCTCGCCGACCTGCTGCCGCGCTTCTACGACCCCACGGCGGGACGGATCCTGATGGACGGCGTGCCGCTCACCCGGCTCTCCCGCCGGTCGCTCCGGGGGCTGATGGGGGTCGTGAGCCAGGACACGGTCCTGCTCAACGACACGGTGCACGAGAACATCGCCTACGGAACGCCGGGAGCGACGCGGGCTCAGGTGGAGGCGGCCGCCCGCGCCGCGAATGCCGAGGAGTTCATCCTCGCCCTGCCGGAGCGCTACGACACGATGCTGGGCGAGCGGGGCACGCGGCTGTCCGGGGGCCAGCGGCAGCGGATCGCGATCGCCCGCGCGCTCCTCCGCGACCCGCCGATCCTCATCCTCGACGAGGCCACGAGCGCGCTCGACACGGAGTCGGAGCGGCTGGTGCAGCAGGCCATCGACCGCCTGATGGCGGACCGGACCGTGCTGGTCATCGCGCATCGGCTGGCCACCGTGCGGAACGCCGACCAGATCCTCGTGCTCGAGGACGGACGGCTGGCGGAGCGCGGCACCCACGAGGGGCTGTACGGCAACGGGGGCACCTACCGCCGGCTCTACGACCTCCAGTTCCACGCGCCGGCGGGCGAGGTCGTCGGGTGACCGCTCCCGCCCCGGCGCGCACCGCGCTGCTCGTGGCTCCCGCCGACGCCGGGCTGCACGCCCACGCCGCGCTCCGCCGCCGCGCCCTGGAGCGGCTCGGCTGGACGGTCCACCACGTCAATTCGGCCCGCGAGGGCGGGCTCCTCGCGCGCCTGACCGGCGGGAGCGACCTCCGCACCCGCCTCGCCCGCGCGCTCGACGCCGCCCGGCCCGATCTGGTGCTCGTGGCCGGGGAGCACGCGCTCGGCGCCGACACGGTCGCCGCACTCCGGCCGCGCACCGCCGCGCGCTGGGTGGCCTGGTTCCCCCACGGGCTCGAGTCCGCGGAAGCGCTCTGGGAGGAGGCCCAGGCCTACGACCGGGTGTTCGCCAGCGGGTCCGACGTCGCCGGGCTCCTGGCCGAGCGGCGGCGCGACGCCCCGGACTGGCTGGCGCCGGCGTGCGACCCCTCGGTCCACCGGCCGCTCCGCACCGGCGGGGAGTTCCGCGCCAACGTCGTCTTCGCGGGGCGCGCCACCGCCCGGCGGGAGGCGCTGCTGGTGCAGCTGGTCGAGTTCGGGCTGGCGGTCTGGGGCCCGGGATGGCGGGGCACCTCGCTCCGCGACTACTGCCGGGGGGAACGGATGGTGATGGACGACTTCCTCCGCGCCTACGGTGGGGCGTCGGTGGCGGTGAACATCCACCACACCGCGGACGGCGCCCTGGCCGGGCGCGACACCGGGTGCAACCGGCGGGTCTTCGAGCTGGCCGCGATCGGCGCGGCCCAGGTGGTGGATGACCGCGCCGACCTGCACGGCGCCTTCACCGAGGGCGAGGAAGTGCGGGTGTTCCGTTCGGCGCACGAGCTCCGCGCGCACGTCGAGGCCCTGCTCCACGACCTGCCCGGCGCCGAGGCGATGGGCGAGGCCGCCCGCCGCCGCGCCATCGGCGAGCACACCTACATGCACCGCCTGCGGCGGCTGGTCCGCGCCGTGGGCTTCGCCGGTTGAGGCACCGGGAGGCACGGCCGTGACGCGGATCTCGGGATTCACCATCGCGCGGAACGCGGTGAAGCTCTGCTTCCCGCTGGAGGCGAGCATCCGCTCGCTCCTCGACGTCTGCGACGAGGTGGTGGTGAACGTCGGCCAGTCGGAGGACGAGACGCTCGACGTGGTCCACGGGATCGGGAGCCCGAAGGTCCGGGTGCTGGAGAGCACCTGGGACCTCGCCAAGCGGAACTACATGCTGGGCGAGGAGACGCTCAAGGCGATGCGCGCCTGCACCCATCCCTGGGGCATCTACATCCAGGCCGACGAGGTGCTCCACGAGGCCGGCGCGCGTGCCCTCGCGGACGCGATCGGGGCGGTCGACCCCGACCCGCGCGTCGAGGGCCTCCTGGTGCGCTACCGCCACTTCTACGGCGACTTCGACACCCTCGCCACCCACCGCCGCTGGTACCGGCGCGAGGTGCGCGCGGTGCGGCTCGACCCCGCGCTCGACATCCGGCCCTACCAGGGGGCGCAGGGGTTCCGCGTGGGCCCGGAGCACCGGAAGATCCGCGCCCGCCTCACCGAGGCCGAGATGTTCCACTACGGGTGGTCGCGGCCCCGCATCGCGCTGGAGCGGAAGCGCGAGGTGGGGAAGTCGATGTACCCGTGGCGGCCCGCCGACGGGGAGCAGCCGCTGGTGCCGTGGATCCCCGGGCTTCGCCCCTTCACCGGCACGCACCCGGCCGCGGCGCGGGACTACGTGGCGCGCTGGCGCGGGCAGACGGCGCCGGTGGGCCCCCGCCGCTTCAAGCCGGCGTTCCTCCGTTTCTGGCTCTCCGGCCTGATCGAGCAGGCCACGGGCCGGCGGGTGTTCGAGTTCCGGAATTACGAG
>DATIBS010000068.1:0-31742 GCA_035457305.1 Gemmatimonadales bacterium
CGTGCGACCGCCCCACACATTGACCAGCCAGGGGCGGAGCGTTGCCGCCGCCGTTCTTCTTCCGTTCGCCGCCGGTTGGCTGTTGCGCCGCTCGGTAGGGCGAACTGGAGCCCTGACATCCATCCCCAGGCCGGACGGCCAGTCCCACCTGGTTCGTCATTGCGAGCGCTGCGAGTCAGATCGAGTCGCGGACCGACCACTCGCACTGCACGCCGAGGCGCCAGATCGGCGTGGGTGAAGCGCGCGACTGGCTTCACCTGCCCGGACCGGGTGGCCACCGGGATCGCGGATCGCCTGAGCCCTTGTACTCGGCGATCTCCCCCGATATTCCGTCCGAGCCCGCCGGCGACTGCCTTCGCAACCCGAGGTCACGACGCTTTTTCGCACGGCGCGTGAGCCTAATCTAGGGCCCCGAACCGATCGCGCAAGTGCCTGATTTTATTCGGGTTAGCACACTTTCGTGTGCTCCGGATGTGGACGGGGAAGTCGTGCGCCCGCCAGCGCTTGGCGCGATTCTCCACGGGGTGTGGAGATGTGTATCAACAACGGGGAGCGGGGAGCGGGGAGCGGGACGGCGAGACGGCGAGACGGGAGAGGGGAGAGGGGAGAGGTGGCAGCGACCGCCGGCACTCCGCACGATCCGTGGCTACCTCAGCTCTCCAGCCCGACCTCGATGTAACGCCAGCCTGCGTCGTCCTGCCCCGTGGCCGGGGGCGGTCCGAAGAGGCAGCCCGCCGCGCCAGCGGCAAACCACCCGGCGAGCAACGGACGGGACATCTCCAGTTCCTGCAGCACCGGCGCGAACCAGCGGCGGAGGTGGCGCACCTCGGGTCCGCGGCGGGACAGGAGGGCGAGCAGCGCCCCGTCGCCGCCGGTGGCCCGGAGGAAGTGCGCCACCGCGTGGGACCGCTGGTTGAACTCGATCGCCTTGACCCCCGGCTCGTCGTAGAGCACCGCGCCCTCGAAGATGTCCATCATCGGAGCGTCGAGCCGCGGGCCGAGGTAGACGAACTGGCGCCCCGCGGGCATCCGGCGCTCGATGACCGCGGCCCCGGTGTCCGCCGTGAGCCGGGCAGCCACGAGCTGGTCGTCGTCCTGGAGGACGCCGACCGCACCGGTCCACTCGAGCGCCGCCAGGGTGTGCTCCATCGGGCAGCCCAGCACCTCGTCCATGGCCAGGAGGCGCGGCGCCTCCCCCGCCCGGGCGAAGAAGTGGGCCAGCCCCTCGGCGCGGTCGAGGAAGGTCCGGATGCTGAGGGTGCCGGGGGTCGTCATGAGGTGAAAGCTAACCGCCCGGGCTAGGGGACGGGACTCGGGCCCGCCTCGACCTTCACGATCCAGAGGCCGGAGAGGACGTCGGGCACGTAGACGTACCCGTCCCGGTAGATGGCGCCCCAGGCCATCGGGGCGTTGGGAGTGGCGGCCTTCGGGTCCCCGGTGTCCACGTGGGCGATTTCCCGGCCCTGCCGGAGCAGGTCGCCCCGGAGCTCGCCCGAGACATCCACCACCCGGAGGCCGCCCTGGTAGTCCCCGAGATAGAGGGTGTCGCCCGCCACCCAGATGTTGTGGGTGCCGCCGTCGGTCGGCTCGTACCAGGCGACCGCCCGGGGCCGCGCGAGGTCCGACACGTCGATCACCTGCAGCCGGCCGAACGCGCGACCGAATCCGAGCAGCCCGGGCCCGGTCGTTCGGGCGGGTCGCGCGCTGAAGACTTCGTCGGCCACGAAGACGTAGTCCCGGTGTCGCCACGCGGTGTGCGTGCCCCGGATGAAGCCCGGGCCGCCGATCGCCTCGACATGCCGGTAGAGCGCGTCGAGGTCGTACTTGAACTGGGTCACCAGCACGGGCCGCTCCGGCGCTCCCCCCTTCACGCCATTTCCCACGTCCAGGACCACGAGGCCGTCGTTCCAGTAGCTCAGGTAGGCGAGGCCATCCTCCACCGCGATGTCGTGGAGCATGCGGCCGGCCGGGGTCCGGGGCGTCTCCCACCGCGCCACCTCCCGCGGGTGGTACGGGTCACGGATGTCGATGACCCGCATCGAGCCGGTGGCATCGTCGGTGAGGTAGACGTGTCCGCGGTAGACGAAGGTGCTGTGGACCCCGCCGGAGACGGTCTCGGTGTATTCGGCGATCGCCTTCGGGTGCGCCGGGTCCTCGAACGAGACCACGACGATCCCGTTCTTCCGGTTGGACGCCCCTTCCCGGGTCAGCACGCCGAAACGGCCATCCTCGGTGGTCATCAGGTCGTTGATCCCGCGCGCGTCCACCACCACCGAGTCGGTGATGCGCGGCGCGGCGGGGTCGCTCACGTCCACGGCGTAGATCCGGTCGGAGATGGTCGTGAGGTACCCGTGCTTCCCGTCGGGATGGAGCCAGAACTCGGCGGCCATCATCCCCCCGGCGAGCGGCAGCCGCCCGACGAGCCGGGTAGGCCGCGTGGCGTCGCGGGCGCGGGCCTCCACCACCGCCTCGGCGGTCCGGCCGGCGAAGGAGGCGATCACGCGATAGGTGCCGGGGACGTCGGCCACGAACACCCCTTCGGCATCCACCAGCCCGCCCCCGGGGGCGATGGACCACTCCGGCCTCGCGTCGCCGACGGCGCGCCCGGCGCCATCGACGGCCCGGAACCGGAAGCGCGTCACGTCGCCGGTGCGGACGCTCGCGGTGGCCGGCTCGACGCTCACCCGTTCCACCGGATTCGCCACGACCTCGAGCGGCACGGTGGCGCGCGCCTCCCCGGCGCGGGCGGTGAGGGTGGCCCGGCCGGGCCGGACGGCGGTCACCCGCCCGGTCGGGGTCACCGTGGCCACGCCCGGTGCGTCGCTCGCCCACGCGATGGCCTCGGGGCGCGGATCCCCGGCGGAGGACCATGCCCGGGCGGTGAGCGTGACGCCCTGGCCGGCGTGGAGCCGGCGCGGCGCGGCGGCGATCTCCACCCGGGCCGCGGGCCCGGGCAGGATCGTGACCTTCGCCAGCGCCTGGCGACCGCGGCCGCCGGCGGCCGGCCGCACGAAGGCCGAGATGGACATGGTCCCGACGGCGCCCGCGGTGACGAGCCCGGTGGAGTCCACCGTCCCCTCGAACGGGCTGCCGAGCTGCGTCCAGGTGACACGGACCGGCGCCACGGCGCGCCCCGCGGAATCGAAGGCGTGGAGGGTGAGGCGCAGCGTGTCGCCGGCCGTGACCACCGCCTCCGCGGGCCGGATCTCGGCACGGGCGATGACCGACGGGGCCTGCTGCAGCGCGATCAGGACGAGGGGGAGCATCGCGATCTCCGGCCGGGTGGGTTCGCGGGCGAATATGCCCGGAATGCGCGCTGCGGCGGAAGGGGGCGGGCACCCGCCAGTGGAGGTGCCTTATTGACAAAACCCGCGCCCGATTTGAGCTTAGGTCTCATGCCGTCCGGCGGTCTGCTCCATCCCTGACATTCGCGACGCTTGAGCGACGCCGCTCGGGGTTTCCGCCCGATCGGCCTTTTTCTTTACCGGCGATGGGCGCCGGTGCTCGCGCGGGCCGAGAGGCCCGGATCTCCAGCAGAGGTTCGACGATGGCGAAGGGTACCGTGAAGTGGTTCAACGACGCGAAGGGCTACGGCTTCATCGCGCAGGAAGGCGGCAAGGACGTCTTCGTGCATCACAGCGCCATCGTGATGGACGGCTTCCGGTCCCTCGCTGAGGGCGACGCCGTGGAGTTCGAGATCGTGGAGGGCCCCAAGGGCCTGCAGGCCGCGAACGTCCGCAAGGCGTGACCGCTCGCGGGCGGTCCCCCGCCCGCCTCCCCCATCCTCGAGACGTGACGCATCGTCCGCCCGCTCGGCATGCGCGTGCCGGGCGGCGGTGCGCGTGGCTGCTCCTGGCCTTTCTGCTCGGTGCCGCCCCTCCGCGCGCGCGCGCGCAGCCGGTGCCGGCCGGACTGCAGTTCCTCGGGTTCCGTCCCGGCGCACCGCTCGCCGAGGTGGAGCGGCAGGCGGCGGCATACGGGGCGGCGTCGCTCGCCTGCGACGGGGCCCGGCGGGACGCCCGGCTGCGGGAATGCCGCGGGACGCTCTACGCCGACACGCCGACGCCACTGGCCCTGCGGGTGGTGGTGATCGAGGGGACGGCGGCGATCATCCTGGTGACGGGCGCGGTGCCGGAGGCGGAGCGGCTCCGCTGGGAACGGGCGCTGGAGGGCGCCTACGGGACGGTGCCGGTCACCGCCGGCGGCCCGCAACGGATGCGCCAGTGGATCCGCCGGGGCACGATGCTCCGCCTCGTGTGGCGGGGCGCGCCCGACCTGCCGGAGGTCTCCGTGAGCCTGGTGGACGGCCCGACCCTCGACGGCTGGGGGCGGACGCTCCGGTGACGCGGACCGGAGGGTTGCCTCCCGTGGCCAGGGTTCGTAACGTGATTCCATTCGCCACCTTGCCCTGCCCTGCCCCGCGCCGGCCCGGGGCCGCGCGCTCCCCCGCGTGCGGTGGGCCGGGCGCTTCTCCTCGTACGCGGAGCGGTACGTGATCGGTCCTTTCCGGCCCAGCCGTCAGGCCGCCGGCCTCGCGTGTGCCCTCGGCCTCCTGCTCGGCGCCTGCGGGCGCGGCGAGCCGATCCGGATCGGGGTGGCCGGCAACTTCGGCGACCCGCTCAGCGCACCGATGCTCCACGCCTCCCGGCTGGCGGCCGAGGAGATCAACGCCGCCGGCGGGATCCGCGGGCGGCCCGTCGAGCTGGTCGAGTACGACGATTTCGGCGACACCGACTCCGCCGTGGTGGTGGCGAGCGCGCTCGCCGCCTCGGACGTGGTGGCCGTCGTCGGACACGGGTTCTCCGGGCCGACCCTCGCCGCCTCGAGCGTCTACAACCAGGCGGAGCGCCCGGTGGTGGCCATCACGCCGTCGGCCTCCTCCCCCGAGGTGGCGTTCGCGGGCCCGTGGACGTTCCGGCTCTGTCCCAGCGACCTGGCGCACGGCGCCGCGCTGGCCCGGTGGGCGCGCACCCGGCTCAACCTCGCGCGCGGCGCGGTCCTCTTCTCCAACGACGACTACGGGCGCGGCATCCGGGAGGTGTTCGAGCGGGACTACACCGGGCTGCAGGGGCTCGTCACCGAGAGCGACCCGTACCTCGGGAGCCCGCCGGTCGTCGAGCCCTACCTCGACCGGATCGCCCGCGACCGGCGGGCGGAGTTCGTGCTCGTGGCCGGCTACCTCGAGGAGGGGACGGCGATCCTGCGCGGCCTCCGCGCCCGCGGCCTGACGCTTCCCGTCCTGGGGGGCGACGGCCTGGAGCAGATCGAGCGGCTGGGGCCGGAGGCGAACGGCACGTTCGTGTCGTCGTCGTACCTGCCCGAGATCCCCACGCCCGGCAACCGGCGGTTCCTCGAGGCGTGGCGACAGCGCTATCCCGACCTGCCGCCGCCCAACGGCTCGGGGCTCTACAGCTACGCGGCGATCTACATGCTCAAGGCGGTCATCGAGCGGGTGGGGACCTCGCGGCAGGCGGTGCGCGACGCGCTCGCCGAGGTCGGCCGGGCGCAGCCGGCGTTCGAGGGGCCGCTCGGACCGATCGGATTCGACGACAATGGCGACGTGACGGACCCGCGGGTCTACGTCGGCGTGGCGCGGGACGGGCAGATGGTCCTGGCGGAGGGGCAATGAGACTGCTCGGCAGCCTGCGCCGGCGGATCACCGCCGGCATGGTGCTTCTCCTGGCGCTGGTCATCGCGATCGCGATCCAGGGCGCCCGCTCGATCCGCCAGCTCCGGGCCAGCGTCGATCGCGAGATCGCGGTCCTGCTCGAGAGCACCGAGGTCTCCACCGGGCTCGTGGCCAGCGCCCTCGGGCAGATCCGGGCGGCGGAGCAGTACCTGGTGGCACCGGGCGCGACGCTCCGGGCGGAGTTCGCCGCCGCGGGGGACAGCGCCTACGCGATCCAGCGGCGGTTCCGCCGGCTCGGCGGCCTCACCACGCAGGACCGCTACATCGTCAACAAGATCGCCGCCACCCAGGCGCGCATCGAGACCGGGTACGCCCTCGCCCACGCCCTCGCCGACCTGGGCCGCGGGGACCAGGCCCGCACGATGGCCGACGGCGCCCGGGGCCCCGCCGACACCCTCATCGCCGACCTGGGGGCGCTCACCCGCGCGCAGCGGGAGCGGTCCCTCGGCCGGGCGGCGCTGCTCCGGGCCGACACCACCCGGCGGGAGACCTTCGTCTGGACCCTGGTGGGCCTGGCGCTCGTGGTCGGGGCGTGGGCCGCCGCGCGCACGGTGCGCGCGGTGGACGCGCCGCTCACCCGCCTCATCGAATCGGCCGAGCGATTCGGCGGCGGGGACCTGCGGTCGGTCCAGCTCGGCGACATGCCCCGCGAGCTCGGGCAGCTCGCCGGCGCGATGGACCGGATGGGGGAACGCCTGCGCGGCGTCGTGACCGAGGTGGTGCGGGAGGCCAACCAGATCTCCTCCAGCGCCGGCGACTTCTCGGCGATGAGCGAGGAGCTGGCCGCCACCAGCGGCGAGATCTCCACCGCGATGGTCCGGGTCTCCACCAGCGCCGAGAGCCAGGTGCGGGGGATGACCGACGCCGACCGGCTCCTGCAGGAGCTTCGCGCCGCCGCGGGCGGCAACGCCGAGGCGTCGGAGCGGGTGGCCACGCTGGGCGGGGAGATCCGCGAGCTCGCCACCCGGCATCGGGCCGACGTGGATGCCGCCGGGCGCACCCTGCTCGACGTCCGCGAAGTGGTCCAGACCTCCGCCGGCCAGGTGAGCGAGCTCGCCAAGCTGAGCGAGCCGATCACCGAGTTCATCGACCTGATCAAGCAGATTTCCTCGCAGACCAACCTCCTCGCCCTCAACGCGGCAATCGAGGCGGCGCGCGCGGGCGAGCACGGCCGCGGCTTCGCCGTGGTGGCCGACGAGGTGCGGAACCTCTCCGACTCGAGCGCCCGCGCCGCGGAAGACGTCACCAAGACGATCCAGGTCATCCGCCGCCAGATCCGCGAGGTGTCGGCCACGATGGAGGTCGGCACCGCCAAGGTCCGGGGCATCGAGGCGGTGGCCCAGGCGGCCTCGGCCGCGCTCGCGGCCATCGAGGCGGCGGTGGAGGAGGTGCGCGCCGCCGCGGTGCGCGTGACCGAGGAGGCGCATCGCACCCGCGGCGTCGTGGATCAGCTGGGAACGAAGACCGGGGAGGTGGCGCAGACGGCGCAGGAGCACGCGTCGGCGAGCGAGGAGGTGACGGCTGCCGCCGAGCAGCAGAGCGCGTCGACCGAGGAGATGGCGAGCGCCGCGAGTGACCTGCTGGACGCCGCGAGCCGGCTCACCCGGCTCGTGGCGGACTTCAAGGTGTGAGGGGCTAGCGCTTCTTCGCCGGCTTCGACTTCGGCTTCGCGGCCGCCCGGGGCTTGCCCCGGACGGCCGCCTTCGCGACCGGCTTCTTCGCCGCCGGCTTGGCGGCCGGCTTCTTCGCCGCCCGGGGCGCCGGGCGGGAGGGGGCCTTCGCGGCGCGTCCGGCAGCGCGCTCCGCCGCCTTCTCCTGGCGCCGCTCGGTCGCCGCCCGCGCCTCCGCCAGCACCCGATCGCCCTCCCCCTGCCCCAGCAGCCCGCGCCGGATCGCGAAGTTCACCAGCTCCTCCGCGTCCTTCACCTGGAACTCGCGCAGCCGGGCGCCCGCCCGGATCAGGTTCACGACCGCGTCCGCCACCGGGCTCCGGAGCACTTGGGCGATGCCCGGGAGCGTCTCGAGGAGCGAGGTGATCTGGGAACCGCCGAGCTCGGTCATCAGGAGCCTGTCCGGAAAGAGGGCCAGAACGCGGCGGCAACGTATGGGGCGGGTCAGGGACCGTCAAGCCAAGCCGCCCTCGGCGGCCGGAGTCGGGCCCGGGCCGCCGACCCTCCGGTCACGCCAACCAATTACCACCAAAAGACTTGTGATTCCAGGCCGGCCTGGTCGGACGGCCTCTTTGCCCCGGCCCCCGGGCCGCCGTACATTCTCAGGGCGGGCGAGGCTCCCCTGGCCTGCCCGCCCAAGGAGTGTCCGTGGGACGCCGAGGGGTCAAGGAGTACCGACCCGCCGAAGCGCTGGCCTTGATCGCCGCCGATCGAGACCATGGGACGCTCGTCTGCCCTTCCTGCTCGTCCACGCGGATCTGCCGGACGCCCCCGCGCGAAGTGCTGGACCATCCGGGCCGGGTCACCCTGCACTGCGACGCGTGCGGCCGGACTGCGAACTACCTCGTGCATGGGCCCGAGTCCTCCTCGGGCCGGCGGGTGGAGCCGCCGCCTCCGTGAACGTGCGGACTTGACCCGCCGTCGGCGGGGGGCGATCCTGCTCCGCGATGCCGGCACCCGCGCCGACCCCAGAGAGGCCGTCCGCCTCTCTTTTGATTTTCGTGCTCGTGACACTCGACCTCGTCGGGTTCGCGATCGTCCTGCCGCTCCTGGCGAGCTACGGCGCGCGCCACACGCCGCATGACGCGCTGGTGGGCGTGCTGGTCGCCAGCTATTCCCTGCTCCACTTCCTCCTCGCGCCGGCCTGGGGCCGCCTGAGCGACCGCGTGGGCCGCCGGCCGGTGCTGCTGCTCGGCTTCGCGGGGAGTGCGGTGTCGTACCTCCTGTTCGGGCTCGCCGGCAGCTTCGTCGCCCTGCTCGCCTCGCGCGTCGTGGCCGGCGTCTCGGGGGCCACGGTCAACGTGGCGCAGGCGGCACTCGCCGACGTGACGGCGCCGGCGGAGCGCTCGAGGGCGATGGGCCTGATCGGGGCCGCCTTCGGGATCGCGTTCGTGATCGGGCCCGCGCTGGCGGGCGTCACCTCGCGACTGGGCGACGCCGCCCCGGGTCTCCTGGCCGCGGGGTTCGCCACCGTCAACCTCGCGCTCGCCGCCCGTTTCCTCCCGGAGACCCGGCGCGGGTCGTCTCCGCCCCGCCGCGTTCCCCTCCCGTGGACCGGGGTACGGACGCCGCTCGCCATCGCCTTCCTCGAGACGCTCGCCTTCACCACGATCTACGTCGCGCTCCCGCTCCTCGCCGAGCGCCGCCTGGGGTACGATCGCGCGGCGATCTCATGGCTCTATGCGATGATGGGCCTCACCGGCGCGGTGGTGCAGGGCTGGCTGGTGGGTCGGCTGGCGCCCCGGATGGGCGAGGCGCGGCTCATCGCCGCGGGGGGCGCGCTGATGGCGGGGGGGCTCGCCCTGGTGCCGACGGCCGCGGGGAACGTGCTCGCCGCCGCCCTGGTGGCGCTGGCCGCGGGGAGCGGGCTCATCATCCCGGCGGTGGCGGCGTGGGTGTCGCGCCATGCCCCGGCGGACTCGCAGGGCCACGCGCTCGGGCGGCTCCAGAGCGCCACGTCGGTGGCGCGCATCGTCGGGCCGGTGGCGGCGGGGGCGGCCAGCGGCTCGCTCGGCCTCGGGGCGGCGTTCCAGGGCGCGGCGCTGGCCGCGGTGATCGCGGCCGGCCTCGGCGCCGTCCTTCAGGCGGGGATCAGTCGGGGGTCGAGAACAGCCGCGGCCAGCGGACCGCCGTGAAGAACGGCAGGGCCTTCCAGCTCGCGCGGTCGTAGCTGTAGTAGATCACCAGGGGCCGCCCGCGGACGTTGAGCCGCGGCAGGAACCCCCAGTAGCGGGAGTCGTACGAATCCCCCCGGTTGTCTCCCATCATGAAGAACGAATCCGCCGGCACCACGATGGGGCCCCAGTCCTGCACGTCCGGGTGATAGGCGGCGGTGTCCTCGCCGGCATAGTGGCGGAGCTGCCAGGCCCGCATCCGCGCGCGCTGCAGCGGGTCGGTGCCCAGGCCGGGCTCGGCGGCGATCGCGTACGGCTCGCTCACCGCCTCACCGTTGCGGTAGAGCTGGCCTCCCTCCATCGCGATCGTGTCGCCCGGCATGCCGATCAGCCGCTTCACCACCTTGAGGCCCTCGTCCTCGACGGAGTCGAAGACCAGGATGTCTCCGCGCTCCGGCTCCCGGATCGCCGGGAGCCGGGCATGGACCAGCGGCACCTCGGCCCCGTACAGGGCCTTGTTCACGAACAGGAAATCGCCGACCAGGAGCGTGCGCTCCATCGAGCTCGAGGGGATGCTGAAGGCCTCGACCAGGAAGGTGCGCAGCAGGAACCACACGACCAGTGCCACCGCGATGGACTTCGTCCAGTCCCACAGCCAGGCGCCGACGCTGCGGCGGGCGTGGGGGGCGGAGGCAGGGGCGGGGGCTGGGGTCTCGGCCATGGGGGAAATCTAGTCGGGCAGTCGGACAGTCGGGCAGTCGGGCGGTCGGGCGGTCGGGCGGTCGACCCGCCGGGCCACTGTCCGACTGCCCGACCGTCCGACCCTTACCTCACCCAATCGGCCACGAAGAGGTTCGTGTCCCCGGGATTGCTGGCATTACGGTTCGAGGCCCAGACCAGTTTCCGGCCGTCGGGGCTGAACATCGGGAACCCGTCGAAGTCCCCGTGGGTGGTGACCTGCTCCAGGCCGGTCCCGTCGAGCCCGATCAGGTAGAGGTCGAAGTTCCGGCTGCGCGGGTTCGGGTGATTGGAGGCGAAGATGATCCCCTGGCCGTCCGGGGTGAAGAACGGTGCGAAGTTGGCGCCGCCGAGGTGGGTGACCTGACGGGCGTTGCCACCGTCGGGATCGGCCATCCAGATCTCGAGCTTCGAGGGCCGCACCAGGCGCTGGCCGAGCAGCCGCTGGTAGTCCGCCGAGTCTGCGGCGGTCTCGGGATACATCGCGCGCCAGACGATCTTCGACCCGTCGGGCGAGAAGAACGCGCCGCCGTCGTACCCCACCCGAGTGGTGACCCGCCGGACGTTGGTCCCGTCCAGGTTCATCGTGTACAGCTCGATGTCGCCGTCCATCGTGCTGGTGAAGATCACCGTGCGCCCGTCGGGCGAGAGCGTCGCCTCGGCGTTGTACGCGCCGTTCCCGGTGAGGCGCCGGAGGTCGGAGCCGTCCGCCTTCGCCGAGTAGATCTCCAGGTGCCCGAGCGGCCAGACGTAACCCTGCGAGTGGTCGGGCGGCAGCGGGCAGGCGGCCGAGTGCTCGAAGGTGGAGCTGTAGAGGACGCGGCGGTCGTCGTCGTAGAAGTAGCCGCAGGTGGTGCGGCCCAGGCCGTTCGACACCCGGCGGAGATTCCGGCCGTCGGCGTCGATGACGTACTGCTGGTCGCAGCCGTGCTCGACGTCCACCTGGCGCTGGAAGATCAACCGGTGGCCGGACCGGGCCCAGTAGGCCTCGGCGTTGTTGCCCTCGAAGGTGAGCTGCCGGATGTTGCGCAGCCGGGACTCACCCGGTTCGGTCGCGACCGGAGCAGTCCCGTGCCCGGTGCGGATCGGCGCCGGCGCATCTGCTACCGACTGGGCGGCGAGGGGCGCGGCGGCGGCAAGGGCCAGCGCGCAGAGCAGACGAAGCGTGCGAATGGGTTCCTCCCGCAAGCGAGGGGTGTAGCCTATGGCCCCCCGACCCGGGCCACAAGCGGACCGGAGCGGAGGGCCATCCGTAGAATCCCGGACCCCTAGGGCGACTGGAGCGCCTCGAGGACCTCGGCCGCGTGGCCCGCCGGTTTCACCTTCTCGAAGACGCGGCGGACGGAACCTGCGGCGTCGATGATGAAGGTGGTGCGAAGCACGCCGTAATACTTCTTCCCGTACATCGACTTCTCTCCCCACACCCCGTAGGCCTCGGCGACGGCGTGTCCCTCGTCCGCCAGCAGCGGGAACGGGAGCGAGAACTTCTCGCGGAACTGCCGGTGCGAAGCCACGCCGTCGGGGGACACGCCGAGCACGACGGCCCCCGATCGTTGCACGGCCGCCCAGTTGTCGCGGAACTCGCAGGCCTCGGTGGTGCACCCCGGCGTGTCGTCCTTCGGATAGAAGAAGAGGACGACGGGCTTCCCCCGGAGGTCCGAGAGGGAGATGGTGTCGCCGGTATCGGTGGGCAGGGTGAACGCGGGGGCCGCCTGGCCGGGCCTGAGGTTCGTCATCGCTGGTCGCCCTTCGCTATTCGCTGTTCGCGGTTCGCTGGCTATCGGCCGGCGTCCACCATGGCTCGCGGAACCTCCGGCGCCCGGCGCAGCCGGCGCACCGGGGCTTCGGCCCGGGGCCGGAGCCCGCGGTCGAGCAGGTTCCAGGTGACGACGCCGTCCTCGGACGCGGGCTCGAGCAGCCATGCCGCCAGCAGGCCGCGCGGCTGGTCGGTGGACACCCAGTACCACCCGGCGGGCACCACGCCCTCGCGAGAGCGCCAGGCGCCCTCGACCCGGGTGGCGCGGTGGCCCTCGAACGGCCCGCGGGCCGGCACGACGCTGTCGACCACGAACCCCTCGAGCGGGCCGCGCCACTCGGCACCGAGGCGTTCGACCGCGATCCCGTGCCGCCGGAGGAGGGCCGCGACCTCGGGGTAGGCCGATGGCAGGAGGTAGCCGGCCGGCACCGCCTCGTGCCGCGTGGCGATGAAGCGATCGTACACCGGCATGGTGACGCGACGGAAGACGCCGCTCCGCTGGCGCCGCGCGAAGCCGTGCGAGCCGTCGCCCGCGGCGTGGGTGATCTCCGCGATGACCTCCGCCTCCACCGGCGGCGCGAGGGCGAGCCGCACGCCGACGGAGTCGGGCCGGTCGCGGTCATCGGCCCGGTTGGCCGCCTTCACGTCCGCCGCCCGCTCCGCGGCGAAGCCGAGGACCTCGCGCACGAACGCGTAGGTGGCCAGCACCCGCGTGCGGAAGTCGGCGTTGCTGTAGGCCTCGCTCAGGACCGCCATCCGGCCCCGGAGTCCCACCCAGTTCGTGCCATAGCGCGGGGTCCCTTCGTAGGTCTCCCATCCCTGCGTCAGGGAGTCGGGCTCCTGGTTGCGGAAGTTGCCGTACCAGAAGGTCTCGTACCCATGCCGGGCCTTCATCCGCCGGCGGACCTCGGGCAGCAGGCGGTCCCGCACGAAGCGGTTGGCGGGGCCCTCGTTGGGATTGAGTCCCGGCGAGAACGTGAGGGCGTAGCCGTGGTAGCTGCCGTTGGTGGTGTGCAGGTCGACGAAGAGGTCCGGATCCCACTCCGCGAGGATCGCCGCGGCCGCGCGTGTCTCCGGTGCCTCCTGCTTCACGTAGTCACGATTCAGGTCGAGCCCCTGGCCGTTCGAGCGCCGACCGACGAGGGCGGGCCCGTTCTGGCCCGGGCGGTTCTCCTCGCCCGCAGCCCACGCCTCGTTGCCGTCGGCGTTGTACACCGGGACGACGAGCAGGACCAGGGAATCCAGCAGCGGCCGGAGCGGGCCGAGGGTGAGGTCCCGCAGCAGCGCCTGGACCGCCTCCTTCCCCTCCACTTCACCGGCATGGATGTTCGCCTGCAGGTAGACCATCGGCTTGCCGCTCCGGTGCGCCTCCCCCGCGTCAGCCACGAGCGGCCGGGACGCGACCACGAGCGGCGTCACCCGTCCATCGATGCTCGTCGTCAGGCGCCCGACCCGGATGTCGCCGGTGCGGGTCGCGAGCGTGTCGAGGAAGGCGGCAACGTCGGCGAGGGACGAGGTCTCCGCGTATCCGGTCCGCTCGGCGCGGGTCTGTTGCGCCGCGGCAGGTGTCGCGAGGCCGGCCATCAACGCGGCGAGGAACGCCGCCGTGCGCGCGGCACGCAGGGGACAGGGCAAGGCCACCTCCGGGGATCGGGTCACGGGAGCGCGTGGACCCGCATGCGTTCGACCTGCGGCTCGCCGCCCTCGACGGTGAAGCGGAGCTCCGGCACGAGCAGAGGACCGCGGGCGGACGGAAGGACGAGGGGAGGCGCGTCCCGCCAGGCGGACCACGCCCGCGCCAGCGCCGCGCGCCCCGCGACCGCGTGGGGGTCGGAGCCCAGGGCCACCGCCTCGGCGCGGAGGTCGCCGGGCGTCGCGGGATCGAGCGCCTCGGCGAGCACCCGCAGGAGCGCGTGGCCGACGATGGCCGGCGACTGCGGGTCGCCGGCCGCGTCCAGCGCGCGCCGGAGTGCGAGCGAGGCTGGCAGGAAGGCAAGGCCCGCCACCGACCGGTCGGCGGCGGATTCCGCCAGGCCGGCGACCAGGTGGGGCGGCGGATCGGGGAGGAGCGCCATCGTCCCGGTGCGTGCGGTGCCCTGGCCGGCGCGCCATGCGGCGAGCATGCGCGACCGCTCCCGTTGCATCACGACGCGCACCGCGGCGAGGAGCGGCGCCTCCCCGGGATCGTACCGCACGAGCGGCGCGAGGCCGAGGTGCCCGGCGCGGGCTTCCGCCGCCGGCGTGGTGAGCGTGAAGCGGCCCTGACCGAGGTCCACGCTCGCCGCCTCGCCGTACTCCGGTTCGAGCCGGGCGATCGCGCGTCCGAGCCCGGCCACGCCATGACGCGCCAGCCACTGCTCCCCCTCCCAGTTCGCCGGCCGGACGAGCGCCGCGGCGAGCGCGGTGTCGAGGGCGCCGGCGACGGAGGCACCGGGGCGGCCGAGCGGTGCGAGCGCGAGGGCACCCGGCTCCGTTGTCGGGTCGAGCTGCTCGGCGAGGAACGCGGTCGCGCCGAGGTGCCAGGATGCCGCCTGGGCATATGCCAGGAGCAGCAAGGGGATGCCGCCGCCGGCCGGATCATCGGCCCGCACCGCCTCGAGGCGAAGCCGGAAGGCCGCCGTGTCCGTCTCGCCGAGCGTCCAGAGCCGCCACGCCGCCTCCATCAGGGATGGCGCGTCCGCGCCGGGAGGGGCCAGTCCCGACGCCACCAGGGCCGGGGCCCAGTCGCTCCATGCCGCCCCGGGGCGGCGGCGGCGAGCGGCCCGCAGCGCCGCGTCGTGCAGGTCGGTGATCCAGCCGGCCCGGGGCTCGAAGAGGGCGTCGAACCGCGCCCGCTCGCCGCCGTCGAGCCGGGACCCGAGCCGCGCGAGGTCGCCGGCGAGCGCAACCCGCCACCGGTCCCGATCGACGAGGCCGAGCAGCCAACGCTCGCCGTCGGCCGTGAGGCGCTCCCGCGGGACCACGGGAGCGGCAGCCTGCCGGGCGGCCTCCGCGTGGTCCGCGGCGAGGGTGGCCACCGGGTCGGCGCCGATGCGCGCCAGGGCGGCGCCGTACCAGGACCCCGGAACCTCGATGCCGTGCGACGGCGACCCCAGAATCAGCTGCTGCAGGAGGAAGGTCGGCGGCGCGGGGTAGAACTCCTCGGCCTCGGCGAGCGCCACCGCCTCCCAGCGGCCGAGCGGCCGTCCCCCCCGGGCGACCGCGCCCCGCCAGGAGATGCCGTTCCACCGCCCCGCGAACGCCAGCGCGCCCTGGCCGATGCGATCGAGTTCGAGCGAGTCCGGCGCCGGCCGACTGGCACGGGAGAGCTGCAGGGGCGGCCCGGAATCGGATTCCAGCCGCAGCGTGCCGCGCAGGCTGCCGGCCGAGTCCAGCAACCGGAGCTCGCCCCGGAGCGAAGCCAGGCCGGGATCTTCGGCGTGGATCAGCACCCGCCAGCGGCCCTCGACCGGAATCATTTGCGCCGAGGCGGGAGTGGCGGCGAGGACGAGTGCGAGGAGAATGGGGGCGGCACGGGAAGTCATCGGGGGGAACATAACCCATGCCGGGATGTCGACGAGCTCACCACAGAGGTGAAGCGAACGCAGCGACACCGGCACCATGGACTCCCCCACCCTGCCCCGACGTTCGATCGAGACAGGGTGGGGAAAGTCTGCCGCTGCAGTTGCCCTCCGCCGGGCCGCCGCGCCCCTGCGGTACGCCGGTCAGCGTGCCGAGTCGGCCGGGACAGCGGTATCCGCCGCGGCGCCGGGCGGTTGCGCCGGCGCGCCTTTCGGCCGCGCCATCACCGGCGCGCCGGGCTGGAGCATCGCCTGTCCGCCGACAACCACCGCCTCCCCCGCGGCCACGCCGTTGCGGATCTCGACCTGGCCCGGGGTCCGGACCCCCAGCGTCACCTCGCGCCGCTCCACCTTGCCGTCCTTCACCACCCACACGACGGTGCCCATCTGGGTGCCCACGACCGCCTCCTCCGGCACCACCACTGCCGCGGGCCGCACGTCGGTCGCGAGGCGCACCTCGACGAACATCCCCGGCTGCAGCGCCCCGCGCGGGTTCGGCACGCGGGCCTTCACCAGGATCGACCGGCCCGGGAGCCGGACCACCGGATCCACGAAGTCGACCACGCCGCGGAACGTCTGGCCGGGAAGTGCCGCCACCTGGAACTCGATCGCCTGGCCGACCTCGACCTGCTCGGCATACCGCTCCGGCAGGTCGAACGCCGCGCGCATCGGGTCCACCGTCTGCAGGCTGATCAGGTCGGTCGAGTTCGTGACGTAGTCACCGAGGCTCACGGTGCGCCCGCCGACCACGCCGCCGAAGGGCGCCCGCACGGTGGTCCGCGCGAGGCGGATGCGCAGCAGCTCGAGAGCCGCGCGGGTGCTCCGGGCGGTCGCCTCGGCCCGCTCCAGATCGGCCTGGGAGCTGGCGTTCTGCTCGATGAGGGTCTTGGTCCGCTCCAGGGCCTGCGTGGCCAGGTCGTACTCGGCCTCGGCCCGGTCCACCTGGGCGCGGAGCTCGGCATCGTCGATCCGGAAGAGCCCGGCGCCTGCGCCCACCACCGCGCCATCCCGCACCAGGATCTGGGTGATGCGGCCGTCCACCTCGGGCTTCAGGAGAATGGACTGCAGCGCCTCCATCGCGCCGGTGGCGTTGATCAGCTCGACGACGGTGTCGCGGCGGGCCTCGGCGGTCTCGACCGGCAGGGCCGGCATGCCACCACCGCCAGGGCCGCCGCCGGCGCCTTCCGCGTCCTTGCCGCAGGCGGCGGCGCCCAGGGCGAGGGCGAGCGCGGCGTGCGTGATCGTGGGTCTCACTGGGTGTCCTGTCCGTTGGTGAGGCGGCGGCCGACGATCACCTCCAGGCCGGCGCGGGCGAGCAGTGCGGCGTAGCGGGCCTGCACCAGGCCGCTCTCCGCACCACTGAGCGACACCTGGGCCTCGAGCAGGTCGAGGATGGTGGAGGCGCCCGCGCGGTAGCGGGCGTCCTGCACCCGGTAGTTCTCCCGGCCCACGATCACGGCCTCGCGGGCCACGGCGGCGGCGGCGACCGCGACCTCGAACGCCTGGTACGCCTCCGCGACGTCGCGGCGGGCGGCGAGCTCGAGGTCGGCCCGGATGGCGCGGTTCACGTCGCGACGCACCCGGGCCTGGCTGATGAACAGCTCGCGCCGGCCGAGGTCCCAGACCGGGAGGGTGGCGGTGATCGAGAATTGCCCGCGGTTGGTTGCGTCCGGCCAGAACCGCGTGTCGAAGGAGCTCCGCTGGCCGGTGAGCAGGATCTGGGGCAGGTAGGCGCTCCGCTCCGCGCGCAGGTCGGCGACGGCGGCCCGCTCGTTCGCGCGGGCGATCCGATACTGCGGCCCCTGCTCGAGCGCCAGCGCCACTGCGGCCTCGAGCGAGATGGGGAGGGTGGTCGGCTCGTCGGGCAGCGATTCCGCGTCCACCGGTCCCGGAAGCCCGATCCGGCGCCCCAGCTCGAGGCGCGCCACGTCCACCACCGCGGCCTGGCGCAGCTCGTCCACCCGGGAGCGCTGGAGCTCGAGCAGCAGGGTGAGCGAGTCGGTCTGCACGGCGGCGCCGGAAAGGACCCGCGCCCGCGCGGTGGCGAGCTGCTCCTCGGCACGCCGGGTCCGGTCGCGCGCCGTGGTGAGGAGCTCGCGGCCCCCGAGCACGTCGTAGTACGCGCGCTCCGTGGCCAGCGCGGCGAGGAAGCGGGCCTCGAGCTCCGAGGCCCGCGCCCCCTCGAGGTCGGCCTTCGCCCGCTGCAGCTCGAAGATCCGCCGGCCCCCGTCGAAGACCTCGTACTGCGCGACGGCGTTCGCCTGCACGAACTGCTTCGAGAAGCCGCCGGTGCCGAAGTTGAAGGACGGACTGGTGGACTGGGTGTAGCTGGTGCTGAGCGTGAGCGAGGGCACCACGAACGCCATGATGGCGTTCCGCCGCCCCCATTCCGCGTTGTCCACCTGACCGAGCGCCGCGACGTAGTTCGGGTCGAGCCGGGTGGCCCGCTCGAGCGCCTCCGCGAGGGTGACGCGGGGCAGCGTATCCTGCGGCGCGGCCGGGCCCGCCGCCACCTGGAGCGCGAGCAGCAGGGCGCCGATCACGCGGCCTCCGAGGCGACGTCGTCCACGCTGGCGCGGAGCGCGCGGCGGCCCAGCAGCCGCTGGCGGGAGCGCTCGAAGATCAGGTAGACCACGGGCACCAGGAACAGCGTCAGGAAGGTGGCGATGGACACGCCGCCCACGATCACCAGGCCGAGCGGGACCCGGCTGTCGGAGCCCGCGCCGAGGCCGAGCGCGATGGGCAGCGCGCCGACCACGGTGGAGACGGCGGTCATCATGATCGGCCGGAACCGGATCCGGCCCGCCTCGAGGACGGCCTCGGTCAGCTCCAACCCGCGGTCGCGCAGCTGGTTGGCGTACTCCACGAGCAGGATCGAGTTCTTGCTCGCGAGCCCGATCAGCAGCACGAAGCCGATCTGGCTGTAGAGGTTGAGGGTGGCGCCCGCCACCCAGAGGGTGACGAGCGCGCCGGTGACCGCCAACGGCACGGCGAGGAGCACCGTGAGCGGATGGACCAGCGACTCGAACTGCGCCGCCAGCACCATGAAGACCACCAGGAGCGCGAGGGCGAAGGCGAAGTAGAGCGCGTTGCCGCTCTCCTCGAACTCCCGCGACTCGCCGGAGAGGGCCACGCTGCTGCCTGCCGGCAGCACCTCCGCCGCCGCCGCGCGGAGCGAGTCGAGGGCGGCGCCGAGCTTGAGGTCCGGCGCCAGGATGCCTCCGAGCGTGAAGGAACGCAGCCGGTTGTAGTGGAGCAGCGACTGCGGTCCCACCGCCTCCCCGACCTGTGCCACGGCGTCGAGCTGGACCAGCTGACCGTCCCGGCCCCGCACGTAGAGCCGGCTCAGGTCGCTCGGCGTGGCCCGGTCCCGCCGGTCCACCTGGACCATCACGTCGTACAGCTTGTTGGCCTGGGTGTAGGTGTTCACCCGGCGGCCACCCATCATCGTCTCGAGGGTCGCGCCGACGTCCGTCACGGAGACGCCGAGATCCTCCATCCGGTCCCGCTGATAGCGGATCGTGAGCTCCGGCTTGTTGACCCGGAGGTTCACGTCCACGTTCATCAGGCCCGGGATCTGGCGCGCCCGCCCCGACAGCCGCTGCATGCCCGCGAGCAGCGAGTCGAAGTCGGGGTTCCGGACCACGAACTGCACCGGCTTCCCGAAGCCGCCGATCGGGGAGGGGTTGATCGCGAAGGCCATCACGCCGGGCACGCCGAAGAACTGCGGCTGCACCTCGTTGATCACGTCCCGCACCTTGCGGTCCCGATCCGCCCAGTCGGTGAGCCGGGTGAAGATGAACCCGCCGGCCACGTTGCCACCCATCCCGACCACGCTGAAGTAGCTCGAGACATCGGCCGTGCGGCCGAGGATCCCCTCGATCTGCGCCTGATAGCTGTCGGTATACTCGACCGTGGAACCCTCGGGGGCGACCGTGGCGACCAGCAGGAAGCCGCGGTCCTCCTCGGGCAGGAACTCGCGCTCCAGTGCCCGGAAGGCAAAGCCCGCGACGACCAGCGAGGCCGCGGCACCGCCCAGCACCCAGGCCCGGTGCCGGACCGCGCCGGCGAGGAGCCGGCGGTAGGTGCTGGCCAGCCAGTTGAAGCCCCGCTCGAAGGCCAGGAACATCGGCCCGTGGCTCTTCGGCACCTTGACGATCTTGGCGCAGAGCATCGGCGAGAGCGAGAGCGCCGTGAAGGCCGACACCACCACCGAGGCCGCCAGCGTGAGGCCGAACTCGTTGAAGAGCCGGCCGGTGGCACCCTGGAGGAAGGCGAGCGGGGAGAAGACCGCCACCAGCGCGATGGTGGTGGCGATGATGGCGAAGGCGATCTCGCGGGTTCCGCCGATCGCGGCGGCCTCGGGATCCTGCCCCAGCTCCTCCTGGTGCCGGTAGGCGTTCTCCAGCACCACGATCGCATCGTCCACCACGATGCCGATCGCGAGGATCAGCGCGAGGAGGGTGAAGGTGTTGATCGAGTAGCCAAGGGCGAGCATCAGCGCGAACGTGGCGATGAGGGAGACCGGGATCGCCAGCGCCGGCACGATCGTCGCCCGGATGTTCCGGAGGAACAGGAAGATGATGATCGTGACCAGCCCGCAAGTGAGGAGCAGGGTCTCGATCGTCTCGGTGATCGAGCGGCGCACGAACACCGACTGGTCGAAGGCGGTGAGGAGGTCCACGCCGGGCGGGAGCGCCGCCTCGATGGCGGGCAGCTCCCGCTGGATCGCGTCGGAGACCTCGATGATGTTCGCCTTCGACTGGCGCACGATCCCGACCGCCACCGCCTGGGTGCCGTTGTACCGGAGCGCGCTCCGCTCCTCGCGGGGCCCGAGCTCGATCCGGGCCACGTCGCCCAGCTTCACCAGGCGGCCGGGACGGCTGTCCACCGTGAGCCCGGCGTACTCCTCCGCCGTCTTGAGCTCGCCCATCGAGCGGATGGTGAACTCCCGCTGCTCCGACTCGATCCGGCCAGCGGGGATCTCGACACTCCGGCTCCGGATGGCCGACTCCACGTCCTGCACGGCCAGCCCGCGGGACGCGAGGTCCTCCGGGGAGAGCCAGATCCGGATGGCGTAGCGCCGCTCGCCCGCCACGAAGGCCCGCCCGACACCCTGGATCGTCTGCAGCCGGGTCTTCACGATCCGGTCCGCAATGTCCGAGAGCTCGAGCATCGTGTAGTTCGCGCCCTGCAGCGCCATCCAGTAGAACGGCTGGGCGTCAGCGTCCTGCTTGGCCACCACCGGCTCCTGCACCTCCCGCGGCAGCCGGCCCCGCACGCGGGAGACCTTGTCGCGCACGTCCTGCGCGGCGCTCTCCACGTCCCGGTCGAGGGTGAACTCGAGCGTGATGTTGCTCGACTGCTCGGCGCTGGACGAGGTGAGGGTGCGGAGCCCCTCCACCGTCGAGAGCTCCTCCTCGAGCAGGTCGGTGACGGTGGACTCGACCACCCGGGGATTGGCGCCGGGGAGGAAGGTCGAGACCGAGACGATCGGCGGGTCGATGTCGGGGAACTCCCGGACCGAGAGCCGGGAGTACGAGATGGCCCCGAACAGCACCAGGGCCAGGTTGACCATCGACGCGAACACCGGGCGCCGGATGGAGATGTCGGATAGCTTCATGGCAGACCCGTGACGATTGGCGGCCCCGCCGGCCAGCGCGGCCCGGGCCGTCCCTACGGGAGGCCCGGGGGTGAAGATTCACCGAAGGGGAGAGAGTCTACCCCCCCTCTCCCTCCCCAACAAGCACGACCGGAGCCCCGATGGCCGTCAAGCTCACCTCCCGCCAGCTTGCCACGCTCGCCTGGCTCGAGACCGTCCCCCCGCGCTTCGAACGGGTCAAGAAGACGGTCGAGCTCATGGCGATCCTGCAGGCCGACGAGGTGGCGGTCCGCGGGATGGCGCGGCAGCTCGACGAGCTCAAGGCGCAGGCCCAGGGCTTCGGGCTCAACGGGCTGGCCGAGGCCGCCGGGATCATGGCGACGCTGGCCCGGCGGGGGGGCGGCCTGCAGATGCGGGTGCGGGGACTGCGGGACGGGCTGACGAGCCTCCGGGTCCACTACGACGGCGCCCTCCGCCTGGCGACGACGCCGGAAGCGGAGGGCGGGGAGAAGGAGGGCGGCTGAGGCTCAGCCGGACGCGCCGGCGCCGTCCTCGCCCAGGACCCGGTCCACGAGCGGGCCACAGAAGAGCGCCACCATCGAGGTCACGAGCACCCCGATCAGCAGCGTGACGTAGGTCAGGGCCGCGAGGATGAGCCCGGCCCCGATGACGGCGAGCAGTGTCATGAGAAGCGTCATGGGGCGGTAGTCTATGGCGGGCTCCCCCCGGATGGCAACTCCCCGCGCCGATGGCGGAGGTGTGACCCGGGTCATAGGTTCCGGGCCGTCCGCCACCCAGACTGGGGTTTCCGGATCGCTCCCGTGCCAACCACCATGCGAGAGGCTCTCCTGATGCGCACCCTCACCCTGGCCGCCGCGGCCCTCGTCGCCGCCGTGCCCGCCACCGCCCAACAGGGCGCACCCAGCCAGCTTCCCGCCGGCTGGCAGGCCCGCGCCGACAAGGACGCCCCGATCGAGGGGGTGAAGTTCGTCACCATGGCCGGCGGCGTGCACGCCACCACCGGCCCCGCCGTGATCCTGTGGCGCCCCGGCGACCAGGGCCAGGGCGACTTCGCCGTCGCCGCGTCGTTCACCCAGACGAAGGCGCCGGAACACCCCGAGGCGTACGGCCTGTTCGTGGGCGGGCGGGCGCTGCAGTCCCCGGAGCAGCACTACACCTACTTCCTCGTCCGCGGCGACGGGAAGTTCCTGATCAAGACCCGCACCGGGGCCACCACGGCCAACGTGACCGCCGCCTGGGCGGAGCACCCGGCGGTGGTGAAGGCGGACGCCGCCGGGAAGGCCAGCAACACGCTGCGGATCGAGCGCGCCGGCGAGCGGGTCCGGTTCCTGGTGAACGGCACCGAGGTGCACTCCGCCGCCGCGGCCGACGTCGAGACCGGCGGACAGGCGGGCCTCCGCATCAACCACAACCTCGATGTGCACGTGGATGGGTTTGCGCTGGAGAAGAAGTACGGGGTGACGGGGAGCGGGGACCGGGGAACGGGACCCCCCCGCTCCCCGCGACTACCGCTCCCCGCTCCCTGCTCCCCGCTCCCCGGCGGCCGCGGCCCTGAGGGCCGCCGCTGCCACCTCGCCCTCCCCTTCCCGCGCGATCCGATCGAGCGCCTGCCGTGCGGCGGGCGTGCCCGCCTCCGCGAGGGCCGAGACCGCCGCGAGGCGCTCTTCCACGGTCCAGGCGTCCCGGTGCAGCAGCGAGCGGCGCCGGAGCACGAGCGCTGCGAGGGCGGCGCCCGCCTGCGGCGCGTCGGTCGATGCCGCGGCGGCCACGAGCACGCGGCGGGCCGCCGGGTCGGGCTCCCGCTCCAGCGCGGCGAGGATCGGCATCGCCGCCCCCGCTCCCCGGCGACCGAGGGCCGCCGCGGCCCGGCCCCGGGTCGCAGCCTCGGCGTGGCCGAGGGCGCGATGCAGCGCCTCGACCGCGCGCCGGTCGTCGAAGCCGGCGAGCGCGTCGATGGCGGCGTGCCGCGCCCGGGGGTCGGGATGCGCCGCGAGCCTCGCGAGGCCGGGCAGGGCCGCCGCCGCCCGGTGCCGGCCGAGGAGTTCCGCGGCGTGGCGCGCCGCCACCGGGGAGTCGCCATCGAGGAGGGGGAGCAGGAGCGGCACCGCCGCCGGCATCGTGGCGAGCGCCTCGTGCAGGAAGCGGCGGGGCGCGGTCTGGTCGATGTCCTTCACGTGGTCCACCATCGCATCCGCGCCCGCCGCGCCGAGCCAACGCAGCACCCCGGCGGCCCGCTCCTGCTCCTCGGGCGCGCGCAACGCCAGCCCGACGAAGCCGTCGAGGATCGGCCGCGCGAGCACCCGGCGGACCTCGATCGCGAAGCTCCGGCGCTCGACCTCGGGAAAGCGGTGCTCCAGCCGCACGAGCGCCTGCGCGGCGTGCAGTGCCTCGACCCACTGGCGGCGCCGGGCGGCCGCTTCCACGGCACGGCCCAGCGCCTCCATCTCGCGGCCGAGGCCGGTGCGCGGCCGCGCCCGGCGCGGGAGGACGCCCTCGTCGCCGAGCAGCTGGATCCCGCGCGGCCGCTCGCGCGCCGGGGCGGCCGGGGCGCCGCTCCCGGGCCGGATCACCTCCACCATCTCCACCCGCACCGCGGGGGTGCTGGGGACCGGGACCGCCTCCGAGGCGAGCGCCCGGGCCAGCGCGAGGAGCTCGCCGGGCGTGGCGCCGCCCGCGACCGCGATCCGGTCCACCTGCCGGGCGAGCAGCCGCGACTTGAGCAGGTCCCCCGCGTCCGCCCCGGCGCCGAGCTCGAACCCCGCCTCGAGGGTGGCCGGGCCCGCCGCGACACCGGCGGCAGCGGCCGCGGCGAGGCCGGTGAGGCCGGCTTCGTCCCCGGGGTGCTCGCGCGCGCGAGCCACCAGCGCGCGGAAACGCGCCGCGAATTCCGTCATGGCCGGCAATCTATCGCCGGCCGGTCGTCCCGCGAGGTGCTCCGCACGGCATTGCGGCGCCGGTTCCGGCCGCCTTCATTCCCGGCCTATGGGCATCGACGTCCCGCCGATCGGGAACACCGAGTTCGCCGCCGCCGTGCTGCAGACCGCGGTGGCGCTCACGCTCGCCCTCCTTTCCGGCGGCCTCTTCCTCCGCTACCGCAAGGCCTGGCTGGGCTGGATGGCCGTGGCGTGGGCGTTCTACGTCCTCCGGCTCGGGATCATCATCAGCTTCCTGCTCACCCGGAACTGGAACTGGCTGTACTGGCACCAGGTCATCACCGGATGGACCGCGCTGGCGGTGCTCTGGGCCGCGTGCGTCTTCTCCGGGCAGACCCGCTGGCGCCGCGCGGTGCTCGCGCTCGCGCTCTTCCCGCCGGCCTGGTCCTACGTCGCGATCTACCGGCTCGACCACTTCCTCTGGGCGGCCCTCCCCGCGGTGCTGTTCCTCAGCGCGGCCACGCTCTGGGCGGGATGGGTGTTCCTCCGGCACTACCGGCGGGTGGGCGGTCCCGGCGCCGCGGTGCTGGCGGGGGCCCTCCTGCTCTGGGGGCTGCACCACCTCGACTACCCGTTCCTCCGGGCCCGGGGCGCGTGGAGCCCGTGGGGGTACTACCTCGACGTCTGCTTCCTGCTGGCCGTCGGTCTCGGCATCCTGCTGCTGCTGATGGACGACCTCCAGCGCGGGCTCAACGCGCTGGCGGCACTCTCCGGCGAACTGCAGCGGGGCGGCGACGACGCCGCGATGCTCGACGCCCTGCTCGCCAAGCCCCTCACCCTCCCGGCGGTGACCGGCAGTGCGCTCTACCGGCTCGACGAGGCGGGCCGGCGGATGTTCGTGCGCGGCGCGGGGGCCTGCGCCGGCCGGGACCCGGCCGGCGGGGGGCCGCGGGCGGACGCGCTCACCGCGGCGCTGGTCACCGGCAAGCCCCAGGTGCTCGACGCCGGCACCACCCCGGCCCGGGGCGAGCCGGCCTACACCGCCATCCTGCCGGTCTTCCTCGACCGCCAGGTGACCGGCGCCCTCCTCATCGTGGGCGACGCCCGCGACCCGTTCACCGCGCTGGACGAGGAGTTCCTCGTCACCCTCGGCCACCACGCCGGCGCCGCGCTGGCCAATGCGGAGCTCTACCGCCGGCTCGCGGAGCGCACCGACGAGCTGGGGCGGCTGTCCGCGATGATGGTGCGGCAGCACGAGGAGGAGCGGCGGCGCCTGTCGCGCGAGCTGCACGACGAGACCGCGCAGGTCTTCTCCGCGGTCAAGATGGAACTCGGCGTGCTGCGCGAGACCGTGCCGCCGGAGGACGGCCCGCGGCTCGACCACGTGCTCGCACTGGTGGACACCGGCATCCGCGCCGTCCGCCGGGTGACGGTGAACCTCCGCCCGTCGCTGCTCGACGACCTCGGCCTCCTCCCCGCCCTCCGCTCCCTGGTGGCGGAGTTCCAGGAGCGGAGCGGGCTCGCGGTGACGCTCGAGGCCCCCGCCGCGCTCCCGCCGCTCAGCAAGGACGCGGAGCTCGCGGTGTTCCGCGCCCTGCAGGAGGCGCTGGCCAACGTGGCGCGCCACGCGGGGGCGCGGAGCATCGCCGTCGGCGTGCGCGTGGCGGACGGGACCCTGCGGCTCCGGGTGGCCGACGATGGCGCCGGCCCGCCGCCCGGGGCGAACTTCGACCACTTCGAGCGGCTGGGCCACCTCGGCCTGGCCGGGATGCGGGAGCGCATCGGCGCGCTCGGCGGCTCGGTGCGCTTCGCGCCGGGGCCGGCCGGCGGCTCGCTCCTGGAGATCAGCCTGCCGGTGACGGCGGGGGAGGCAAGATGAACGACGAGATCACCGACGCCCCGATCCGGGTGCTCGTGGCGGACGACCACGCCGTGGTGCGCGAGGGCATCCGGCGGGTGCTGGAGCGGGAGCCCGGCTTCGAGGTGGTGGCGGAGGCGGCCGACGGGGCCGCCGCGCGCGCCCTCGCGGCCCAGCACCACCCCGACGTGGCGGTGTTCGACATCTCGATGCCCGGGGAGACCGGGCTCCAGGCCGCCGCGAAGCTGCGGGAGGCGGAGCCGGAGTGCCGCGTGCTGATCCTCTCGATGTACGACGACGCCGAGTACGTGGTCGAGAGCGTCCGGGCCGGCGCGTTCGGCTACATCCTCAAGGACACCGCCGCCCAGGAGCTGCGGCAGGCGGTGCGGGCGGTGCACCGCGGCGAGGCCTACTACAGCCCGCCGGTGGCGCGGAAGCTCTCCGACGCGATGCGCGGCGACCTGGCGCGGGACCAGCAGCGCTCGGCCGCCGACCTGCTCACCGCCCGCGAGCGCGAGGTGCTGGTGGGCATCGCGCAGGGACGCACCAACAAGGAGATCGGCGCCGAGCTGGGCATCAGCCACCGGACGGTGGAGACCCACCGCGAGAGCCTGATGCGGAAGCTCCGGATCCGCACCGTGGCGGGCCTCACGCGCTTCGCGCTCGAGACCGGCCTGATCCGCGAGTGAGCCGGTGAGCGACGCCACGCGGCTCGAGCGCATCCCCACGGTCGTGTTCGACGACCACGCGGCGCTCGAGCGGGCCGTGGCGCGGCGCATCGCGGAGGTCATCCGCGCCCGGTCGGGCCGCGCCGTCCTCGGCCTGGCCACCGGTGCCACGCCGGTCGGGGTGTACCGCGAGCTGGTGCGGATGCACCGCGAGGAGGGGCTCTCCTTCCGCCACGTCGTCACCTTCAACCTCGACGAGTACTGGCCGATGGACCCGGCCAGCCTGCACGCCTACCGCCGGTTCATGCAGGAGCACCTCGTCGGGCAGGTGGACCTCGACCCGGCCAACGTCCACATCCCCGACGGCACCGTGCCCCGCGAGGCCCTCGCGGCCCACGCCGAGGCGTACGAGGCCGCCATCCGGGCCGCAGGCGGGATCGACCTCCAGCTCCTCGGCATCGGGAAGACCGGCCACATCGGGTTCAACGAGCCCGGCTCCGGCGCCGGCAGCCGCACGCGGCTCGTCACCCTCGACACCATCACCCGGCGGGACGCCGCGGCCGACTTCTTCGGCGAGGCGAACGTCCCCCGGGAGGCGCTCACGATGGGGGTCGCCACGATCCTCGAGGCCCGGGAGATCGCGATCCTCGCCACGGGCGAGCACAAGGCGGAGATCGTGCGCCGCGCCGTGGAGGGCGAGGTCGACACCGCGGTCGCGGCCACGTTCCTCCAGCGGCACCCGGCGGCCACCTTCTACCTCGACCCCGCCGCGGCCGCCGCGCTCACCCGGGTGGCCACCCCGTGGCTGGTGGACGAGGTGGCCTGGACCGAGGCCCTCGCGGTGCGTGCCGTGGCCTGGCTCTCCGCGCGGACCGGCCGCGCCATCCTCAAGCTCACGATGCGCGACTACGCCGAGCACTCGCTCTCCCCGCTCGTGGCGCGCTGGGGCACGCCAGGGGAGGTGAACGGGTTCGCCTTCAACGCGCTCGGCGCCCGCATCCGGGGGCGGTCGAAGCTTCCGCAGGGCCGGCGGGTCATCTGCTTCTCGCCCCACCCCGACGACGACGTGATCTCGATGGGCGGGATCCTGCGGAAGCTGGTGCTCAACCGGAACGACATCGTCGTGGCCTACATGACGAGCGGCAACATCGCCGTCTTCGACCACGACGTGGTCCGCTACCTCGACTGGCTGGGCCGCCTCGCGCGGGAGCGGGGCCTCGCCGTGGGGGAGGCCGAGGCGCTCGAGGCGCGGGTGCGCGACTTCCTCGAGTCCAAGGCGCCGGGCGAGGTGGACTCGCCCGAGGTGCTCGACCTCAAGCGGCTGATCCGCGAGTCGGAGGCGGTGAGCGGGATCGGCACCCTCGGGCTCCCGCGGGGCGCGGCGCGGTTCCTCAACCTCCCCTTCTACCGGACGGGGCAGGTGCGCAAGGACCCCGTCGGGCCGGCGGACGTGGCGATCGTCCGCCGCCTCCTCGAGGAGGTCCGGCCCGACCTGGTCTTCGTGGCGGGCGACCTCTCCGACCCGCACGGCACCCACCGGATGTGCAAGGAGGCGATCGACCGCGCCCTCGCGGAGATGGCCGGGACGCGCCCCGAGGTCTGGCTCTACCGCGGCGCCTGGCAGGAATGGCCGGTCACCGACGCCACCTGGCTGGTGCCGCTCTCCCAGGAGGAGCTGGCGCTCAAGGTCCAGGCCATCTTCAAGCACCAGTCGCAGAAGGACTCCGCTCCCTTCCCCGGCCTCGACGACCGCGAGTTCTGGCAGCGGGTCGAGGCGCGGAACAAGGAAACGGCCGAGACGGTGAACCGTCTCGGCCTGGCGGAGTACTACGCGATGGAGGCCTACGTCGTGGAATAGGCCGGGCGTCAGCCCACGGTCACCGCGATCTCCCGCGGCTTCGCCTTCTCCACCTTCGGCAGCCGCACCGTCAGCAGGCCGTTCTCGTACCGGGCCTCGATCCGGTCGGCGTCCACCGTGGTGGGAAGCGTGAAGGTCCGCTCGAACGCGCCGTAGCTCCGCTCGTAGCGGTGCACCCGCTCCGACTCCTCCTCCGCCACCTGCTTCTTCTCCCCGCGGATCGTCAGCACCCCGTTCTCGATCGAGAGCTTCACGTCCTCCGGCCGGACACCCGGCAGCTCGGCGACCATCTTGAGGCCGTCGTGGTCCTCGAAGATGTCCACCGGCGGGAGCCACGCCGAGGTGATGGTGCCGTTCTCGTCGTTCCACGGCAGGGCCCCGAAGGTCTCGTCGAGGACGCGGTTCAGCCGGCGCAGGCCGGTGAAGTCGGGCCCGAGCAGGGCGGGCCGGCGAGTGGTGAGGTACATGGGACTCCTCCTTGGGTAGCTGCGGCCCAGGGGGGCCGTCGGGTCACGCGCCCGGCACCGGCGCCGGACGCTCGCCGGCCCGGAATTGCAGCCGGCGTGCCAGCCGGCGCTTGCCGAAATGACAGTGGGGGCGCGCCCGGGGGGCTCTCACGTGGCACACTCGCTGGTCAAGTTGGCTGGATGGCGGGACGGCGGGACGGCGGGGACGGCGGGGACGGCGGGACGGCTGGGAGGGGCCCCGCTCACCGCTTACTGCTCACCGCTCACCGCTCCACCGCCAGCCCCTCCCGCTCCCACGCCCCGAACCCCCCGGCAAGGTTGGCCACCTCCACCCCCCGGATCTGCAGCAGGCTGGCGGCGATGTGGGACCGCCCACCTCCCTGGCACTGGAGCACCAGCGGCCGCCCGGCCGGCACCTCGGCGGCCCGGGCCTGCAGTTCGGCGAGCGGGATGTTCGGCACCCCCGGCAGGTGCCCCGCCCGCCACTCGGCCGAGCCCCGCACGTCGAGCACGACCGCCCCCGGCTGGCGCGCCAGGTCCCGGGGGTGGAGGTGCGGGATCTCGGCCAGCTCGCGGCCCGCTGCTGCCCACCACTCGAGCGCCTCCTCGCCGACCCAGCCTGCCACGTGGTCCAGGCCGATCATCGCAAGCTCGCGGGCGGCGCGGGCGGCCGATTCACCCCCGGGGCCGTCCCCCGTGACGAGGTAGAACGGCGTGTCGTAGGGGAGGAGGGACCCGGCCCAGGTGACGAACGACTTGTTGAGCGGGATGCTGAGCGTGCCGGGGAGGCGGCCGGCTGCGGCCACCGCCTGCGGGCGGATGTCCACCACCACCGCACCGGCCTCGAGCCGGGCGGCGAGTTCCGCCGGCGCGAGCCGTGCCGGCCGGGGGAGCGCCCCGAGCACCGGCGGGCCGGCCCGGTTCCGTCGCTTCATCTCGGCGAAGTAGGCCGGGGGCTCGGGCTGGTCGGCCAGCACGCCGCGGACGAACTCCGCCTCGCTCCCGGCGCCCACGCCCCAGTTGTACAGCTTCTCGTAGCCGACGGTGGACTGGGGCATCGCGGAGAGGCCCTTGCCGCACGCCGACCCCGCGCCGTGCCCGGGCCACACCTGCAGGTGGTCGGGCAGCGCGCGGAACCGCTCCAGGCTGCGCCAGAGCACCCGCGCCCCGGCCTCCGCCGAGCCCTCGACCCGAGCCGCCTTCTCCAGCAGGTCCGGGCGGCCGACGTCACCCACGAACACGAAATCGCCGCTGACGATGCCCATCGGGTCGGTGGCCACGGCGCCGTCGGTGACGAGGAAGCTCAGGTGCTCCGGGGTGTGGCCGGGGGTGTGCATCGCGCGGAGCCGCACGTGGCCCACGACGATCTCGTCGCCGTCCTGGAGGAGCCGGGCGCCGTCGGCGGCGGCGAAGGCGTACTGCCAGTCGGGTCCGCCCTCGGCGGAGAGGTGGAGCCGCGCCCCGGTGCGGGCCGCGAGCTCGCGGCTCCCGGAGAGGAAGTCGGCGTGGATGTGGGTCTCGGTGACCGCCGTGATCCGGACCTGCTCGGCCTCCGCCGCGGCCAGGTACTGGTCCACGTCCCGGAGGGGATCCACCACCACCGCCTCCCCGGCCTGGGCGCACCCGATCAGGTAGCTGGCCTGGGCGAGGCCGTCGTCGTAGAGGCGCTTGAAGATCATCCCGGGCTCCGTCAGCGGCCGGGGGATCCCGGCACGAGGTTCTGGAGAAGAATGAGCGCGGCCATCGCGATGAGGAAGACCGCGAACCCCCGCCGGAGCCGGGCGGCCGGCACCCGGGGCGCGAGCGCGGCCCCGCCCAGCACGCCGGCGATCGCGATCGCGGTGAACCCGGCCATCGTGGCCCAGTCGAGGGTGACGCGGCCGAGGTACCCCGCCACGCCGGCCGCGGAGTTGACGGCGATCACCACGAGGGAGGTGCCCACCGCCTGGTGGATCGGGAGGCCGAGGAGGAGGACGAGCGCCGGCACGATGAGGAACCCGCCGCCCACGCCGACGAGCCCGGTGAGGACGCCCACGCCCAGGCCGGCGGGGAGGGCCCGGACCGCCTCGCGGAGGGTCGGCGGGCCGTGGCCCGGCCGTGCCCCGGGGGCCGGGACCTTCGGCGGCCGGAGCATCGCCAGGGCCGCGGCGCCCATCACCAGGGCGAAGAGCACCAGCTGGGTCCGGCCCGACACCAGCGCGGCGAGCCGCGTGCCGAGCAGGGTGCCCGCGACGGCGCCGGGGGCGAACGCGAGCGCCGCGGGCAGCCGGACCGTCCCGTCCCGGCGGTGGCGAAGGGCGCCGATGGCGCTGGTCACGCCGACGACGCCGAGGCTCATCGGCACCGCGGCCTTCATGGGGAAGCCGAAGACGTAGACCAGGATCGGGACGGTGAGCACCGAGCCGCCGCCGCCGAGGAGGCCGAGGGAGAGCCCGACGAGGAGGGCGAGGGCGAAGCCGAGGACGGGGATGGAGCCTCCCTATTGCGACTAATCAACTATGTAGTAATATTCTCTCCATGTCCGTGCTGCGCAAGCTGACCCCCGAGACCGCCACGCTCATCAGCGACCGCTTCCGGGCGCTGGGCGAGCCGATGCGGCTCGCGCTGCTGCACCAGCTCCGGGGCGGGGAGCGCTCGGTCTCCGACCTGGTGGCGGCGCTCGGCGCCGGCCAGGCCAACGTCTCCAAGCACCTGCAGCTCCTCCACCGGCACGGCTTCGTGGCGCGGCGGAAGGAGGGGGTCACCACCTGGTACCGGATCGCGGATCCCTCGGTGTTCGAGCTCTGCGACCTGGTCTGCGGCGGCATCCGCGCCGAGGCGAAGAGCCGCCGCCGGCTGGTGGAGCGGCTGGGCTAGCGCGCCGCGGGG
>DATIBS010000069.1:0-5085 GCA_035457305.1 Gemmatimonadales bacterium
ATTGCGGTGCTCCGGTACGACGACCGCGGCGTCGGGCAGTCCACCGGCAGCCACGCCACCGCCACCCTGCTCGACTTCGCGGAGGACGTGCGGGCGGCGCTGGCCTGGCTGCGCCAGCGGCCGGAGGTGGACCCGCGGCGGATCGCGCTGGTCGGGCACAGCGAGGGCGGCCTGGTGGCCCCGATGGTGGCGGCCGACGACCCGCTCCTTGGCGGCGTGGTGCTGATGGCGGGGCCGTCGCGGTCGGGCCGCGACATCCTCGCCTACCAGAACCGGATGGTCATCGAGCGGGACACCGCGATCGCACCGGAGCAGCGGGACTCCGCGGTCGCCGCCGCACTGGTCCAGCTGGACTCGCTGGCCCGGGCGAGCCGGGGGTTCGCGTTCTTCCTCGACCACGACCCGCTCCCCACCGCGCGCCGGCTCCGGCTCCCGGTGCTCATCCTGCAGGGGGCCACCGACCGGCAGGTGACGGCGGACCAGGCGGACGAGCTCGCCGCGGCGATCCGGTCGTCGGGCAACCGGAAGGTGGTGAAGCACAGCTTTGCCGAGACCAACCACTTGTTCCTCGCCGACCGGGAGGGCTACCCCGGGGGGTACGCCCGGCTGCGCGAGACGCGGGTGCGGCGAAACGTCCTGGGGCTCCTCACCGACTGGCTGGTGGCGACGCTCCGATGAAGCGAGCCGCGCAATGCCGCTCCTGACCCGGTTGCAGGACCCGGTGGAGGCGCACCTGCTGCGGGAGGCGCTCGAGGCCGCGGGTATCGCCGCCCAGGTCCGGGACGAGTTCGCGGCGGTGATGGCGGGGGGCGTCTCGGTCTGGGTGGCGGAGGAGGCGGACGTGCCGGCAGCGCGGGCCGTGCTGGAAGAGTTCCGGACGGAGCCCCCCGGGAGTTGAGTGCTGGCCGTGCGTGCCGGCCCGATTCGGGCGTCTCCCGGGGCGCCCCCCCGCCAGGATATCCCGATGCCCCGGCCTGCTCACCGCATGTCCGTCTTCTGGTTCGCTCTCGCCCTCGGCCTCACCGGCGCGCTGTCGAAGCGGGCCGCGGCCCAGCAGCCTCCGGCCCCCACCCCGCGCCAGCCGCCCTGCAGTGCGCCGGAGCACCGGCAACTCGACTTCTGGGTCGGGCGCTGGGAGCTCACCTGGGCCGACACGCTCCGGGGCACGAACGTCATCGAGCAGAGCCTCGACGGCTGCACCATCATCGAGCGGTTCGACGGCCGGCCGTCGATTCCGCTCCAGGGGATGAGCGTGTCGGCGTTCGACCGGCGGACCGGCAAGTGGCGCCAGGTGTGGACCGACAACGGCGGGGGCTGGATCCCGCTCGAGGGCGGACTGGTGGACGGCGCGATGGTGCTGGAGACGCGGGCGGTGCTCAACGGGCGGCCCACGATCCAGCGGATGCGGTGGCTCAACGTGACCGCAGACAGCCTCGACTGGGTCTGGGACGCGTCGGTGGACGACGGCCGGACCTGGCGGCCCGGCTGGCGGATCCACTACCGCCGGGCGGCGCCGTGAGCCGGGCCGGATCGTGGCCGGCGGAATATCTTTGGATCCAAGCCCGCCAGGCCCGGAAGGCGGGCCGGATGACGATCGTCAACTCGGCGACCCTGGGAGGGGAGTGAGATGAGCACGACGCTCGTGGTGCCGCGGCCGGTCGAGGGCGACTGCGCGCCCTACTACTTCACCTACATCAACGAGATCGCGGCGGACGAGGACGTGCTCGCGGTGCTGGCCGACCTCGACCGGACCACGCCGGCGCTGCTCGATCCGCTCACGGAAGCGCAGGCCGGGCATCGCTACGCCCCGGGGAAGTGGAGCGTGCGGGAAGTGGTGGGTCACGTGGCGGACGCCGAGCGGGTGTTCGCCTACCGCGCGCTCACCATCGCGCGCGGCGACCGCACCGCGCTGCCGGGCTTCGAGGAGAACGAGTGGGCGGCGGTGTCGAACGCGGACTCGCGCTCACTGGCCGACCTGGTGGGCGAGCTCCGCGCGGTGCGATCGGCGTCGCTCACGCTCTTCCGGAGCTTCGGGGCGGCGGAGTGGGAACGCACCGGGACGGCGAGCGGAAAGCACGTCGCCGTGCGAGCGCTCCCCTACATCATCGCGGGCCACGAGCGGCACCACGTGGCGGTCCTCCGCGAGCGGTACGGACTCAAGTAGGGGGAACGGGGAACAGGGAACTGGGAACGGGAACCGCCGGGAGGAGCGGGGCGGCCCGTTCCCCGCTCCCCGTTCCCCGTTCCCCTTCCACCAGCTGTTGCAGGTGCAGCACCATCGCCGCGCAGAGCCGGTCGACGCGGGGCCCCAGCCGGCGCGCCCGCGCCAGCGGTCCCTTGGGCCCCACCGGCAGCGTGAAGTACGGGTTTGCCTCCCAGAGGATCACCCCGCCGTCCGCCAGCGTCGAGTAGTCGATCGCCGCCCACTCGAGTCCGAGCGCCCGCGTGGCCCTGACGAAGAGTTCGGGGCGCTCCGGCGCGGCCTCCGCGTAGGCCCGGTCCACCGCCAACGCCTCCCGGTCCCAGCGGCGGAGCGCGATCAGCGGCGCCAGGATCCCCCGCCGCCGCCGGTAGCGCCAGAAGAGCGAGCGCTGGAGCCCGACCACGGGGCCGGGTGAGAAGAGGCAGTGGTTCGGGACCACGAGATCGCCGAAGACGAAGATCCGCTTCTTGTGCCAGCAGCGGGCCCAGATGGTGCCGGGCCGCTCCCGCACGTACCCGGCGCGGGTGTCCACCAGCGGCAGCACCACGCCGGGGTAGAGCCGGCCCGCGGCAGGCAGTGCGTCGACGTCCGCCATGGTCCGGCAGAGGTGCGTGTCCTCCTGCGCGTGATGCAGGTCGGTGCGCACGATGGCGGGCAGTCCGGCGCGGGCCACCGCTTCCCGCAGGCCCGCAGCATCGACGAAGGGCTCGGCTCCGGAACAGGGAATCCCCGCGTCGCTCCAGACGCGCGCCTGGACGCTCTTGATCGTGTTCGAGAGCGCGGCGGGGTCGTTCGCCACGGCCCCACCCCGGGCCCAGACCTCCGCGGCGATGTCGGTGGCCTCGGCGTGGCAGTCGGGGTAGAGCTCGAACAGCGGGTCGGCGAGCCAGAACATCGCGGCGCGCACCCCGGCCAGGTCGGGCCGCCCGCTGCCGGTCTCGTGCAGGCGGATCCGCCGCGCGAGTCCGGGGGCCGCCCGGGCGAAGTGCTGGAGCAGGTGGTTTCGGAAGCCATGCAGCCGGCCGCGGCCGCGGCCGTGCTGCACGATGAGGAGCGTGCCCTCCGCGGCAGGCGTCATGGCAGCGCAGGCGTGGGGATGGTCATCCGGCGTCCGGGGCCTCGGTCAGCAGGTCATGGAAGACCGTCTCCCCGGTGGCCAGCATGCGGCGGAGGTAGGGACGGCAGAGGCCGCACTGGGCGCCGCAGCCGGTCTCCCGCACCAGGTCGCCGAGGGTCCAGCCGCCGGCGCGAGCCCGCGGCAGGAGGGCGGCGAACGGCGTCGCGCGGCAGAGGCAACGATCCACGGTGATGGGGGGAGGCACGGGGTGAAGATAAGGCGGGAGCGGGGAGCGGGGAGCAGGGAACGGGCCCCACCGCTCCCCCCTCCCTGCTCCCCGCTCCCCGGTTTGACATCCCCCGGTCGACCGAGCAGAATCCCTCTCCCGCCCTCCGGAGGGAACCGTGCAGGTCTATGAATCAGGGCAGATCCGCAACGTGGCCGTAGTGGGCCACGGCGCGAGCGGCAAGACCACCCTGGTCGACGCCCTCGCGTTCGTGGCCGGATCGAGCCGCCGCCACGGCGCCATCAAGGACGGCACCACCCTCACCGATACCTCCGCCGACGAAATCGAACGCCAGCACTCGATCGGCCTGGGCCTCGCCTGGGCCGAGTGGCAGGGCGTGAAGATCAACCTCATCGACACCCCCGGGTACCTCGACTTCTTCGGGGAGGCGATCACGGGCCTCTACGCCGCGGACGCCGCGCTCGTGGTGCTGCACGGCGCTCACGGGGTCGAGGTCGGCACCGAGAAGACCTGGGAGGTGTGCGACCAGCTGCACCTGCCGCGCTTCCTGTTCGTCACCGCGATGGACAAGGAGCACGCCGACTTCGAGCGGGTCTTCGCCGACGTGAAGGAGCACCTGAGCCGCAAGGTGCTCCCGCTCGAGATCCCGGTGGGCGACGGCCCCCGCTTCCACGGGATCATCAACCTGGTGACCGGCCGGATGCACGACTACCGTCCCGGCACCAAGTCGGGCGAGTACGAGGAGCAGGACGTCCCCGAGGACCACGCCGACCTCTACGCGCGCTACAACGAGCTCTTCGTGGAGACGATCGCCGCCACCGACGACGCGCTCACCGAGCGCTACCTCGGCGGCGAGGCGATCCCCCGCGAGGAGATGGTGGCGGTGCTCAAGCGCGCCGTGGCCGCCGGGGAGATCGTCCCGCTCCTGGTCGGGAGCGGGGAGCTCACCTACGGCATGCGCGCGCTGCTCACCGAGATGGTGGACCTGCTCCCCTCACCGCTCGAGGCGCCGGTGCCGCCCGAGGCGGACGGGCTGCCGCTGGCGGGCCGGGTGTTCAAGACCGTCTCCGAGCCGCACGTCGGCGACGTCACGCTGTTCCGGCTCTACCGCGGGACCATCCGGAACGGGGACGAGGTCTGGAACCACGAGCACCACGTCGCCGAGAAGCTCAACCACCTCTCGGTGCAGCAGGGGAAGGAGCGCTTCGAGGTGGCGGAGCTCCGGGCCGGCGACATCGGTTCCGTGGCGAAGCTCCGCGACACCCACACCAACGACACCTTCTGCACCCGGGACCGCGAGGTGCACCTCGCGCCGATTCCCTATCCCGACCCGGTCGCCACCTCCGCGGTGGTGGTCAAGCAGCGGGGCGAGGAGGACAAGCTCGCGGCGGGCCTGCACAAGCTCCACGAGGAGGACCCGACCTTCCACTTCGAGTACAGCTCGGAGCTGGGGCAGACGCTGGTGCACGGGATGGGCGAGCGGCACTTCGAGATCCTGCTCGGACGGCTGGCGCGCAAGTTCGGCGTCCACGCCGAGCTGGTGCGTCCCAAGGTGGCCTACCGCGAGACGCTCAAGGG
>DATIBS010000070.1:0-8281 GCA_035457305.1 Gemmatimonadales bacterium
GAACCGGGTCATCCACCCTCTCCTTGTGCGGTGCTGTCGCCGAGGACGGCCGCGATGCCCGCGGTGATCCGCCCGACGACCTCGTTCTGCGCGGCGAGCACGTCGCTGACGTTCTGCTCGTACATCTCCGACCAGAGGGCCTGCGCGGTGCGCGGGTCGGTGAACTGCACGTTGATCCGCATCACGTCGCCGGCGCGGAAGACGGTGCCCTCGACCACGGCATCGAGGTCGAGCTCGGCCGCCATCTCGCGGATCGGCTTGGGCGCCGTGCGGTAGGGCGCGAGCGCGGAGCGCGGGGTCACCCCCACGATCGCGAGCCCGGCGAGGCGGGTGGTGAGCGCGTCCTGCATCGCGTTCACGAACGGCTCGTCCTGCCCCGAAATGTCCTCGATCGGCAGCACCGCGATGCGCTCGATCTTCCCGGAGTCTGCGGGACCATCGCGACTGCCCAAGTACCAGGCGGCCGCGGCCCCGACGGCAAGCAGGGCGGCGCCGGCCGCGACGAGCCAGCCCCGGCGCGAGCCCGCCCCCGGCTGGAGCGCGCGGATCGGACGGGTGTGCGTCGGCGTGGTTCCGCCGCTCGGCGTGCTCGCCACCGTCTCGAGCACGGCAAGCATCGCCTCGGCGTCCTGGGGGCGGTCGGCCGGGTCCTTGGCCATGCACTGCGCCAGCAGGCCCGCCACCGCCTCGGGCACCTCGGGCCGGACGGTGCGGATGTCGGGCGGGGTCTCGAGCACGTGGGCGGAGAGCACCTGCTGCGCGGTGCGGCCGCCGAACGGCGGACGGCCGGCGAGCATCTCCCAGCCGAGCACCCCGGCGGCGTAGATGTCCACCCGGTGGTCGATCTGGCTCTCGCCCATCGCCTGCTCGGGAGCCATGTAGTGCGGCGTCCCGACGGCGAGCCCGACGGTGGTGAGCTTGTCCTTGCCCGCCTCGCTCACCGCCTTGGCCACGCCGAAGTCGGTGACCACGGCGTGCCGCCCGGAGAGCATCACGTTGTCCGGCTTGATGTCGCGGTGGACGATGCCGTGAGCATGGGCGGCGGCGAGGGCGTCCACGACCTCGTGCAGGATGCGGAGCGCCTCGCCGAGCGGCAGCGGCCCCTGCCGCTCGATGCGTCCGCGGAGCGATTCCCCGTCCACGAACGGCATCACGTAATAGAGGAAGCCGGCGATCTCCCCCGAGTCGTGCAGCGGCAGGATGTGGGGATGCTGCAGCTGGGCGACGATCCGGATCTCGCGGGGGAACCGGTCGTGGCCGAGCACGGCGGTGAGGTCCGGCTTGAGGACCTTGAGCGCCACCCGCCGGTCGTGCTTGAGGTCCTGCGCGAGGTAGACCGTGGCCATGCCGCCCGCGCCCACCTCCCGCTCGATGCGGTAGCGGTCGGCGAGGGCGTCAGTGAGGCGCTCGAGGGGCTCGGGCACGCGGTCCGGGGGGCAGGGAGACCGGGGAAGTTGCCGGTTTCGGGGGGAATGCGCCAGTTACGACCGCGGGCGCGGGGCAGGGACGGCGCCCCGGGCGATGCCGCTCCGACCCCTGTTCGGGCAGGAGGTCCCGGCCCAGGACGGGAGCGGGCCACCGGGGCGGTCCCGCGCCTCCTGGCGGCGGATACCCCGATCGCCCCCCGCGCCGCATATTGAAGGAATGTTCCCGTATCGCGACGACAACCCGACTCTCCGGACGCCGGTCGTCACCTTCGCCCTGATCGCCGCCAACCTGGTGGTCTGGGCCGTGGTGCAGGGATTCGGCACCGAGGAGGGGCTGGTCCGTTCCATCTGCGGCCTCGGCCTGATCCCCGGCGAGCTCCTTGGCCGCATCGCACCGGGCACCGAGGTGCGGGTCGGGCCGCACGCCGCCTGCGTGCTCGGGCAGTCCGACAGCTGGCACACCCTGCTCACCTCGATGTTCCTGCACGGCGGCTGGATGCACCTGATCGGGAACATGTGGTTCCTCTGGGTCTTCGGGAACAACGTCGAGGACTCGATGGGGCGGGCGCGGTACCTCGTGTTCTACCTCCTCTGCGGCGTGGCCGCCGCGCTCGCCCAGGTGGCCCTGGACCCGGCCAGCGCGATCCCGATGGTCGGGGCGTCGGGCGCGATCAGCGGCGTGATGGGCGCATACGTGCTGCTCTACCCCCGGGTGCGGGTGCACCTGCTGCTCTTCCTCTTCATCTACATCACGACGTTCACCCTCCCCGCGTGGGCGATGCTGGGCTACTGGTTCCTGATCCAGCTGGTGAGCGGCACGGCCTCCATCGGCGCGGAGGGCGGCGGCACGGCGTTCTGGGCGCACGTGGGCGGGTTCGTGGCCGGGGCGCTGCTGATCCTGTTCATGCAGGATCGGGCGCTGGTGGCGAAGCACCGGGCCATCATCCTCGACCGGATGTACGTCTGAGGCACCGATGACCTCGCCCGCCCGAGACGCCGCGCGCCCGTCGCGCCCCGTGACCCCGGCTCGCTATCCCGGCGCCGCCGCGCCGCCGACGGAGCCGGCGCGGAACCCGGGCATGCCCCTCGCGCTCGACTGGGTGCGGGACGCGCGGGTGAACCGGAGCGCGGTGGAGCGTCGGGCGGCCACCCTCGCCGGGCGGCGGACGGTCAAGAAGCAGTGGCAGGCGGCCTGGCTGCTCCGCGCCATCACGCTGATGGACCTGACGACGCTCCAGGGCGACGACACCGACGACCGCGTGCGCCGGCTCTGTGCCAAGGCGCGCCAGCCGGTGCGGCCCGACCTGCTCGAGGCGCTGGGCGCCAGGGAGCTGCCGGTGCGGGTGGCGGCGGTCTGCGTCTACCACGCGTTCGTCGAGACGGCGCGCCGTGCCCTGGAGGGCTCGGGCGTCCGGGTGGCCGCGGTGTCCACCGGGTTCCCGGCCGGGCTCTCCCCGATGGTGACGCGGCTGGCCGAGGTGCGGGCGTCGGTGGCCGCGGGCGCGGACGAGATCGACGTGGTGATCACCCGGGCGCACGCGCTCGCGGGGGACTGGAGCGCGCTGTACGACGAGGTGGCCGCGTTCCGGGAGGCCTGCGGCGACGCCCACCTCAAGGTGATCCTCGGCACCGGCGAGCTGGGAATGCTCCGGCAGGTGCACCGGGCGAGCCTGGTGGCGATGATGGCCGGGGCCGACTTCATCAAGACCTCGACCGGCAAGGAGCCGGTGAATGCCACCCTCCCCGTGGGGCTGGTGATGGTGCGGGCGATCCGGGCCTACGAGGAGCGCACCGGGCACGCCGTGGGATTCAAGCCCGCCGGCGGGATCCGCGCCGCGAAAGACGCGCTCCTCTGGCTCGCCCTGATGAAGGAGGAGCTGGGGCCGCGCTGGCTCCGCCCGGCGCTCTTCCGCTTCGGGGCGAGCGGGCTCCTCACCGACATCGAACGGCAGCTGGAGCATCACGCCACCGGCCGCTACTCCGCCGCCTTCCGCCATCCGGTCCCGTGACGACGATCCGCGAAGTCTTCGAGACGATGGACTACGGGCCTGCGCCCGAGTCCCCGCAGCCGGCGCTCGAGTGGCTCGACCGCCACGGGCGGCGCCTCGGCCACTTCATCGGCGGCGAGTGGCGCGCCGCCGCGGAGGCGTTCGAGACCCAGAACCCCGCCACCACGGCCCGGCTCGCGTCGGTGGGGCAGGGGAGCGCCGCCGACGTGGACGCCGCGGTGCAGGCGGCGCGGGCCGCACTGCCGGGTTGGCGCGCCCTCGGGCCGCACGGGCGGGCGCGCCACCTCTACGCGCTCGGGCGGATGGTGCAGCGCCACTCCCGGCTCTTCGCGGTGCTCGAGTCGCTCGACAACGGGAAGCCGATCCGGGAGACCCGCGACATCGACATCCCGCTCGTGGCCCGGCACTTCAGCCATCACGCCGGGTGGGCCCAGCTCCTCGAGCGGGAGTACCCTGGCCAGGTGGGCGTGGGGGTGGTGGGGCAGATCATCCCGTGGAACTTCCCGCTCCTGATGCTCTCCTGGAAGGTGGCGCCGGCCCTGGCGGCGGGGTGCACGTCGGTGCTCAAGCCGGCGGAGTTCACCCCGCTCACCGCCCTCCTCTTCGCCGAGCTCGCGGCCGAGGCGGGACTGCCGCCGGGGGTGCTCAACGTCGTCACCGGCGACGGGCGGACCGGGGAGGCGCTGGTGCGGCACCCGGACGTGAACAAGATCGCCTTCACCGGCTCCACCGAGGTGGGCCGGCTCATCCGCGTGGCCACGGCCGGCACCGGCAAGCGGCTCTCGCTCGAGCTGGGGGGCAAGTCCCCGTTCGTGGTGTTCGAGGACGCCGACCTCGACAGCGTGGTCGAGGGCGTGGTGGACGCGATCTGGTTCAACCAGGGGCAGGTCTGCTGCGCCGGCTCGCGCATCCTGGCCCAGGAGGGCGTGACGGAGCGGCTGGCCGGGAAGCTGCGGGCCCGGATGGAGACCCTCCGGCTCGGCGACCCGCTCGACAAGGCGGTGGACATCGGCGCGATCGTGGCCCCGGTGCAGCTCGAGCGGATCCGGAAGTTCGTGGCGCTCGGGCAGGAGGAGGGCGCGGAACTCTGGCAGCCCTCGTGGAGCTGCCCCGCGGAGGGCTGGTTCTACCCGCCGACGCTCCTCACCAACGTCTCGCCGGCCTCGACCGTGGCGCAGGAGGAGATCTTCGGCCCGGTCGTGGCGCTCATGAGCTTCCGCACCCCCGACGAGGCGGTGGAGCTGGCGAACAACACCCGCTACGGCCTCGCGGCGAGCGTGTGGACCGAGAACGTGAACACGGCACTCGACCTGGCACCGCGGCTGCAGGCGGGCACGGTCTGGATCAATTGCACCAACGTCTTTGACGCCGCCTCGGGCTTCGGCGGCTACCGCGAGAGCGGCTACGGGCGGGAAGGCGGGCGGGAGGGGCTGTGGGAGTACCTGCGTGAGGAGTCGGACGGTCGGACGGACGGACCGACGGACAGTCGGACAGTCGGGCAGTCCGGCAGTGATGCGAGCCGACCGTCCGACCGTCCGACCGTCCGACCGTCCGACCTGCCGCCCATCGACCGCACGCCCAAGCAGTACATCGGCGGCAAGCAGGCGCGGCCCGATTCGGGATACAGCCTCAAGGTCCACGCGCCCGACGGCCGGCTGCTGGGCGAGGTGGGGAAGGGGAACCGGAAGGACATCCGGAACGCCGTCGAGGCGGCGCACAAGGCGGCTGGCTGGTCTTCCGCCACCGCCCACAACCGCGCCCAGGTCCTCTTCTACGTGGCGGAGAACCTCGCGGCGCGGGCGGACGAGTTCGCCCGGCGGCTCGCGGACCTGGCCGGCGGCACCGTGGAGGTGGGGCAGGAGGAGGTGCGCGCCGCGCTCCAGCGGCTCTACGACTACGCCGCCTGGGCCGACAAGTGGGACGGCGCGGTGCACCACACGCCCTACCGCAACGTGACGCTCGCGATGCCAGAGCCGCTGGGCGTGATGGCCGTCATCTGCCCCGACGAGGCCCCGCTGCTCGGGTTCGTGAGCGCGGTGGCGCCCTCGCTCTGCCTGGGGAACCGGGTGGTGGCGGTGCCGTCGGAGCGGGCGCCGCTGGCGGCCACCGACCTCTACCAGGTGCTCGACACCTCCGACCTCCCCGGCGGCGCGCTCAACATCGTCACCGGGCCGAAGGACGAGCTCGCCGACGTCCTGGCCGCGCACGACGACGTGGCCGCGATCTGGTACTTCGGCTCGCCGGAGGGGAGCGGCGCCGTCGAGCGCGCCTCGGCCGGCAACATGAAGCGCACCTGGGTGAGCCACGGGCGCCCCCGCGACTGGTTCGACCCGGTGCGGGGCGCCGGCCCCGAATTCCTCCGCGAGGCGTGCCAGGTGAAGAACATCTGGGTGCCGTACGGCGCCTGAGGGGGAACGGGGAACGGGGAACAGGGAGCGGGCCCCGCCACCCCTCCCCACCGTTCATCCGCCAGCTCGGCAGTTCCCGCTCCTCGCTCCCCGCTCCCCGTTCCCCGTTCCCCTCCCCCCATGCCCACCACCATGAAATACCGCCTCCTCGGCCGCTCCGGCCTCCGGGTCTCCGAATACGCGCTCGGCACCATGACCTTCGGCGAGGAATGGGGCACCGGGGCGTCGCGGGAGGAAAGCCGCCGGATGTTCGAGGCCTTCGCTGCCCGCGGCGGCAACTTCATCGACACCGCCAACCGCTACACCGAGGGCACGAGCGAGCGGATCGTCGGTGACTTCATCGCCGCCGACCGCGACCACTGGGTGGTCGGGACCAAGTACACCCTGTACGACCGGAAGGGCGACCCCAACTTCAGCGGGAACCACCGGAAGAACCTGGTGCGGTCGGTGAAGGCCTCGCTCGAGCGCCTCGGCACCGACTGGATCGACCTCCTCTGGCTGCACATGTGGGACGGCACCACGCCGGTGGACGAGGTGCTGCGTGGCCTGGACGACCTGGTCCGGGCCGGCACCGTGCACTACGTCGGCATCAGCGACACGCCGGCCTGGGTGGTGGCGCAGGCGAACACGATGGCGGACCTGCGCGGCTGGACGCCGTTCGTGGCGCTCCAACTCCGCTACAGCCTGATCGACCGCGCCGCGGAGCGGGACCTCCTCCCGATGGCCCGGGCGTTCAACCTGGCGGTGACGCCGTGGAGCGTGCTCGGCGCCGGTGTGCTCTCGGGGAAGTACAACGAGGGGAACGCTACCGGCCGGGCGGCCGCCCGGGTGGCGAAGGTCGAGCGGAACCTGGCTGTCGCGGAGGCGGTGCGCGGGGTCGCGGCGGCGATGGGGGCGACGCCGGCGCAGGTCGCGCTCGCGTGGGCCCGGCAGCAGCCGGGCGTCGTCATCCCGCTCCTCGGGGCCCGGAACGCGGCCCAGCTCGAGGACAACCTGGGTGCCATCGACGTGCGCCTCGACGACGCCCACCGGGCGGCGCTCGACGCCGCGAGCGCCATCGAGCTCGGGTTCCCCCACGACTTCCTGGGGCTGGCGTCGACGCGGGAGCTGATCTTCGGGGGGGTGGAGCTGGAGAGGGAGCGGGGAGCGGGGAGCGGGGAGCGGTGACTGCCGGCGGGCGGTGGGTGGGGCGGCCCGCTCCCCTCTCCCCGCTCCCCGCTCCCCGCCGTCAGGCCCCCTGCACGATCACCACCTCCCGCCCCAGCTCCTTCTCCAGCACGTCCTTCTTCCGGTCCGCGCCCCACACCTCGAGCGACAGGTCCGCGTCCATGTAGTGGGGCGCCACGCGGAGCGTGCACCGGTCGTCCGCCAGCTCCGCCTGGATCCGCTCGACGATGGCGGTGTGGCCCCGGTCGAGGCCGTCGGCCACGCGGAGCAGCGCCGAGAGGCGCCGGACCACGGCCTGGTCCTCGGCCGGGAGCTCCGCGAACTCGGGATGCTTCCGGGTGGGGCCGCGCTTCCGGTGGTAGCGGCTCACCAGCGCCACGATGGTGCGGTCCCGGGCCGAGAGGTTGAGCCGCTCGGCGTTCATGATGAGCTGGTAGCTGTGGCGGTGGTGCCGGCGGTAGCTCACCAGCTGCCCGACGTCGTGAAGGAGGCCGGCCGCCTCGAGCAGGGCGACGTCGTCCGGCTCGCACCCCAGGGCGGGGCCGAGCTGGTCGAGGAGCTGGAGCGCGAGTGCCCGCACCTGCTCGACATGGCGGCGGTCGGCCTGGCAGCGCTCGACGAACTCCCGGATGAGCCGGAGCGGGTCCTGCGGCTCGGCCGAGTCGCCCGCGCCGGCCATCTCGAGGAGCAGCCCCTCCCGGATGCCGAACGCGCTCACCGTCACCTTCCGGGCGTTCACCAGCTCGAGGAGTTCCGCCGTCACCGCCAGCCCCGCGAGGATGATGTCGGCGCGATAGGGCGAGAGGCCGGGGACCGCGGCGCGCTCGGCCGGCGACTTGGTGGTCAACCACTCGAGCAGCGCCTCGACCTCGCCGGTCACGACCGCGGTTCCGTGCACGGCGTCGGGGATCGGAAGCCCCCGGCGGGCGATCGCCATCCGGCCGAGGTTGGTGAAGGTGCCGCCCGACCCGATCACCGCGGCGGCCTGCCAGCCCGCGGGGTCGAATGCCTTCTTGAGCTGCTTCCGCACGTGGCGGCGCAGATCCTGGATCTCCTTCCATGCCGCCCGCTTCCCGGGGAGGCTCGACTCGGTGAGGCGGACGGCGCCGAGCGGCAGCGACAGGTTGAGCTCGACCACCCCGTCCACCGCGCCGATGAGCTCGAGGCTGCCGCCCCCGATGTCCACGATGAGCGTCCGCTCGCCCTGGAGGCGGAAGTGGTGGGCGACCGACCGGTAGGAGAGCTGCGCCTCGGTGGGGCCGTCGATGAT
>DATIBS010000071.1:0-5882 GCA_035457305.1 Gemmatimonadales bacterium
GCGGTGGAGCTGGCGCCGCCGCGCCTGGCCATCGAGGTCCACGACCTCATCGAGGTGCCGGTCTTCAACGAGGATGTGGAGGCGGTCGGGGATCCGCCCGCGGTGGCTCGCCTCAAGGCGGCCATCGGCGCGGCGGACGGCCTGCTCATCGTGACGCCGGAGTACAACCACGGCCCCTCCGGCGTCACCAAGAATGCGGTGGACTGGCTCTCGCGCCCGGCGCGGGGGAGCGTGCTGCGGGGCCGGCCGGCCGCCATCCTCGGCGCCTCGATGGGCTCCACCGGCACGGCTCGTGCACAGAGCGCCCTCCGGCAATCGTTCGTCTTCACCGACACACCGGCGATGCTCCAGCCCGAATTCCTCCTGGCGCGGGCGCAGGAGAAGTTCGACGCGGACGGCCGCCTGACGGACGAGACGTCGCGCCGCTACCTGGGGAGGTTCCTCGAGAGCTTCGCGGACTGGATCACCCGGCTCGTGGGGGACCCGGGCTGACGCCGAGACCGCCGCTGGTGTGAGACTCGCGACCCGGGACCCTTGACCTCGCTCGCCACCGCGGGGGATATTGGCGAGGCTTGCCCCCTGGCACACCCCGAGGAGGATCCATGCCCTGGCGGCTCGTCGCGATCGGCGACACCGTCTGGAGCGTGACGCCCGCGGCCGAACGTGGCGTGCACTCCGCGCTCTACCGACTCGTGCTGTCCTGCAGGCCGCGCGGCGGCTCGGGGCCGTCGGTGGTCGTTCCCTATCCCCTGGAATCGCCATCCAAGGCGGCGGTGTTCGCACAGGCGGAGACCATCCCGCCGGAGCGGATCGCGGCCTTCCTCGGCGAACAGCTTGGCTGAGGCAGCAGTGTCCAACGTGCCCCTGCAGGAACTGCGTCGCGTCGCGGACTCCCTCGCCCAGCTGCGGGGCAAGACCGTCGTGGACGCCGTGATGCGCTCCGACCTCCGCCAGTTGCGGATCGAGCTGGCCGACGGCCAGCTCGTGGTGCTCACCCTCGACGCCGACGAACTCGGCCGGGCCCGGCTGGAGGTGGACATCGTGCGCGCCCCCGAGACCGCCACCCGCCAGCTCGAAGTCCGCTTCGACGCCCTCTGAGCCCCCCATGACCCTGCCTGCCGGACCGGAGCAGCGGCTCCGCTTTGCCGAGTTCGCGCTCGATCGCCTGCCCAGCGGAAGGTGCCACGCCCGGGTGCGCCTCACCTGGCTCGGCGACCGGGAATTCGCCGGCGAGTCGCACGGCCTGACCTCGCAGGCCGGTGAACTCCGCTGCGCCGCCGAGGCCTGCCTCGAAGCCCTCGGCAAGTCGGTGGAGGGCCGGCTCAAGTTCGAGCTGGTCGGCGTGAAATCGGTGAAGGTGTTCGACTCGACGGTCGTCATCGTCTCGCTCGGCGTGCAGGGCGAGGCGGTGCCGCCGCGCGTCGTCGGCTCCTGCCTCACCGAGGACGACACGGCTCGCGCCGCGGCACTCGCCGTGCTCAACGCCACCAATCGGCTCCTCGGCAACCGCCTGTTCATGCGGTGAAGTCGCGACGGTCTCCCCGGACGGGGCATCCTTCCCGGGAGCGTCATCCAGCCCAACGCCCCAGCGACGGTCCCGTCGCGCCCCCAGCGAATGGCACGGAACTGGCCCCCTGAGGCCCCGTTCCCCCACTCGCCGGACGGAGGATTCCGGATGCGACGTCCGACCAGCCTCGCCTTCCTGCTGCTCCTGGCTGCATGTGCCGGGCGCAACTCGTTGCCGGAACAGCCCGTCCCCGAGGTGGGAGAGGCCGCTCCAGCCGCCGAGCCACAGAGCCGCCGAGCCGCCGAGCCCTCCGCTGTCGCGACACTGTCCCCCGAGGAGGTGGCGGCAGAGGCCCGGCTTGCGGCGGATTCCGCGGCAGACGCTGCGGTCCTCGATCGGCTCGCGCTCGCCAGTGATTCGGGGCCCGAGGAGATGGACGGGCCGGGCGGGGCGGACGCGGTCACCTGGGACATCGACGTGGTCACCTGGAGCGACCACGACCGCGTGCAGTACTACCTCGACTTCTTCCAGGGCCCGGGGCGCGAGCGGATGAACGTCTGGCTCGGCCGGCTCCCCCGGTGGGAGCCGATGATCCGGGAGCGGCTTGCCGAGCAGGGCATGCCCGGCGACCTGGTCTACCTCGCCCTCATCGAGAGCGGCTTCTCCAACAGCGCGGTGAGCCGCGCCCGGGCCACCGGGATGTGGCAGTTCATGCGGGCCACGGGCCGGGGTTATGGCCTGCGGGTGGACGGGTGGGTGGATGACCGGCGGGATCCGTGGAAGTCCACGGTCGCGGCGGCACGGCACCTCCGGGACCTGCAGCGCCGGTTCGGGTCGCTCTACCTGGCGGCCGCGGCCTACAACGCGGGTGCGGGCAAGGTGTCGCGCGGCCTGAAGCGGATCGGGCCGGCGCCCGTGGCCGCCGAGGAGATCGCGGAGGAGGAGCAGGTCGCCGAGGACGCCGTCGCAGTGGCCACGGCCGACGAGGAGGTGGTGGACCTGCCCGAGGAGGAGGAGGTGGTGGAGGAGGAGGACGGACCCTCCGACGCCGACTTCTTCCGGCTCTACGACACCCGGCACATCCGGCGCGAGACCAAGGACTACGTGCCGAAGCTCATCGCGGCGGCGATCATCGCGAAGGAGCCGGCCCGGTACGGTTTCTCGCCCACCAATCCGCTCCAGCCGCTGGTCTACGACTCGATCATCGTCCCGGACATGACCGGGCTCGACGTGCTGGCGCGCCTCGCGGGCACGACCACCGCCGCGGTCCGCGAGCTCAACCCGCGCTACCTGCGGCTGGCGACGCCGCCGGGCGAGCGCTCGATGGTGCGGCTCCCCGCGGGCACCGGCACCACCGTGGCGGTGGCCTACGCCGAACTGCCGGCGTCGAAGCGGGTGACCTACGTCGAGCACCGCGTGGCGCGGGGCGAGACCCTGAGCGGGATCGCGAAGCGCTACCGGGTGTCGGTCTCGTCCATCCGGGAGGCGAACCGGGCCGCGCGCGGGAAGTACCTCAAGGTCGGCACCCGCCTGGTGATCCCGACCGGCTCCGGCGGCAGCGCGAGCTACGCCGCGCGGTACGAGGGGTCGCGCGCCTCCGCGTCCAGCTCCGCCCGCGCCACGTACCACCGGGTGCGGCCGGGCGAGACCATCTGGTCCATCTCGCGGAAGTACGGCGTGAGCCAGGCCAACCTCAAGCGGCTGAACGGGCTCCGTTCGAACAAGCTGCTGGTCGGCCAGCGGCTCCGGGTGCGGTAGGGGGAATCCACAGCAGAGGTGCAGGGGACGCAGGGGAAAAGGCGAGAGGGACGGTGGGTGATCCACCGTCCCTCTCGTTCTTGGTCCATGCCTTCCGAGTCGCCGGGCATGGACGTGCTGTGTGATTTCCTTCCGGCTTCTCCCTGCGTCCCCTGCGCCTCTGCGGTGAACGCAGTTCTCCGCGGCCTCAGCCCGCCGTGCCGCTCACCTCGGCCGCGGGAGCGGGCGTCGGGGCCGGCTCGCCCTCCACCGACACCGGTGCCTCGATCACCGGGGCCGGCGGGATCTCCGGCGCGGGCTTGCGCTTGAGGCCCATCACCGCGCTGGCGTAGCCGTTCGACGGGTCGCCGCCGGCGGCGAGGATGTCCTTCACCCGCTGCGGGCCCCGGTTGTAGGCCAGGAGCGCCAGCCGCAGGTCGCCGTCGAAGTGCCGCAGCAGGTCGCGCAGGAACCGGAACCCGATGCGCAGGTTCGTGTCGCGCTCGTAGAGCTGCCGCTCGGTGATCCCCGCCTGGTAGAAGCGGGCCGTCGGGAGCCGCACCTGGGTGTACCCGATGGCCGCAGCACCGCTCTTCGCGCCCCGCTTGAAGTTGCTCTCCACCTGCACCAGGCGGAAGCCGATCCGGGGGTCGATCCCCTCGCTCAGCGCCACGTCGTAGATGGCCGCCGCCAGGTCGGCCGGGATCTGGTACTGGCCCGAGTACCGGATGACGGCCTCGGCGCGCTCCGCCGACACCCGGGCGACCGCGAGGTCCCCGCGGGCCGCCTCGAGCTCCAGTCGGAGCTGGCCCACCTCGTGCGAGGCGAACGCCACGCTCGGCGGCGCCTCGGCGTCGTTGGCCATGGCGCCGCGCACCACGCCGGCCAGCGTGCCGACCACCAGCACGGCGGCCGCAATCAGCCCGCCTCGCAGGGCGAGCTGCCGCGTACTGGGGCGCTCGGAGAAGTCCGGGTCGTACCGCATCTAGTCCTCCTCGGGCCGGTCGTCCTGCCGGACCCAGTCACCGCGCGCTCCACCGGATTTGCGGAGCAGGCGGACGTGGTCGATCGTCATCCCGCGGTCGGCGGCCTTGACCATGTCGTACACGGTCAGGCACGCGATCGCTGCCGCGGTCAGCGCCTCCATCTCCACGCCGGTCCGGGCCGTGGCCCGCACCGTCGCCGTCACCCGCACGCCGGGCACCTCCGCGTCGGGCGTCACCCGCACCTCGACCGCGTCGAGGGGCAGGGGATGGCAGAGGGGGATCAGCGTCCCCGTCTGCTTCGCGGCCATGGTGCCGGCGAGCTCCGCGGTGCGGAGCACCTCGCCCTTCGGGCCCTCGCCCGAGGTCACCAGCCGCAGGGCATCGGCGCTCATCCGCACCAGCCCCTCGGCGACGGCCTCCCGCGCCGTCACCGCCTTGGCCCCCACGTCCACCATCCGGGGCCGTCCCTCCTCGTCCAGATGCGTCAGGCCCACGGCATCTCCGTCGTCCCGTCGTCCCCTCACAGCCTCGCCGCCAGCTCGACCCCGAGCACCGCCGCCAGCAGCTGCGGGTTCACGTTTCCCTGCGCCGCCTCCCGGGCCGCCGCCACCCTCGTCTGGGCCGCGAGCAGCGCATCGAGCGGCCGGCGCCCCAGTCCGCGGGGCAGGGGGCGGCGGGACTTGCCGCCAGCGGCCTCGCGCGCCGCCTCGCCGAGCAGGTCGGCCATCGCGTCGAGCATCGCGGTGAAGGCGCCGCGCGCCGCGAAGACGCCCTGGGAGAGCGCGGCCATCAGCCGCCGCTCCGGCCCCGCCAGCACCGCCTCGAGGAAGGCCCCCGCGTCCCGGTATGCCTTCGCCGCCGTCTCCGCATCGTCCAGCAGGGCGGCGCCGATCGACCCCTCCGCGCGCCGCACCCGTTCGTCGAGTTCCTGCCCCGCCGGCGCCGGTTCGAGCCGCGCCGCGAGGAAGGTCCGGACCTCCTCGTCGGCCAGCCGCCCCAGGCGCACCGTCACTGCCCGCGAGCGGATCGTCGGGAGGAGCCGGCTGGGCTCGGCGGCCGTCAACACGAAGACCGTGCCGGCCGGCGGCTCCTCCAGCAGCTTGAGGAGCGCGTTCGCCGCCTCCTCCTGCCCCTCCTGCACCGCGAGCCGTTCCGCCTCGCCGATGAGGAAGACCCGTCCGTGCCCCTCCACCGTCGTCAGGGCGGCACGGCGTCCGACCAGCCTCGCCGTCGCCATCCCGTGCCCTGCCAGGCCGTCGGGCGGTCCGTAGAGCGGTTTCGTGCGCCGCTCCGCCAGCACCCCCTCGATGGCCTCCTCCACCTCGTCCACCTGCTTGTCCGGCTCCCCCGCCTTCGGGCGTGGCACCGGGACCATCCAGTGCACATCGGGATGCGCCAGCCCGAGCACCAGCCGACACTCCCGGCACTCGCCGCACGGCTCGACCTGCAGGGCAGCGGACCCGCCGAGCGGCCGAGCCGCCGCGCAGAGCAGCCGCTGCGCCATCCACAGCCCCAGCCGCTGCTTCCCGACTCCCGCCGGCCCCGTCACCAGGATGGTCTGCGGCAGCCGATTCCCCTGGATGGCTTCGGCGAACTGGCGCCGAGCCGCTTCGTGTCCGACCAGAGGAGGAAGCGTCACGGGATGGAAGCTA
>DATIBS010000072.1:0-27137 GCA_035457305.1 Gemmatimonadales bacterium
GGTTCCGACTTGACCGACGTCTGGCCCGCGACGTTAACTGATGTGCCCACTGCCACTCACCGCCTTCTGCGCCTGGAATTCCTTCGTGAAGATCGAGCGCCCGAACTCGCTCCCCACGTTCTTGATGAGGTAGTCGATCAGTTCCTTCGACGTGTACGTCATCTCGACCGTGAGGTACTCGATCTTGGTCGTGAAGTAGTTGTAGAACCACACCGCCGGGATGGCCACCAGGAGGCCGAACGCCGTGGTGATCAGCGCCTCGGCGATGCCGGCCGAGATCGCCGCCAGCCCGCCCGACGCCCCCGCCTGCGACATGCCCTGGAACGACGTCACGATGCCCATCGTCGTGCCGAGGAGGCCGACGAACGGCGCCGTCGAGGCGACCGTCGCCAGCACCGGCAGGCCGCGCTTGAACTCCGACAGCTTGATCAGCATCTGCCGCTCGACCGCGCGCTCGGCGCTGTTGATGTCGGCGGAGGTGATCGTCGCCCGGTCCCGGATCAGGGGCTTCACCTCGGAGAGGGCCCCGCCCAGCACCGCCGCCACGTGGCTCGACTTGTTCTTCTCCGCCAGCGTGATGGCCTGCTCCAGCTGCTCCTCCTGGATCGCGCGCGAGAACTGCGGCGCGAACTTCCGGGTGGCGGCATTGCTCTTCGAGATCTGGATGAACTTCGTCAGCGCCACCGTCAGCGAGAACAGCGACATCAGCGCGAGGACGACCACGACGCCCTTCGCGAACGGACCCGCCTGGGCCCAGAGATGGCCGATATCTACACCCATTGCGCGGACTCCTTACTGGTTCGGGTTGGTGAAGCTGACATTCTGCTGCACGAGCACGCGCACGGCCTGGCCGCGCACCCGCCCGGGCTTGAACAGGCTCTTGGCCACCAGCTCCTTGGCCGGCTCCGAGAAGGCCGGATGCGACGCCTCGAGCACCTTGATCGACGGGCGCTCGGCATGGCCGGTGGTGTCCACGATGAACTCCAGGCGCACGCGCCCGGTGATCCCCGCGCTCTCGAGCACCGGCGGGTACCGCATCGGCCCCGGCTGCAGGAGCCGCGGCGGATCGTCCACCTGGGCCTCGAGGAAGGTCTGCCCCGAGACGTCCACCGGGCCGGTCCCGCCGACGACGCCGGCGGCAATGCCGCCCTCGACGCCCTTGCCGGTGAAGTCCTTCGGGTTGAACCGCTCGTTCAGGTTGATCGGCGGGATCTCCGTCGGGATCGCGTCGGGCGGCATCAGCGTCTGGAAGCCCTGCGGCGGCGGGTTGGCCGACACGATGGCGTCCGGCGGAGGCGTTTCCGGCTCCGGCTCGGGCTCCGGCTCGGGCGGCTTGAGCAGCACCATGCTCGTGTCCGCGATGATCTCCCGGATCTTCACCTCGGCCGCCGCCGTGGCCTTGACCGCCGCGACGATCAGCACGAGGTGAAGCACCACCGAGAGGACCGTCTCGCCGATGGACTTCTGGCGCTTCGGCTTGGACGCGATCAGCGTATCGAACACGCGCACCTCCGAAGACGTGAGGGTGAATCAGGGCGCCGGGAGCTTATCGCCCGCCGGGTTACCGCGGCCTCGCCGCCGGATGACAATTCCATGACAACCGGATGACGAGCCCCGGCCGCCGGCCGGGCGCCCCCCGACACCCGGCAAGCTACCGCGTGCGGATGGCATCCCGGCCTCCGCCGGATGACGAATCGATTGCGGGCGGGTGAGGACTCCGGCGGTCAGGCCGGGCGCGGTTCGGACCCCGGGGCCACGGCGGGGGCGTGGCCGCGGGGCAGCACGACGGTGAAGGTGGTGCCGCGATTCGGGCGGCTCTGCACCGCGATGGTCCCGCCGTGGGCCTCCGCGATCCACTTCGTGATCGCGAGGCCCAGGCCGGCGCCGGCCCGGTCCCCGGTGCGCGACCGGGCGACGTCGGCGCGCCAGAACCGGTCGAAGATGTGGGGCAGGTCGCCCGCGGCGACGCCCACGCCGGTGTCCGCCACGGTGATCGCCACCTGCCACCCGCGATCCTCGAGCCCGAGCCGCACCTGGCCGCCCGCGGGGGTGTACTTGACGGCGTTGGTGATGAGGTTGAGCAGGAGCTGCCGGATCCGGCTCGCGTCCACCTCGAGGACCACCGGGCCCGTCGGCCGCTCCACCGAGACCGTGATGCCCGCCTCCGCCCCGAGGATTTCCGCGGTCTCCGCCGCCTCGGTGACCAGCGCCGCCACGTCGTGCGGCTCGACCGCCAGCGGCGCGCGGCCCTCGTCGGCGCGGGCCAGGGTGAGCAGCGCGTCCACCAGCTCGCTCATCTGGTTGATCTGGTCCAGGGTCTCGTCCAGCGCCTCGAGGCTCTCGGGCGGGGTGCCCGGATGGGTGAGCGCCCGCTCCACCCCGGCACGGAAGACCATCAACGGGGTCTTGAGCTCGTGGCTCGCGTCGGCGGTGAACCGCCGCAGGCTGGCGAAGCTCTGCTCCAGCCGGGCGAGCATCCCGTTCACCGTCGCACCGAGGCGGGAGACCTCGTCGCGGGCCTGGCCGGCGACGGCGAGGCGGCGGTGCAGGCTCCGCCCGTCGGTGATCGCCTCCAGCTCCTCGGTCATCTGCTGCAGGGGGCGGAGGCCCCGGCCGGCCTGCCAGTAGCCCAGCGCCAGCGAGCCGAGCAGCACGATCGGGGACACCAGCGCGATGGAGCGGAGCAGCTCGGCCGGGCCGAACGGCACGTCGCTGGTCGGCGCGGCGGCGAGCACGGCACCGATGCCGGAGCCGTCCCGGGGGAGGCGGCGCACGTGCCAGCGGATCGGGCCCTGGTCGCCCGAGGCGTCCAGCGTCCCCTCCGTGGCCCCGAGCCCGGGGGCCGCGAGCGCCAGCAGCCGCTCGATCACGGGATAGCTGAGCGTACGGGTCGTCTCGGTGAGGTAGAGCTCCCGCCCGGCGGTGTCCGCCACCAGGAGGAAGTCCCGGACGCCCTCGAGGTAGGCCGCCACGGCCGGCTCGAGCTGCAGCCGCTCGACCGGGACGGTGTCGCGGGCCGACTCGATCGCCGGCACCGATCGCCGGACCACGCGGCCCAGGAGGATGTAGGACTGCCCCAGGAACTGGACCGCGAGGTCGGCCTCGAGCGCCAGCCGCCGGTCGAGCTCACGCAGCGCCGAGCCGCGCCGCTCGAGGTAGAGGGCCCCGGCCAGCGCGGCGACGGTCGCCGCGAGGGTGACCGCGAAGCCGAGGGTGAGGCGCCCGCGGATGGTGGCCACGTCAGTCCCGGATCACGTATCCCACGCCCCGCACGGTGTGGATCAGCCGCCGGTCGTGGCCCGCGTCCACCTTCTTCCGCAGCCGGTTGATCACCACGTCCACGATGTTGGTGCCGGGGTCGAAGTGGAAGTCCCAGGCGTACTCGGTGATCAGGGTGCGCGACATCACCCGGCCCTTGTGCCGGAGGAGGTACTCGAGGACGGCGTACTCCTTGGGGGTGAGGTCGATCGCCTCGCCCCCCCGGCGCACCTCGCGGGTGCCGGTGTCCAGCACCAGGTCGCCGGCCTGCAGCACCGGCGGCGCGAGCTCCTTCGGCCGCCGGCCGAGGGCCTCCACCCGCGCCAGCAGCTCCTCGAAGGCGAAGGGCTTGGTCACGTAGTCGTCGGCGCCGGCGCGGAGCGCCTGCACCTTGAATTCCACCGAATCCTGCGCCGTCAGCATCAGGATCGGGGAGGTGAGGCCGCGGTCGCGGAGGGTCCGGACCAGCTCGAGGCCGCTCATCCCCGGGATCCGGACGTCCAGCACCAGCAGGTCGTAGAGCCCACCCGAGGCCAGCCGGAGCGCCTCCAGCCCGTCGCCCACGAGGTCGGCGTGGAACCCGTGCTCCTCCATCCCCCGCTGGACGTACTGGCCGACGGTCTTGTCGTCCTCCACGACCAGGATCTTCACGCGGCCTCCGCAATCGTGGGCAGGAACACCTGGAAGGTGGACCCCCGCCCCACCTGGCTGTCCACCTCGATGCGGCCCCGGTGGTCCTCGATGATCCCGTAGCAGATCGAGAGGCCCAGTCCCGTGCCGCGCCCCTGGGGCTTCGTGGTGAAGAACGGCTCGAAGATCTTCGACAGCTCCGCCGGGGGGATGCCCGGCCCGGTGTCCTCGACCGCGACGATCACCTCGTCGGGGCGCGGCGCAAGCCCGGTGCGCACCGTGAGGGTCCCGCCGTGCTCCACCGCGTCCGCGGCGTTGAGCAGCAGGGCCATGAGGACCTGGATCAGCTGCTCGGCATTGCCGCGCACCGGCGGGAGGTCCGCCGCCAGCGCGCGGGTGACCGCGACGCGCCGGAAGCGCTTGTGGTGCTTGAGCAGGAAGAGGGTGTCCTCCACCAGCGCATTGACCGCCACCGGCACCTTGGCCGACCCCGTCGGGCGGCTGAAGTCGAGGAGCTGGTCCACGATGCGGGTGCAGCGCTGCACCTCCTTCTCGACGATCTCCAGGTACTCGCGGAGCGCCGGCTGGAGCGCGGGGCCGGCCTCGTCGATCCGGCCCTCGAGCGCCGCCACGCAGGCGGAGATCGTGGCCAGCGGGTTGTTGATCTCGTGCATCACGCCCGCGGCCAGCTGGCCGATGGCCGCGAGCTTCTCGCTCTGGAGGATCGATTCCTGCGCCGACCGCCACTCGGTCACGTCCTCGCCGATCGTGATCACGTGGGTGATCGCCTCGCCGCCCAGCCGCATCGGGATCTTGCTCAGCCGGTAGGTGCGGGCCCCGCCCTCGCCCGGCACGGTGAGCTCGACCTGGTGGATCCGGCCGGTCCGGAACACCTCGTCGAACTCGGCCCGGAGCCGCACCGGGTCCTGGCGGGTCAGCACGTCGAACACCTCCCGACCCACCACGTCCCCCCGGAGGAGGCCCTGCGTGCCGGTCTCCCGCTTCCGGTTCCAGACCTGGATCCGGTAGTCCCGGTCCACCACGTAGAGCCCGATCGGCAGGCTGTCGATGACCAGGCTCGTGAAGCGCCGCTGGTGTTCCACCTCACGGGCGCGCACCGCCACCTCGTAGGCCAGGTCTTCGGACAGCTCATCGGCCGCGAGGAACCGCGCCAGCAGGTCGGCCACCACCGCGAGGGCCTCGCGGGCGGCCGTCGGGTCACCGTCCGGCTCCACGTCGAGGGCGCCGAGCAGCTCGCCGGCGCTCTCGATCGGAAAGCGGAGCACCCCGCCCGCGGGCAGGTCGGGCAACGCCGCCCCCGCAAGCGGGGCCGCGGGCGGTCGCTCGACCGACCGGTATCCCGCCCCCCCGGGCTCGCGCCGCCACAGCCGCGCCGAGGCGGCGGGGAGGTCCGCGCGGAGCGTGGCCAGGACCCGCGCCAGCGTCACCTCGGAGTCGTACCCGGCACGGAGCAGCCGGGCCACCGTCCCGACGAGCGCGAGCGGGGTCGGCCGGCCGGCGGTCATGACACCCCGGGCCGCTCCGCCGGCGAGAGATGGGTGATCCGCCACACGCCGGCCACGCGGTGGAGGGTGAGCAGCTCGGTGCCGTCACGCTCCGCGGGCGTGCCGGGGTCGAGCCGGAGGTCGAGCCACACCGTGGCGAGGTCGCCCTCGATCCGCACCTCGCTCCCGAGCGCCTGGACGTTGGCTCGCTGGTAGAGCCAGGGGATCGCCGCCTCCGCGTCGCGGAGCCAGTCGGTGCCCTCCCGCGGCCACGTCAGCACCGTCGCCCCGGGCCAGCAGAGGCTCCGGGCCGCGTCGAGGTTGCCGGCGGCGAGGGCGTCGTGGAACCGGGTCACGACGGCGCGCACCGCTTCCAGTTCGCGGGACGACTCGCGCGGCGGCCGGGTCTCGAGCCGGCACGCAGGCAACGGCGCGGCGAGCAGGCACAGCGCCAACAGGGTGCGGCGGTCAGGCATCGTGGAAGATCACCTCGTGCTCGCCCTCGGCGTCGAACCTCGCGACCGCGCCGCCCAGCGGGACATCGTCCACGCTGAGTGCTGCCGGCGGCGCGCCCACCCGCCCCAGCGCCACGTGGATGCGCGGCCCGTACGTGCGGCGCACCCGGACGACGTGCCCACCGGGGCGCCGGCGAGCCTCCAGCGTGAGCGACGTCCGGCCGACGCGCAGCCGGTCGAGGGCCATCGCGTCCCACTCCGGTGGCAGCCAGGGGGAGACCCGGACCGTGCCGGCCAGCGCATCGGGCACGATGCCCCACAAGCCCTCGATCAGGGGCTGAGCCGTGAGCGCCGCCGCCGCCGCGTGGTCGGGACAGGTGCCCGCGGCCTGCCGCTCGAGGCCGTCGAGCGCCTCATCGAAGCCCCCGCGGGTGCGCTCGAACGGGAGGGCGGCGTTGAGCCTGGCGTGCGCCAGCGCCGCCTCGGGGCGCCCGGCCCGCCACTCCGCCAGGCTGACCCAGCCCGTGAGTACCGGGCTCACGGCGCCGGCATGGACGTCGGCGGGGTCGAAGCGCGGGTCCGCGCGTTCCAGCAGGCGCACCCCCCAGGGCGTCGTGAACCCACCGCTCTCCACCCGGTCGAGCCATGCGCCGGCTTCGCCCGGAAGCACGAGGCCGAGCAGGACCGGGATCGCCACCAGGGCGGTGGCCCTGGAGTCCAGCACGCCTGCCGGGTCGATCGCCGTTCCCCAGCCTTCCGCGGAACGGAATCGGCGGGTCGCCACCTCCCGTGCGGCCAGGGCACGATCGGCGAGCTCCGAGGCAAGGTCGCTGAACCCGAGGGCCTCCGCCACCGGCTCGAGCCCCTCGAGGGCGGCCACCCACCCGCCAGCCAGGTGGAAGCTCAGGCCGAGGGCAGCCACCGGACCCCGTCGGAGCCAGTCGTGCCCCTGGCGGTGATTCTCGATCAGGCCGTCGCCGTCGCGGTCGCAGGTCAGGCAGTGCCGGTATGCGCGGAGGAGCGAGGGCCACCAGCGCCGCAGGAACTCGACGTCGCCGGTCCACGCCGCGTATCTCCCCGCCAGGTAGAGGAAGAGCGGGGTGGCATCCGCGGCATCGAAATCGGCGAAGCCGCTGGTGGAGACCCGGTGGGGCACCCGCCCCGTGGCGTCCTGCGACTGGGCCAGGAACTTGAGCAGGTCCCGCGGCCCATCCCGCTCGCCCGTGGCGAGCATCCCCAGCGCCGTCCAGCAGGCGTCCGGCCCGTGGTACCAGGTGCGCCCCGGCCGAGCCGGGTCGGGCGCCGCGTAACCGGCGAGGATGGAGCGCCCCACCCCCGGCGTGCCCGCGAGGTGGGCATCCATCCGGACCTTGGCCCACTCAAGGGCGGTGGTGAGGCGGTCGTCCGGGCAGCGAAGCGCCGTCCCATGGCGCCGCAGCTGTTCGGCGTGCTGCTGGCGCTGGGCGGCCAGCCCGGCAAGCCCGCGACGCGCGAGCCCCGCGAGGCCCCGAGCGAGGTCCGGCTCGTCCACCCCCGCCACCGCCACGATCCGGGCGGCGTCGCCGGGGCGCGCGATCACCTCGACGGCCGGGCCGTGCCCCGCGCGCACGGCGAGACGCCCCCCCTCGATCGCCACCAGCGCGCGGGCGCCCGCGCCATCGCACACCCACACGGCGCCGCCGTCGGGACGGACGGCGAAGCGCAGGTCGCCCCCGGCGCCCGGCGGAGCCGGCCACGCCCTCCGGAGGTCCACGGTGAAGGCCAGCGATTGCCCGGCCGCCCCCTCGACCTCCCAGATGAGTGCCGGGAGCTCGACCGGGACGTGCCACCGTTCGCGCACCGTCGCGCCGCCCACGCGCCCCTCCCGGTCGATCGCCTCCGGCGCGGCCGCGACTGACCCGGGAACCACCTCGGCTTCCCAGTGGACGCCAGCGAGGAGCCGCACCGGGTGGGCCCATGCCTCGACCAACCCGGCGTCCTCGCGCCCGAGCGCCACCAGTCGGCGGCCGGCGAGCGTCCACGCCGCATCGGTGGCCGGTCCCTCGAGCCGGAGCGGCGACGAAGACGACGGCAGGGAGGGGCCGAGCGCGGGGAGGGACGGGACGGCCATCGCGGGCTCCTCCACCGCGCGGAGGCCGGGGGCGGGCCACGCCGCGGCAGTGGCGCTCCGCCCTTCGTGCGGGATCGCCTCTCCGAGGATGGCGTTGGCGAGGACGGCCTCGAGCTGTGGCCGGCAGAGCGGGTCGGCGGCGTCGGGCACGACGAACGCGCCGATGCACAGCACGCCGCCCGCTCCCACGTCCTGCTCCCAGGCCACGGTGCGGGCGGGGTCGGGCACCGTCCCGCTGCGTTCGACCGCAACGATGCGTGATGCCGCCGGGCGCGTCGCATGATAGGCGGTGCGCCGTAGCCGATCTCCCGGCGCGGGCGCCCAGGTGAAGGCGGCCCGGCCCAGGCCATCGAGCAGCGGGTGAGGGCCGAAGCAGGCGAGGCCGAGTCGGGGAGGAAGCGGGCCGATGGGAGGGATGGAGGGCCACGGGGTGTCGGACCGGTCGTCGGGCGCCACCGCCTCGAGGCCGAGCGCCGACGGCAGCAGCGCCGCCTCGAGGGTGCAGAGCATCCGGCCTCCGCCCCGGAGCCACTCGACCACGCCCCTGGCGGGCGCGACCGGCCCATGGACCCAGACTCCGTCCGCCTGCTCCAGCCTCGCGCCCTCCAGTGCGTCGGCGCGTCGCGCCTCGACGTCGGGCAGCGACTCGAGCCACCCGAAGGCGGCGTCGCCGTCCGGCCCCCCGGCCACCAGCACCCAGCGCTTCACTGGATCGCTCCCGCGCGCGGGAAGCGCGGGCCGTCGCTCAGGCGCCGGCCCCGGCGTGGGTCATCGCGCCGCCTCGTAGCGCCGGCCCACCACGGTCCAGTTCACCACGTTCCACCAGGCCGCGACGTAGTCGGGACGCCGGTTCTGGTACTTGAGGTAGTAGGCGTGCTCCCAGACGTCGCACCCGAGCAGCGCATGCTTCCCTTCCATCAGCGGCGTGTCCTGGTTCGGCGTGCTGGTGACGGCGAGCTTGCCGCCGTCCAGCACCAGCCAGGCCCATCCGCTGCCGAAGCGGCCGGCGGCGGCCTTGGCGAAGGCCTCGCGGAACTTCTCGAAGCCGCCCAGCTCGGCGTCCATGGCGCGGGCGAGGGCGCCCTCCGGTGCCTTCGATCCACCCGGCGCCATCAGGTCCCAGAACAGGGCGTGATTCCAGTGCCCGCCACCGTTGTTGCGCACCGCGGTGCGGACCGCCTCCGGCACGGCGTCGAGGCCGCGAAGCAGGTCATCGAGCGGCTTGCCCTGGAGCGCCGCCTGCCCCTCCAGCGCGGCGTTCAGGTTGTTGACGTACGCTGCGTGATGCTTGTCGTGATGGATGCGCATCGTCTGCTCGTCGATGTGCGGCTCCAGCGCGTCGTACGCGTACGGAAGGTCCGGCAGCGTGAATGGCATATGGCAGCTCTCCTGCGGCGGTATCCGATGATGCCGGCGCGCGATCGCGGCCGGGAGGCGAAGTATGACCCCCGCCCGGGGGAGGGGTCAACCGCGCGTCGGCCACGCGCACGCGGCGGCGCCGGCCACCAGCCCGATGCTGTAGACCACCTCGACGGCAAGAGTGCCGGTGAGCGCTTCCCCGGCGGCCCACGCGGCAAACGCGGCCAGCGCCGCGCGCGCCGGCGACGGCACCGAGCACCATCGGCCCGCCAGCGCCGGGGAGGCGAGGGGGGCGAGGACGAGGAGGAGCACGCCGCCGGTCCGTCCGGCATCGCCGCCGGCCAGCAAGGCGGAGATGCCGGCCGCGGCCAGCACCAGGTCCACGCGACGCGCCGCGCCCGCAGCCAGCGCGCCCAGGGTCCCCAGGGCGAGGGTGCCCGCCGTCCAGGCGGGGAGGGCCACCGGGAGCGCCGGCACGAGCAGCCGCCAGGCGAGGAGCGCCGCCGCGGGCGCCAGGAGGGCGCCGGTCGGGCCAGCGAGCGGGACGACACCAGCCAGCCGGAACGCCACGAGGCCCAGCAGCGGCGCGAGCAGGTACTCCGCGGCGGGGCTGAGCGGGATCTCCCCGACCCGCGACATCCAGCCCCCCGCCGGTCCCGCGATCGTCCAGAGCAGCCACCAGCCACCGAGCAGCGCGAGCAGCGCCACGACGTCGGCCCCCAGCGCCGCCCATGCCCGCGCCCGCGCGCTGGCACGCCCGCCGAGCGCCAGGAGCAGCGCCGTGCCGGCCAGCACCAGGTGCAGATGGGGCGCGAACGCCACCAGGGCGAAGCCCGCGCCCCACGGGAGCAGTCCGGACCGGCGCCGCGCCAGGGCGTCCGGCACCGCGTCGCCCACGAGGCGCGACAACAGGGCACGCAATCGGAGCACGCCGCCGAGCCAGGCGACGATCGCCAGGGCCGCCGCGAGGGCCAGCCCCGCCACGAGCGATCGTCCCGGGCCTGCCGCGACCAGGGCCGGCCAGGCCGACGCGAGGCCGGCGGCGGCGAGGACGCCCGCGATGGCGAGCGGACGCGTCACGCGCGGGGCTGCACCATCCCCCCGGTGGGCAACCCCGGAGGCCAGCGCCGCGATCCAGGACAGGACGGCCGTGATCACGAGCCCGGAAGTCGCCACGAGCCACGGCGTCGGGGAGGCGTGCAGCGGCGCGGCGAGCCCGGGGCCGGCGATCCAGCCGTCCAGGCGCAGCGCGGCGAGGGCCAGGAGGAAGCCCAGCGTCCCCGCGACCGCCATGCGACGGGCCGTCGCCGCCGGAAGGAGCGCGGCGGCAATCGCGAGCGGGATCAGGAGCGCGGTCGGGGGGAGCGTCGGCATCGGCGGGAAGCTAGCCCGCCGGAAAACGAAGCGCCCCCCGCAGGGCGGGGGGCGCTTTGTTCGGGGGCGGTCGGCCTCAGCCGATGTCGGACGACTTCCGGCGGCGGCGCATCTGCGCTCCGCCCAGTCCCGCGAGCCCGGTCGCCAGGAGGGTCATCGTGACCGGCTCCGGCGTGGTGGTCTCCGGCGTCGGCGATGCCGGCCCCGGCGAGGTGGCCGGCCCACCGGTCCCGCCGGTCGGATCGACCGGGCCGGTCGGACCGGTCGGACCGGTCGGGCCCCCGGCGGTCGGGGAGGTCGGGTCGCCGGTGGCGCCCGGCTCGTCGCCGCCGATCAGCTCGCTCGCCAAGTACGCGCCGCCGCCGACGCCGGCCAGGACGATCACGTACGCCGAGGAAAGGAAGCCACCCTTCTCCTCGTCGTCGTCCTCGTCCTCGCCCTTCGACGCCGCGAGGACCGACGGGGCGCCCGCGAGGGTCGCCAGTGTGGAACCGGACTGCAGCAGCATGGCGGGCTGGCCCATGAGCCGTCCGTATTCCGCGCCGAGCGCGCTCACGTACTGCCAACGGCCCGAGGCGTTCGTCCGCAGGTCGGCAGCCGCCTCGCCGGGGACGACGCCCAGAAGGGCCGCACCGGCAAGAAGCCCGAACAGGGAGTGCACTCGCATCGGTCACCTCATCCTGGTGGAGTCTGGTAGGAACTGGCCGCTGGTGGCGGTACCGTCCGTACTAGCAAGAGGCAAGCCATTCCGGCGGCTCCGGCGCGACGCCGGAGGCCTACCTGCAAGTCTCTCTCCTTCAATGTGTTACGCAGGCAGATGCGGGTCTTTGCGTGCCGGAATGCTGCCCGCTCCGGCCGGGGGAGCGATCGCGCCCGTGCGGTCTGTTGCGGCGACGCACCAACAGTTGTCCGGCGGGGACGGCTTCCCCATTATGGGGCGGCGCCACCGGACCGCAAGGACCGGGAAGCAGTGTCGCGTTGCTGTCGCCGCCCTTCCCTCACCTCCGGGAGACCCGATGCCTACGACCCCCGTGATGCCGACCCGGTCCGACTCGTCCGCGCCGCGCACCGACGCCCGCGGTGCGATCGCGAGTTTGCTGACCGGGCTCGGGATCGCGCTGCTCCTCGCGGCCCTGATCGATATCGGCGTGCTCTGGGCGATCCAGCGGGAGCCGAACGCCCAGGCCGACTTCGCCGCGCTCACGACGACGCTCGACAGCTACTCGCTCGTCGTGATCGCGCTGGCCGCCCTTGGCGGGGCGATCCTGCTCCGGGAGACGGGCATCGGCGCGCTCCGGATCCTCGGGGCGCTCTGCCTGATCGCCGGGGCGGTGGCCGGATTCGTCGGGGTGCTCCTGCTGCTCGATTTCTTCCAGGTGCGCGGGCTGATGCAGGGCCCGGCTCGCACGCTCTTCCTGGCCACCGCGGCGAAGGGGCTCGCCCTGGCGGGGATCTACACCCTGTCGCTCGTCGCGGCCGGGGTGCGCGGCCTGCGCGGGCACTGAGCCACCGTCAGTGCCCCATCGCCTCATGGTGCGGCGCGCCCCGCCGCACCGTGGGGCGCGGAAGGGCCGGATCGAAGTCCACCGCGCGCCCGCCCTGGTTCGCCGCTCCCATGCGCTCCGCCATCGCCCGCCACTCCGCGTGGGGCACGGTGTCCGCCGCCGCGTCGCGGTAGCGCGCGGCGATCCGCAACAGCTCGGCGCGCTTGCCCGCCGCCGGCACGCGGCTGGAGGCGAGGATGTCCGAGACCACGTCGTGCAACGCATGGAGGTTGTCGAAGATCGCCGCCGCCTCGGGGTAGCGCGCGGCGAACCGGGGGGCGACCACCGACGTCATCGGCATGAGGTAGGGGAGCCCCTCGAGCCCGGCGTCCACCATCTGCCAGAAGCGGCCCACCGCCTGGGCCACCCGACGTTGCCGGCCCGCCGGATCGGCGTCCACCATCAGCGCGTCGTAGAGCCCCACCTGCATCCAGTGGTAGGCCCAGATCAGGCCGTTGAACCTGGGGTACCGCTCCCGGAAGGCGAGCGAGTACTCGTGCCCTTCCATCAGCTCGAGCGACTTGGGTATCGCGGACAGGGCGAGATCGCGGCGGGAGCGGTAGTAGCCCACCAGCTCGGCCACCGCGGCGTCCTTGGCGGCCTCGTCCAGGCGCTCGTCGGCCCAGACGTCGTAGATCTGGCGGTGGAGGAGGTGGGCCCAGTCGAACATCAGCTTCACCTCGGGCACGAGCCGCGCGTACTCCACCTCGATGGCCGCCTCCTCGAGCGGGAGCGCCGGCGGGTTCCGCAGCACCTTCCCGACCAGGTGGCGGAACTCGCGCTCCTCGAGGACGGAGGGCGCCGCGTCCGGACGGGTGAGCAGGGTCTCGTACAGGATGGCGTGCCCGTAGTCGAACGCATTGAAGAGCCGATCGGCGCCGGGATAGGCGCGGCGGAAGGTCCAGTTGTGCCGCGCCTGCAGGTAGGCCTGCTCGTCGCTGGTGACCCACTGAGCGTGGGCCGGTCCGGTGCCGAGCGCGTGGGCGAGGAGCACGGCGCCCGCGAGGCGATCCCACCTCATCGGGCACCGGCCCGGGCGCGCGCGAGCGAGGTCATCCAGCCGAAGCCCATCCGCACCCCCCATCCCGTCGCCTCACCGGCCACGCGGTACCGGACGCCCGCGTCCAGCACGAGCTGGGGCGTGACCTGCCGCCGGCCGCCGAGCCCGACGTCCCAATCCAGCGCGGCCTCGTCACCGAAGGGTGCTCCCGCCAGCACCTCGACCCCGAGCAGCGTGGCCGAGAGGGGGAGGGCGCGGTCCACGGCCAGCCCCGCGCGCCACTGGTGCTGGTCGGCGGGCGCGCCGGCCGAGGGGCCGATGGTCCCCGACGCGTTGACGTGAAGCCGGCTCCGGCCGAAGGTGCGGGTCAGGATGCCCCCCAGCGTGGTGAAGGTGGCATCGGGGGCCTCCGAGCCGACGGGGAGCAGGACCTCCGCCTCGAGCGCGAGGGCCGGCAGCCCCCGGGTCTCGACATTGAGCGCGTGGAGCACCCCGATTTCGATGCCGGCGAGGCCGCCGCGCGACTCCGGACCATCCGACCAGGCGTAGGGCACCGCGACCTCGACCTCGGTGCGGGGCAGCAGACCGGCGGAGATCGAGGGGGCGAGGCTCCAGCCGTAGGCACCGCCCTCGCGCCGGGTCAGGTCGAGCGGCGAGAACTGGAGCTCCAGCGCCTTCCGCTCGAGGGCTCGGGCGTCGGTCAGCTCGAACGGATGCCCGCGGTCGAGGTTGTACCAGTCCTTCTGCGCGGCGGCCGGCCCCGCCGCCGCGGCGAGCAGCACCACCGGGAGGAGACGCCTCACCGGACGTGCTTGAACATCAGGTCCACCACCTCGTCGTACATCGCGCGCGCCTCGTCCCCGCCCTGCCGGATGGCATGGGTGGCGCAGTGCTCGAGGTGGTTCTTCATCAGCGAGCGGGACACGCCCCGGAGCGCCTCCTGCACCGAGGAGAGCTGCACCAGGATGTCGGCGCAGTAACGGTCCTCCTCGACCATCTTCTGGAGCCCGCGCACCTGGCCCTCGATCCGGCGGAGCCGGTGCAGGTTGCGCTGCTTGAGCTCGGGGTCCACGCCCACGGCCTTTCGGCCGTCCGGCCCTGCGTCGTGCGAGGCGCCACAGCCGCAGGTGATCGTCTCGTCGCTCATCGCGTCCCTCCCTGGAAGCCCCGGAGCCGCAGGCTGTTGCTGACCACGCTCACGGAGCTGAACGCCATCGCCGCGGAGGCGAGGATCGGGCTCAGGAGCACGCCGAAGGCCGGATAGAGCACCCCGGCCGCGACCGGGATGCCGACCACGTTGTAGATGAACGCCCAGAACAGGTTCTGCCGCATCGTGCGCATCGTGCGCCGGGAGAGCCCGAGGGCGTCCGCCAGCGCGAGCAGATCGTCGCGGAGGAGCGTCACGTCGGCGGCGTCCGCGGCCACGTCGGCGCCGGCCCCCATCGCCACGCCCACATCGGCGCGGGCCAGCGCGGGGGCGTCGTTCACCCCGTCTCCCACCATCGCGACGACGCGGCCTTCCGCCTGCAGCCGCGTCACGTACGCCACCTTCCCCTCGGGCAGGACCTCGGCCTCGACCGCATCGATCCCCGCCTCGCGGGCGACGGCCTCGGCGGCGCCGCGGCGGTCGCCGGTGAGCATCGCCACCCTGAGCCCGAGCCGGTGGAGCCGCGCCACCGCCGTGCGGCTGGTCGGCTTGAGCCGGTCGGCCAGCGCGATGGCGCCGCGGGCCTCCCCGTCCACGGCCACGAGCACCGGGGTGGCCCCCGCCGCGGAGAATCGCTCGGCCGACCCGAGGGCGGCACCCGGCGCCACGCCCTCGGCCTCGAGCAGCTTCGCGGTGCCGACCAGCACCCGCCGGCCCGCCACGACACCCGCCGCCCCGAACCCGGCGCGCGCCTCGAAGTGGTCGGGCGCCGGGAGCTCCAGCCCGCGCCCCTCGGCCCACGCCACGATGGCCCGGGCGAGCGGATGCTCCGAGCCGCGCTCGAGCCCGGCGGCGAGGAGCGCGGAGTCGTCGTCGATCGCCGCGTCGGTCACCCGCGGCTTCCCCTCGGTCAGGGTGCCGGTCTTGTCGAGCACGATCGTGTCCACGTCGGCGGCGCGCTGGAGCGGCTCGCCGCCCTTGATGAGCACGCCCAGCTCGGCGCCCCGGCCGGTGGCCACCATCACCGCGGTCGGCACGGCCAGGCCCATCGCACAGGGGCACGCGATGATGAGCACCGCCACCGCGGCGGTGAGGGCGCGGAGCGGGTCGTCGCCGACGATGGTCCAGGCCACGAAGGTCGCGATCGCGATCGAGACGACCACCGGCACGAACACCGCCGAGATCCGGTCCGCCAGGCCCTGGATCGGGGCGCGCGAGCCCTGCGCCTCGCGCATGAGGGTGACGATCCGGCCGAGCGCGCTGTCGGCGCCAAGGGCCGTGGCGCGGATCCGGATCGCGCCGGCCTGGTTGAGCGTGCCGGTGCTCACCCGGCTGCCCGCCGCCTTGTCCACCGGGATGCTCTCACCGGTCAGCACCGATTCGTCCACCGCGCTCGTGCCCGACAGCACCTCCCCGTCCACCGGCATCCGCTCCCCGGGGCGGACCAGCACGATGTCGCCGCGGTGCACCGCGGCGAGCGGCACAGTCACTTCGCGTCCGTCGCGCACCACGGTGGCCTCGGCCGGCTGGAGCGCCGCGAGCCCGCGGAGCGCCTCCGCGGTGCGCCGCTTGGCGCGCGCCTCGAAGGCGTTCCCGAGGAGCACGAGGGCCACGATGATGATCACCGCCTCGTAGTAGACGTCGGGCGCGATGCCCCGCGCGCTGAACCACGCCGGGGCCACGGTCACCGCGGCCGAAAAGAGGAAGGCGGCCCCGGTGCCGACCGCCACGAGGGTGTCCATCGTCGCCGAGTGATGACGGAAGGCGGTCCAGGCGTTGGTGTAGAAGTGGCGGCCCGCCCAGGCCATGACCACGAGGGTGAGCGCCAGCAGCGTCCAGCGGAGGGCGCCGTGGGGGATGGCGTAGAGCCACGGCATCACGCTTCGTAGCGTGGGCTCGAGCGAGTGCATGACCCAGTTCATCACGGGGTCGGTGGCGCCGTGCGGCCCCGCGCCCATGAGCGGCATCGCGAGCAGCATCGCCACCGCGCCGATGGCGAGGCTCACGAGCGAGCGGAACCGGAGCCGGTGGTACTCCTCCTCGCGCGAGCGGTCCTGCGCCTCCTGCTCCTCGAATGCCGAGCGCTCGGCGCTCGGCAGTCCGGCCTCGTATCCCGCGTGCCGCACGGTCTCGACCAGCGCGTCGGGCGTGGTGGCCGCGGGGTCGTATGCCACCGTGGCCTGCTCGGTCATCAGGTTGACCGTCGCGTCGCTCACGCCGGGGGCCTGCCGCAGCGCCTGCTGCACCCGGGCCTGGCAGGAGGCGCAATGCATGCCGCTGACCGGGAAGGTGATCCGCTTCGCGTCCGGCGCCGGCGCAGCGGCGGGCGCGGGCGGTGCGGGCGGCACGGCCCGGACCGGTTCCATCACGGGAAGTCCCCGGCGGTGGTGCTGGTGGTCGCTCATGGCGGACTCACTCCACCACGAGGCGCCCGCGGAGCATGCTCATCCCGCAGGTGAACTCGTAGGTGCCGGGCTTGGCGGGCGTGAACTCCACCGAGGTCCGGGCGAAGGGCGGGAGGAACTTGCGGACACCGAAGTCGGGGAAGACGACCTCCTCGCTGCAGCTCGCGTCCTCCTGGCGATCGAAGACCAGCCGGACCGGCAGGCCGGCGCGGACCCGGATCGAGCCCGGGTCGTACCCGCCGCGCACGGCCACGACGACCTCCTGAGGCCCGCCGGTCGGAGCCGCGGGGGCCGCCACCGGGGTCCGCCCGGCCCGGAAGAACCACCAATTGACGAGGGCGATGGCGGTGAGCCCGCCGATGAGGACCAGCCAGTCGGTGCCGTTCATGGGACCCCCAGGTATGCCGGACGGGTCCAAGTTATATACCCCCTCCCCCTATGTCAAGCCGGGGCGCCAAGGGCCGAAAGCCGGAGGTCGACGGCGGCTCCTCGGGAGCGGACCCTCGACCTCCGACCCTCGACCTTGATGGAGCGTACCGGGATCGAACCGGTGACCTCCTGGTTGCAAACCAGGCGCTCTCCCAGCTGAGCTAACGCCCCGCAAGCCCGAATACTCGGCCCACCCCACCCCCGGAGTCAACCAATCCTCCCTGCGCCCTCTGCGCCTCTGCGGTGAATCCCTCCGCGGCCCTCCGCGCCGAAGGCCACGGCCCTCCTAACCGGAAGACCCGCCGGGACTTCCCGCGCCATCCCCGAGCGCCACCCTCCCCCATCCCCCGGCGCCCGAAACCTTGTCTGGAACGCCCCAACCCGGTAATTTTTGCACGATTGTGCCGCGCACCCGCCACAGGGGGTGCGCGCCTTCGTACCCCGTGCGCACGAGGTCCCGTGGACGCTCAGACCCTCCAGCACATCGCGCTCTTCGAGAAGTGCCGCCTGTTCACCAAGGCGCGCGAGGCCCGGGCCGCGGGCCTGTATCCGTATTTCAAGCCCATCTCCGAGTCGGAGGACACGGTCGTCACGATCGAGGGCAAGAAGCGGATCATGCTGGGGTCCAACAACTACCTCGGGCTCACCCACCACCCGAAGGTGCTCGAGGCCGCCCAGCGCGCCCTGCTGCGCTACGGCTCGGGCTGCACCGGGAGCCGGTTCCTGAACGGCACCCTCGACCTGCACCAGCAGCTGGAGTCCGACCTGGCCGCCTTCCTCGGGAAGGAGTCCTGCCTGGTCTTCTCCACCGGCTACAACGCGAACCTGGGCCTCGTCTCGGGCCTCGTGGCGCGGAATGACCTGGTGCTGCTCGACAAGCTCGACCACGCCTCGATCGTGGATGGCGCCAAGCTCTCCTACGGCGAGACTGAGCGCTTCAACCACGGGGACCTCGCCGGCCTCGAGCGGAAGCTCCAGAAGGCGCAGGGTCGCGGCGTGATGATCATCGTGGACGGCGTCTACTCCATGGAGGGCGACATCGCCGACGTGCCGGGCCTCTCCCGCCTGGCCAAGCAGTACGGCGCCGCCTTCGCCATCGACGACGCGCACGCCCTCGGCGTCCTCGGCCCCAATGGCGACGGCACCGCCGCGCACTTCGGGATGACCGACGACCTGGACATCATCGCCGGCACCTTCTCCAAGTCGCTCGCCTCGATCGGCGGGTTCGTCGCGGCGTCGGAGAACGTGGTGGACTACCTCAAGCACCACGCCCGGCCGCTCATCTTCACCGCCTCGCTCCCGCCGGCCAACACCGCCGGGGTGCTGGCCGCGCTGCAGGTGCTGCAGGACGAGCCCGAGCGCCGGGCCCGCCTGTGGGAGAACACCCGGCGGCTGATGGAAGGGATCCGCGCCCTCGGGTACGACACCGGCCCGACGGAGACGCCGATCGTCCCGGTGATCATCGGCCCGCTGGACCAGACGCTGATCTTCTGGCGGATGCTCTTCGAGGCCGGCGTCTTCACCAACCCGGTCGTCCCCCCGGCGGTCCCGGCGGCGCAGTGCCGCCTCCGCACCAGCCTGATGGCCACCCACACGGCGGAGCAGATCGACTTCTGCCTCGAGGCGTTCGGCCGGATCGGCCGCGAACTGGGCGTCATCTGAACTCGGCCGTCACGGTCCGGGCGGTCCGGACCGCCAGGGACCGCTCCCGCTTCATCGACCTTCCCTACCGGCTGCACGCGGCGGCGCCCAACTGGGTGCCGCCGCTCCGGCTGGACATGCGGCTCCAGCTCTCCCGCACGAAGAACCCGTTCTTCCAGCACGCCGACGCCGAGTATTTCCTCGCCGAGCGCGCCGGCCGGGTGGTGGGCCGGGTGGCGGCCATTGACAACCGGCTGCACTACGCGACGCACCCCGACGACCGGGTGGGCTTCTTCGGCTTCTTCGAGTGCGAGGACGACCAGGCGGTGGCCGACGCGCTGCTCGGCGCCGCCGGCGGATGGGTCAAGGCCCGCGGGCTCCCGGTGCTCCGCGGTCCCGCCTCCTTCTCCGTGAACGACGACTGCGGGCTCCTGGTGGACGGCTTCGAGACCCCGAACGTGCTCATGACGCCGTGGCACCCGCCGTACTACGGCAAGCTCATCGAGCAGGCCGGGTTCGCGAAGGTGAAGGACCTCATCTTGTACGAGGCGGGCAGCTTCGATCACTACGTCACGCCGGCGGCGCGGCTGGAGCGGGCCGAGGAGATCCTGGCGAAGCGCTACGGGGTCCGGTTCCGCCTGGTGGACCTGAAGCACTTCGAGGCGGAAGTGGACCTCATCAAGCGGCTCTACAACGCCTGCTGGGAGAAGAACTGGGGCTTCATCCCGATGACCGACGCGGAGATGGACCACCTCGCGAAGCAGTTCCGCCCGGTGGTGATCCCGGAGATGGTGGTGATCGCCGAGACCGCCGACGGCTCACCGGTCGGCTTCGGGCTCGGGCTGCCGGACCTGAACCAGGTGCTGCGCCCGAACCGGAACGGGCGGCTCCTGCCCGGGGTGGCGCGGATCCTGTGGGGGCTCAAGCGCCGCACCATCCGCCGCGCGCGGGTGGCACTCCTCGGCGTGATCCCGAAGTTCCGGGGCACCGGGCTCGACGCCGTGCTCTACCACCGGGTGTGGACCGGCGCCGGCTCGCGGGGGATCTACTGGGGCGAGGGCGGCTGGACGCTGGAGGACAACGTCGGCATCCGCCACGGCCTCGAGAAGATCGGCTTCGTCGCCTACAAGACGCTCCGGATGTACGACAAGCCGCTATGAGGGCGCTGGTCACCGGGGCCACCGGCTTCGTCGGCGGCCACCTGATCGAGGCCCTCCTCGGTGCGGGGCACACGGTCACCGCGCTGGTCCGGAACCCCGTCAGGGGGGAGGCCCTTTCCGCGCGCGGCGTCCGGCTGGTGGCGGGGGACCTGCACGCCACCGCGGCCATCGCGGAGGCCGCCGAAGGGCAGGACGTGGTGTTCCACGTCGCCGGCGCCACCAGCGCCCTCGACGAGGCCGGCTTCCACCGGTCGAACGTCGAGGGCACCCGGCACGTGGTGGCCGCCGCGGCCGCCGCCCGCGTCGGCCGACTGCTCCACGTCTCCTCCCTCGCCGCCGCGGGCCCCTCCGAGCGCGGCCGGCCACTCCGGGGCGACGAGCCGCCCCGCCCCGTCACCGCGTACGGCCGGAGCAAGCTGGCGGCGGAGGAGGCGGTGCGGGCCGGCCGCGTCGAGTGGGCCATCGTCCGCCCGCCGATGGTCTACGGCCCCGGCGATCGCGAGTTCCTCCGGGCGTTCCGTGCGGCCCGTCGCCTCGGGATCTCGCCCGTCTTCGGCAGCGGGACGCAGGAGCTCGTGGCGGTCTTCGCTCCGGACCTCGCCGAGGCGCTGGTAGCGGTGGCCCTGGCCGGCCCGACCGCCGGGCGCACCTACGCGGCCTGCCACGTCGAGCGCTTCACCCAGCTCGATCTCGCGCGCAAGCTGGGCGAGGCGGTGGGGCGCCAGGTGACTGTCCCCCGGCTCCCCGGCACCCTCGCCCGCCCGATCCTCTACCTCTCGGAGGCGGTGGCGCGGCTCACCGGCCAGCCGACGCTCCTCACCTCCGACAAGGCCAACGAGTTCTTCGCCCCGGCCTGGACCGCGGACCCCTCGCCCATCGCGCGCGACGCGGGCTGGGAAGCGACGCACGACCTCGACGCCGGCCTGCGCCGGACCGCTGCCTGGTACCGGGAGCGCGGGTGGCTCTGAAGCGGCTCCGACCGATCGACTGGCTGATGTCCGGCTACGGCCTCGTCGTGGCGGCAACGGCGCTCGTCCGGCTGCCCGGGTATCCGCCGCTCGCCTGGATCGCGGCTGCCCACCTGCTGATCCCGGCGGTGGCGCTCCTCTGCACGAGCGAGCGGGTCGGCCGGACCGGCCGCATCCTGCGCGACGTCTACCCCATCGTCCTGCTCGTCGGGCTCTACGGCGCGCTCGACGTGCTGGCCGGCGGGGGCGCCGTGGCGGCCCGCGACGCCACGGTCCAGGGATGGGAGGAGGCCCTCTTCGGCGTGCAGGTGAGCCGGCTCTGGTGGCAGGCGCAGCCCAGCGCCTTCTGGTCCGCACTGCTTCACGCGTCCTATTTCGCCTACTACGTGATCGTCCCTGCGCCGGCGATCTGGTTCGCCTGGAAGGGCCGGACCGACGACCTCCGGTGGTACGTCTTCGCGGTGATGGCCACGTTCGTCAGCTGCTACCTCTGGTTCATCTTCTTCCCCGTGGCCGGGCCCTACTACGAGTTTCCCCGGCCGGCGGCCTGGTTCACCGACAACGGGCCGGCCCGGCTGGTCTACGCGACGCTCGCGCGCGGGAGCTCCTACGGCGCCGCCTTCCCGTCGTCCCACGTCGCCGCGACGGTCACCGCCGCGGCTGCCGCGTGGCGCGCGAACCGGATCCTCGGCGTCGGGCTGGCGGTGCCCACCCTCCTGCTCACGGTCGCCGTCGTGTACTGCCAGATGCACTACGCGGTGGACGCGCTGGCGGGGGTGGCGATGGCGGGAGGCTGCCTGGCCCTGACGGCGAGGGTGATGCGCCCGTAGTCCCGGGTGGTCCGGAAAGACGCCGCCCGCCGGTCGCTGGACCGGCGGGCGGTTCGCATTCCCGGGGGAGCGGGTTACTCGGTGATCGTGAGCTTCCCGGTCATGCCCATCGCGAGGTGCGGCAGGCAGTAGAACTTGTACTCGCCCGCCGGCGCGCCGGCGAAGGAAATGGTGTACACGGCGTTCGCCTCGACGAGGAGCGGGCCGCTCAGCTCGCCCATCCGGTCCGGCATGGCGGTGTTGAGCACCGCGGCGGCGCCCGCCGGGATGCTGTCCGCCCAGAAGTCCACGTTGTGCGGGCCGCCGCTCACGTTGTGGAAGCGGATGACGTCGCCGGCCTTGATGGTCAGTTCATTCGGGACGTACTTGTAGGACGTCCCCTCGAGCACCATGTTCACGTCGTGCGTGGTGCCGGTGGTCGCCGGCGCCGGGGTCTCGGCCGCCGGCTGCTCCGGGGTCATCGTCGCCGCGTCCTCGGCCTTCTTCTCACCGCCGCACGCCGCGGCGAGCACCACGAGCCCGGCCGCCATAAGGGTCTTCCGCATCGCTCCACTGCCTCCAGAGAGTCGAAAAAAGTCCGCTGCCACCGCGCTCCCCTGCGGCGACCCGGAATCTCCGGCCCCGCTTGTGAAGAGCGGCACAAGTATAAGGGCGACCGGCCTGAAAGGGGAGTCCGCCACGGGTGGTCGTGCCGCCGGGACGGGCCTATTTTCCGCCCGCCGCCGGAGCCGTGGCTCCGGACCTGTCCCCGACTGCGGAGTCCTGTCGTGAGCGTTCCCCCGCCCTGCCGGGCCCTCGGCACCCAGTGCCGCCAGCTCCGGGTCACGCTCCGTATCGGGACGCTCGAGGGGGGAGCGGACCCGCTGGACCACGAGACCACCTGGCTGCTCGGGCACACCGAACGGATCTCCTTCGGGAGGCTCGACATCCGGGACGACGAGTTGTTCGTCGAAGCCACGGTCCACGTGCCTTGTCGCTGGCTCCAGGCAGAGGGGGAGGGGGCACGATGCCGGGCCCACGGGTTCAGGGGGCCGATGCCCCGCGACCCCCGGCCGGGGAGCCAGACGCGCCGGCTCGGCGGCGACCGCTTCCGGGTGGCCGACCGCCAGCGGATGCGCGACATCGAGCTCTCCCACCCCAGGCGGCCGCTCCCGGTGGTCGGCGTCGGCAGCAACCCCTGCGTGGGCGCCCCGTGCCGCACCGGCGACAACACCCGCGGGGCCGCCTGCTGTCGCGACCTCCAGGTGGACATCGTCGCGCCGCCCACGGACACCCGGCTCGAGGCGCTGGTGCGGTCGCGCCGGTCGCCCTATCTATGCAAGGTGGCGCGGACGGAGGACGGGTATCTCGAGGCCGAGATCATCTCGGCCTGCGACTACCTCGACCCGGCGGATGGGGTCCATTGCACCCTCCACGGGCGCACCCGGCCCGACGGACGGACCGCCAAGCCGGCCCTGTGCTTCGACTGGCCCCCGAAGCGCGCCGTGATCCACCGTGGCTGCGCCCTGGCCACGCGGTGGCAGCGGGCGCAGCATCGGTGAGGGCGGACCCGCGGGTGTGCAAGGATCGGCACCGGCGGGCGTCTCCCACGCGTGGTCGCCCCCGGGCATCCGGAGCCCCTGAGTGAACGACGAGCTCGAGCGCCTCTACCAGACGACGTACCAGGCGGTGGTCCGCTTCCTGTACCGCAAGGTGTGGGACGCCGACCGGGCGGAGGACCTGGCGCAGGAGGTCTTCCTCCGCGCGATGTCCCACCGACCGGAGAAGCCGCGCGCGTGGGTCTTCGCGGTGGCGGCGAACCTGGCGCGGGACGAGGCCCGGGCCGCCGTCCGGCGCAAGAAGCACCTCACGCTCCTAACGAACGACCCCGGCACCCACCCGGCGCCGGTGCGCTCGGTGGAAGAGACGATGGAGCACGACGAGCAGGTGAGCCGGGTCCAGGACGCCCTGGCACTGCTCACGCCCCGGGATCGGGAGATCCTGCTGCTCTGGGACGCGGGACTGAGCTACCCCGAGATCGCCGCCCAGACCGGCCTGGCGGTCGGGGCCGTCGGCACCACCCTGGCGCGCGCCCGGCGGCGCCTGATCGAGGCATACGATCGCCGCGAGACGGAACGGATGGATGATGCGGCACATTCCTGAGGACGAACTTCACGCCTATCTCGACCAGGCCCTCAGCCGGTCGCAGTGCGTGGAGATCGAGAGCCACCTCGCGCGCTGCCCCGCCTGCCAGGCGGAGCGGGACGCGATTGCCGCCCTCCGGGATCGCACCACCGGGCTGCTGGCGCTGCTCGCGCCCGGACCCCGGCACCCGCCCGCCTGGGCCACCCTGGAGGCGCGGGCCACCGCCGCGCGCGCCCGGACCCGCCGGCGGCTCTGGTACGGCGGCTGGGCGGCGAGCGTGGCCGCCGCCGTGGCGACGGGCTGGCTGGCCCGGGACTTCGCTCCCGAGGCCGCCGGGAATGCCGTCGCCGGGGAGCCGGCCGCCGCCGTCGCCCCGGCCACCGTCCTCGCCGACCCGCCCACCGTCGTCCCGACCAACGACTCCGCCCTTCCTCCTTCTCCGGCGCCCCGACCGGCCACCCGGCTGGCCGCCGCCGAGCCCCGGGTGCCGGCCATCCCCGACAGCGCCGACCCCGAGGACGGGCCGGTGGCCGCCGGGATGTCGCTCCGGTCGGCGGACGGGGTGCTCTCGGACTTCCCCCTGGCCGGGGTCTGGCGCTCCGTCTCGTGGGACCGGCTGCAGCGCGACTCGAGCGACTGGGTGCCGCGGGTCGACGGCCTCCCGGTGAAGGAGATCCGGGTGAGCCAGCGCACCAGCGGGGGGCTCAGCGTGGTCTCCCAGCAGCTCGCGAGCGGCCAGACGATCCGTACCGTCGCGGGTCCGGCCTCCGACGTCCGGAGCCTGATCTCCAACCGCACCGGGCACTCGGCCTCGGCCCAGCTCCAGGTGGATCCCTCGCTGGCCAGCCGGGACGACGGCGAGCGCCTGCTCGTGATCCTGGGCGACATCCCGGCCGACTCGCTCCGGGCGCTGCTCTTGCGGGTGAAGTAGGTCGAAGCTCGAAGGTCGAAGGGCGCGAAAGTGACGAGGCCGGCTTCCCCGAACGGGAGCCGGCCTCTCGATTCCTTCGACCTTCGACCTTCGACTCCTAGTGCCGCTTCTCCTCCTCGATCGCCGCCTCGCTCACGTAGTCCCGTTCGGCCTCCTCATGGAGGAACTCGCTGGGCTCCTCCACGTGGTGGCTCTCGCGCTGCAGGGTCAGCTCGCCCAGCCGCGGGGAGATCATGGGGAAGCGCCGCGCGGCGAGCCCGTAGGCCAGCAGGAAGAGGCCGACGAAGAGCAGCGTCGGCGCGAGCTCGGGCAGCCCGAAGACCGGGCCGGCCTCGGCGGTGATGGAGGGCATCACCATCAGGTAGCGCTCGAGCCAGAGGGCGGCCAGGATCACGCCGCTGAAGAGCCCGAGCGTCACCGGCCACTTCTTCGGCGTCACGCCGAGCAGGCCGACGAACGGGATGAGGAACATCCCGCAGAACACCAGGCGGGCCACCGGTCGCCACGGCCCCCAGATCCGGGCGAAGACGAATCCCGTCTCCTCCGGCAGGTTGCCGTACCAGATCACCAGGAACTGGGACCACATCAGGTAGGTCCAGAACACCGAGAAGCCGAAGATCATCTTCCCGAGGTCGTGGCGCTGCTTCGGGCTGATGAGGTGTGCGGTGCCGGTCTCGCGCCCGCCGGCCAGCGCGAGGAGCGCGAGGAGGGCGTTGCCCCCGAGGAACGACCCCATGAAGAACCAGCCGCCGAGCAGGTTGGAGAACCAGTGGGGCTGGAGGGCCATCATCCCGTCGAAGGCCACGAGGGTGAGGACGACGGCGTAGAGGACGACGTACACCGGCGCCAGCCGGGCGACCCGTCCCTCGACGGCGGCGAGCCCCGCGGCGGTGCCGTCGAAGCCGCGGGCGAGCCCCTCGAGCGCGCGGCGCCGCGGGCCTTCCGCCTCCCGCGCCGCCTCCCACGCGTCGGGCGCCAGGTCGCGCCGGACCAGGGCCCAGCCGACCAGGGCCAGGGCGGCGAGTCCGAGCCCGAGCCGGGTGACCATCCAGGGCTTGGACAGCCAGACTGCCTTGCCGTGCGGGAGGGAGTGCAGCTCCTCCTGCATGTGGCCGTAGACGTGCTCGTAGCCCAGGGTGAAGACCAGGACGAACCCGACGAGGATCACGGGCAGGAACGCCACCGTGGCCGAGGCGAACCGGACCAGCAGGCCGGACCACTTGGCGTTGGCGACCTTGTAGACCGCCACCAGCGCCAGGCTGCCTGCCGTGAGGCCGGTGAAGTAGACCCAGTTCACGTGGAAGAGCTGCCACGCCCGCTCGGCCTGCCCGCCGGTGAGGGCAAGGACGAAGAGCCCGGCCCCGATCATGCCGAGGACGGCGCCGAGCCCCACGAACAGGCCCCAGCGGCCCTGGCTGGCATGCTGGGCCAGGCGGCGGCGGAGGACGGTGTCGGCCTTCACTGGACCCCTCCGGCGGCGGCGATGCTGGAGCGGGCCTGCAGCTCCCGGACGTAGTTGACAACGGCCCAGCGGTCCGCCGGCTCCCAGATCTTGTCGCCGTAGCGGCCCATCACCCCGCGGCCGTAGCGGATGATGGCATAGAGGTAGCCGTCCGAGAGCGCCATCGCGCGATCGGAGGTGAGCGGGAGCGCGCCCATGCGGCGCCCGACCAGCCCATCGCCCGCCCCCGCCTGCCCGTGGCAGGTGGCGCAGAACCAGCCGTAGAGCGTGTCGCCGCGGGCGAGCATCGCGCCCCGGGCGAGCGGATTCACGTAGACCTCGGCCGCGGCGAAGTTGCCCGTGGCCCAGGTCGCCCCGACGTCCGGCTCGACCCGCCCCACCGGCACCGTGCCGGGGGGCGTGGCGCGCGGCACCCCCGCCGTCTCGTACGGGTGCACCGCGGGTGACGTGATCATGTGGTCGAACCAGGGGACGGCCTTCATCAGGTCGTCCGGCGAGGGCACGTCGTTGTACCACCAGTTGCAGCCGCCGGCGGCGAGGGCGCCGGCGAGCGCGAGGGCCAGCCGCGCACTACGCATGGCGGACCTCCTCGGCGCCCGCGTCGCGCAGGAGCCGGCCGGCGGCCTCGTACTGGTCGGGGGCGCAGGGCACGAAGATGCCGATCCGGTCGTCGGTGAACTTCGGGTCGAAGGGCAGGCCCTTCGTCGGCTTGAGGGCGCGGGAGAGGATCACCACCCCCGCCACGGACGCGAGGGCACCGAGCAGGATCGTCAGCTCGAACCCGATGATCACCATCGGCGGGAAG
>DATIBS010000073.1:0-11581 GCA_035457305.1 Gemmatimonadales bacterium
GGCGACCTATCGGTACGAGCCGGGGGTGTGGGACGGCCCGCTCGTGGTCCTCGTGGATGGCGGGACGGCGTCGGCCTCCGAGGGATTCGCCGCCCAGCTCCGCGACGCCGGGGCGGCGCGGATCGTGGGCGCCCGGACCTACGGCGCGGGCTGCGGGTACGTGAACGGCGGGATCCCCCTGCAACTCCCGCACAGCGGGCTGCAGGTGCGCATGCCCGACTGCGCCCGGCTCCGGACCGACGGAACGAACGAGGTGGCGGGCCTCGCGCCGGACGTGGACGCGGGATGGGCGGAGGGCGACGACGACGCGGTCCGGGCCGCGAAGGCGGTCCGGGTCATCGCGGCGGCGGTCGAGCGGGAGACGTGAGACGTGAGATGTGAGACGTGAGAAGGGCCGGGAGGGTGATCTCCCGGCCCTTCGTCTCGCGACTCGTGACTACGCGACTACGCCACCAGGTCCTTCAGCCGCTCCCCGGTCTCGCCCTCGCGGAGCCGGAGCAGGGCCCGGTCGCGGAGCTGGCGGATGCGCTCGCGGGTGACGCCCATCATGCGGCCGATCTCCTCGAGTGTCCGGCTCTGCCCGTCGTCCAGCCCGAAGTAGAGCCGGAGCACCTTGGCGTCGCGCGGCGGGAGCGTGGCCAGCGCGGCCTCGATGTCCGAGGTCTGGCTGTTCATGATGGTCTGCGAGTCGGTGCCTTCCTGGTCGCCGGTCGCGAACCGCTCCATCCGCTCGTTCCCGTCGCCGTCCCGCGTCGGGTGGTCGAGCCGGACCGCCTCGGTGTTGAGGGCGGACAGGCTCCGCACCGCCTCGACGGTGAGGCCGGTGGCGCGGGCCAGCTCCTCGACGGTCGGCATCCGGCCCAGCCGCTCCTTGAGCAGCGTGGTCGTCTTGCCGAGCCGGCTCAGGTCCGCGGTGCGGTTGAGCGGCACCCGCACCGGCCGGCCATGCCGCGCGATGGCCGCCTGCACCGCCTGGCGGATCCACCACACGGCGTAGGAGATGAACTTCACCCCGCGGTCCGGGTCGAACTTCCGGGCGGCTGTCATCAGGCCGAGGTTGCCCTCGCCGATCAGGTCCACCAGGGGCACGCCACGGTTCTGGAACTTCTTCGCCACCGAGACGACGAACCGGACGTTGTGCCGCGCGAGCTTCTCCTGCGCCGCGACGTCCCCGCGGAACGCGCGGCGGGCCAGCGCCGTCTCCTCGTCACGCGAGAGGAGCGGGACCCGGCTGATCTCATCCAGATACAGGTCGAGGCTCTCCCGACCCTCGTCAATGGCGCGTGCGATCTGCGCCGGCTTGAGCGCCCGACGCTTCGCCCGAGGACGAACTGCCACGATAACCCTCCTTCTCGCCGTCCCCCCATCCCTATGCAATCGGAAGCCCGAAGGCCCCGGTCGAGTCCAAGGGGAGCAAAATATCACGTAAGTGCTCAAAAATCAAGGCGTTAGCTAAGTCGCACCGCCAGCCGCACTTGCGCCGGGAGTCCGTAACAGCACGGATGCTTCTGCCGAAAAGGCAGTCGAACCCGGCGGTGGGCCCCACAATTTCAAGCAACGCGACGACTTACATCCACCCTACAGGATGCCCCAGTGGGGGGAGACGACGCACCCCGCCCTGCCCTGCACCGGCCACCGAGGGCCGGCCGGCCGGGGCTGACGATCCGCCCCCCGGTGGCCCCCAGCCCTCCCGGGTAGATTGCGCAGCATGGAAACGAATGCCGCCTACGAATTGTTGCGCACCCTCGCCTCCCCGGTTTGCGCCCTGACGTCGGCCGACGGCGGGCGGGTGAACGGGATGATCCTCGACTCCGCGGTCCGCGCATCGATCAGCCCCAGATTCCCTCGGCTGGGGGCCTACATCCATCGCTGGCACCTCAGTCACGGGATGGTGGCCCGGCGCGGGCACTTCGTGCTCCACCTGCTCCACCGGGAGCAGGTCGAGCTGGTCCATCGCCTGGGATTCCGGAGCGGGCGGGAGGGAGACAAGCTCGCGGGCGTGCCCTACCGCCTCACCGAGCACGGCGTCCCGCTCCTGGACGATCACTGGTGTGCCTTCGAGTGCCGAGTGGTCAACTCGATGGACGCCGGCGCCGCCACCTTCTTCCTGGCGGACGTGACCGGCACGTATCGGGGCCCGGGGACGGAGCTGCTCACGGCGGAGTGGTTTCGGGCGCACCTGCCGGAGGAGTGGCGGGCCGAGTTCCTCCGGAACTACGCCGACGCGCAGGAGCGGATCGAGCGGCTGGCCGCCATTCGCGACGTCCGGCAGCCGCGGGACTGAGCCTCACTGCGGGGGACGACGACTGGCCGCGGAGAACCGATGGTTCACCGCAGAGGCGCAGAGGGCGCGGAGCGATGAAACCGAGAGGGGCGGTGGGTCATCCACCGTCCCTCTCGTGATTGCGGCACGGATTGTTGTCGCTCTCGTTGCGCTCCCCGGTATACCGGGCACCCAGCCTGCGACTCTGCGCCTCCTGCGCCTCGATGGTGAATGCCGTTGTCCGCGGTGACTACCGCGACGGCATCCCCGGCATGGCCGTCGGTTCCTCGGTGATGGCCGTCGTGGCGCCGGTGCCGTGGTCCACGAGCACCATCCGGTTCTTGCCGTCCTTGCCCTCCGACTGCACCATGCCGAACGGCACGCTCGCCGTCACCCACACGCTGTGCCCGGTCTCGGCGTCCTGCCAATGGTGGGTGGTGAACGTGCCGGCCGGCACGGTGATCCGCTCCTGGCCCAGCGACGTCGCGGCCGCGCACCGCCGTACGAAGTCGCGGCTCGGGTCCCCGCCGGTCATCTGCGACCCCATCTGCTGCACCATCGAGGCGGGCAGCTTCATCGCCGGCCGGCCCTCGGGCTTCATCACGACCTCCTTCACGTCCTCCATCATGTAGGGGTACTTCGGCACCAGGAACTTCATCACCATCCCGCCCTTGTCGCCCTTCACGTTCATCTCGATCCACACGTGGCTCTCACCATCCCGGCGCTCCGTCCCGACGACGGCGATCCGCATGCGGCCGGTCCCCGGCATCTCCCATTCCGCCCACTTCCCCACGGCGGGGGCCTTCATCGCCTCGCCGCAGGGCCCCTGCGCGGCGGCCCCGCCGGCCAGCGGCAGGGCGAGGAGGGCGGCGAGCGCCACGATCGGCTTGCGCATGGCGGGAACTCCGGTCAGAGGGACTTCATCTCGTGGACGAGCTTTGTCAGCGACGCCTTCGCGTCGCCGAAGAGCATCGCCGTCTTGGGCAGGTAGAAGAGCTCGTTCTCGATCCCGGCGAAACCGGTGTTCATCGAGCGCTTCATCACGATCACGCTCTGGGCATGGTCGGCGTCGAGGATCGGCATCCCGTGGATCGGGCTCGTCGGGTCGTTCCGCGCCGCGGGGTTCACCACGTCGTTCGCGCCGACCACCAGCACCACGTCGGCCCGCGGGAACTCGGGGTTGATGTCCTCCATCTCCACCAGCTTCTCGTAGGGGACGTTGGCCTCCGCCAGCAGCACGTTCATGTGCCCCGGCATCCGGCCCGCCACCGGGTGGACGGCGTACTTCACCTCCCCGCCCCGCTTCTCCACCAGGTCCGCGAGCTCGCGGACCTGGTGCTGCGCCTGCGCCACGGCGAGGCCGTAGCCCGGCACCACGATCACGAACCGGGCGTAGGCCAGCTGGACCGCCGCGTCCTCCGCGGTCACCTGGCGCACCGTGAGTCCCTCGGCGGACTTGCCGCCGCCCGCCACCGCCCCGCCGAACGCGCCGAAGACCACGTTCCAGAGCGACCGGTTCATCGCCTTGCACATGATCCGGGTGAGGATCACGCCGGACGAGCCCACCAGCGCGCCGGCCACGATCAGCACCTGGTTCCCGATCACGAAGCCGCTCATCGCCGCGGCCAGGCCGGAGTAGGAGTTGAGCAGCGCGATCACCACCGGCATGTCGGCGCCGCCGATCGGGATCACCAGCAGGATGCCGAGCACCAGCGCGATGCCGATCACGGCGTAGAACGGCGCGAGGAAGGCGTCCGGGGTGAGCACCTGGTAGGCGCCGAGCCCGACCGCCGCGACCAGCCCGGCGAGCGTGAGGAGCCGGATGCCCGGGAAGACGACCGGCCGGCCGGTCATGACCTCCTGGAGCTTGGCCCAGGCGATGACGCTGCCGGTGAAGGTGACGCCGCCGATCAGGAGCGTGAGCTGGATCGTGATCCCGGTCTCCGTCGGGATGGTCTCCCCCCGGAGCTCGTAGCGCAGGAACTCCGCCGCGCCGACGAAGAGCGAGGCGAGGCCGCCGAAGCCGTTGAGGAGCGCCACCATCTGCGGCATGCCCGTCATCGGCACGGCCCGGGCGGCCCAGAAGCCGAGCCCGCTGCCGATGACCAGCCCGACGACGATCCACAGCGGCGTCACGATCTCCATCGTGAGCAGCGTGACCACCACCGCCAGCAGCATCCCGCCGCCGCTCAGCCGGTTCCCGTTGCGGGCGGTGTCCGGGCTCCCGAGCCACTTGAGCCCGATGACGAACAGCGCACTCGCTGCCAGGTAGAGGAGTTCAGCCAGGCCGGCGGGCATCAGCGCTTCTCCGTGCGGCGGAACATCTGGAGCATCCGGTCGGTCACCGCGTAGCCCCCGACCACGTTCATCATGGCCAGGATCACCGCCCCCACGCCGAAGACCACCGAGATCCAGCCGAAGCCGCCGCCGGCCACCACCAGCGCGCCGACGATCGTGATCCCGCTGATCGCGTTCGACCCCGACATCAGCGGGGTGTGCAGCGTGGGGGGGACCCGGTTGATGAGCTCGACCCCGAGGAAGGTCGCGAGGGTGAAGATGACGATGCCCTCGATGATCCCGCCGGTCATTCGGGCCTCCGGTAGCGGACCTCGCCCGCGTGGGTGACGCACATCGGGCCGGCGATCGGGTCGTCGGCCGCGGTGATGAGCCCGCCCTCCTGGGCGGCGTACTCGACGAACGTCTGCAGGTTGCGGCTGTACATCTGGCTCGCGTGGGCCGGCACGGTCGCCGCGATGTTCGCGGGCCCGATGACGGTGACGCCGCCGGCGACCACCGTCTCCCCCGCCCGGGTGAGCTCGCAGTTGCCGCCGGCCTCCGCGGCGAGGTCCACCACCACGGCGCCGGCCTTCATGGTCGCGACCATCGCGGCGGTGATGAGCCGCGGCGCCGGCTTCCCGGGGATCTGCGCGGAGGTGACGACGAGGTCGATCCCGGGGAGGGCGCGCCCGATCGTGTCGAGGACGCGCTGGTGCTCGTCCTGCGCCAGCTCGCGCGCGTAGCCGCCCGCCGCCTCCGCCCCCGGGCTCACCGCCTCGCTCTCGAGGAAGGTGGCGCCCAGGCTCAGCACCTGTTCCCGTGCGGCCGAGCGGACGTCGAAGCCCGCCACCACCGCGCCGAGCCGCCGGGCCGTCGCGATCGCCTGGAGCCCGGCCACGCCGGCGCCCACCACCAGCACCCGGGCGGGACTCAGCGTGCCGGCCGCCGTGGTGAGCATCGGGAGCACCCGGCCGAGCGCGTTGGCGCCCAGGAGCACTGCCTTGTAGCCGGCGAGCGTCGCCTGGGAGGAGAGCACGTCCATCGCCTGCGCCTTGGTGGTGCGGGGCACGAGCTCCATCGCGTAGGCGGTCACCCGCCGCGCGGCCAGCCGCGTGAGGAGCGCCTCGTCCGCGTGCGGCGTAAGCAGCGCCACCAGGGCACCGCCCTCCCGGAGCGCGCCCGCCTCCGCCGACGTGGGCCGCTGCACCTTGAGCACGAGCTCGGCCCCGATCGCCGTCGCGGCGTCGGTGAGCGCGCCGCCCGCCGCCTGGTAGGCGGCGTCGGGGAACCCGGCTGCCTCGCCCGCCCCCCGCTCGACCAGCACCTCGTGCTTCGCCGCGAGCCGCTTCACCCCGTCGGGCACCAGCGCCACGCGGCGCTCCCCCGCCGCCGTCTCCCTCGGTACGCCGATCCGCATTCCGCTCCCCGTGAGTAAGGCCCCGGCAATCTAGTCGTGGCGGGGTTCCCCGCCAGACGGCGCACTTCCCCGCTCGCTGTTCGCTGTTCGCTATTCGCCGGCGGCCGCGCCGCCCGAATCCCCCGCGGCGGTGTCGGGCGGCACACTGTCGGCCGGCGTGGTGTCGCGCTTCTGGCCCGGCAGGCCCGGGATGCCGGGCAGCTGCGGCATCGGGATCACGTCGCCCAGTCCTGCGACGCCGAGCCGGGCGAGCTGCTCGTTCAGCTTCGCCCGCTCGGTCTCCAGCCGGGCGCGGGCCTCGTCGTAGCGGCGGGTGCCTTCCGCGCGCAGGCTGTCGGCCCGGACCCGGAGCACCGCGAGCTGGGCCTGGGCCACGCTGTCCACCTTGGCCCGGGCGAACGCCTCCGCGCGCGCGAGCTCCTCACCCGCCGCGGCGCGGAGACGCTCCGAGAGCACCCGGTCGAGGTTCGAGCTCACCCGGAACGCGGGGCGCGCCACCGGGCCCTCGAGCGACGCCTCGATCTCGAGCCCGGGCAGCGTGGCGAGGAGCCGCCCGATCAGCGTCTCGACCGGTCCGGGAGCGCCGCCGCCCCGGGCGCTGTCGTAGAGGGTCCGCACATCGGCGGCGCGGAGCGTCCAGCGGGCGCGGAGGTCATCGCCGGCGAGCCGGAAGAAGAGCCGGCTGTCCGACCGGCCCGGCTCGATCCGGAAGGGCAGCTGCGGGAGGCCGAAGCCGGGCAGCCGGACGCCCCCGATGGCCGCCGCGACGGAGTCCCGCGGCACGCCGCGATGGTCGAGCACGGCGCCGAGCGTGAAGGTCGGCGCCCCCGCCGGCCCGGAGAGCCGCTCGGCCGCGATGCGCACCGGCCGCCCCACCAGGGCCGGCTCGGTGGTCACGTCGGTGAGCCGGAGCAGGTAGCTCCCTGCGATGGCGTTCGCGCCGGTCAGCGAGAAACGCGCCTGACCCGCAGCGATGTGGAAGGCGGGGAAGGCCTCGGCCTTGGGGAACCCGACGTCGGTCCCGTCGAGGCGGAGGCGCGCCGGGCCGGGCCGCTGGCGCGGGTCGAGTCCGGGCGGCAGGTACTCACGCGCGAGCGCCAGCCAGTAGAGCGCCTGCTGGAACTTGTCGATCGAAATGTCGCCGAAGACCGCCTTGCCCAGGTCGGGGGCGTCGAAGCTCGGGAGCCGGAGCAGGCTCCGGGCGAAGGCGATGTCCTGCAGGCGGGCGGCATCCACCGCGCGCAGGCCGCGGTCGAGGCCTTCGATGCCCTGCGTGGCCGTCAGGCCGAGGCCCGCGACGCGCGCGCGCACCGTGTCCACCTGGCCGATCACCCGGCGCACGTCCGCCACCGCCTGCCGGGTGCCGCTCACGCCCAGGGTGGCGGGCGACTGGCCGCGGAGCCGCTCGAGGACCGCGCGGGCGCTGTCGAGGGTGGCGGCCACCGGCACCGCCCGGACCCCGGCTTCCAGCGCGTCGCGAAGCGAGTCGGCCCGGGCGGCGAGGGCCCGCGCGGCCTGCACGGTGGCGAGCTGGGCCGGGTCGAGCGCGAGCTGGCGGAGCGTGTCCACCCGCGGGAGGAGCAGGGCCGGAATGTCGAACTGCTTCCGCCAGGCGAGCACCTGGCCCAGCGTCTGCGCCGCGAAGCCGTCCGGGTCGGCAGCGCGGGCCGGGCGGTCGCGCCGGGTGCCGACGCCCGCGCCCGCCACCGCGAGCTCGGTGATGACCAGCTTCTTCTCGAGCAGCGCCTTCGGCTCGAACACCACGCGGATCGCCGCCGCGGACAGCGCGTTCCGGTTCCGGTCGAACGGGTCGGCCACCTCGAGGCCGGTCAGCTCGATCGCGGTCTCGCGCTCGAGGATCCGCAGCGAGCCGAGGTCCACCTGGGTGCCCAGGAACTCGGTGGCGGTCTCCTCGACCGTGTCCCGCGCGATCCGGTCGGCGAACAGCACGTACCCGACCCCGAGGAGGACGAGGAGCAGGAACAGGGGGATGATCCCCCGCCACCGGGCGAGGCGCTGCTTCATTCGGGCCGGAAGAGGCGGTACCAGTTGTACAGCCTGGACGCCTTGATGGCCTGCATCACCGGCGTCCGCTCCAACCGCGCGCCCCAGGTCTCCCGGTACCGCCGCACGCCCCAGCGGGCGAGGTACCAGATCGGCACGATCCCCGCGAGCCAGAGGACGACGCTCCCCAGCACCACCGTGTTGTTGAAGTTGGTCCAGGGCACCACCGGCAGGTTGTACATCCGGGTCCAGAACGCCTCGAGCCCGGGCGCGAGCAGCAGCCGGCGGCCGACCAGGTCGAAGAGCGGGTCCAGGAGGAAGCCGGCGGGCGTGAAGAGGAGCCACCCGAGCATCGCGCCGCCCACCGAGACGTTGAGCACCATCACCACCGCGGCGACCGCCAGGTTGTGGATGTTGAGCAGCGGCGTGAGGCCCCAGACGGCGCCGAGGGCCACGCCCGTCGCGACCTGCGCGGGCGTGCCCTCGGAGTGCAGCGTCTTGAACAGCGACTGCAGGAGCTTGAGGAGGGTGAGCATCCGCGCTCAGCGGCGAACGATGCGCCAGACCGTCTGTTCGCGGTCCGCGGTGAGGTAGAGGGAGCCGTCGGGACCGGTGGCGAGGCCGACCGGGCGGATGCTCGTCGGCCCGCCCCGACCGGTGGCGAAGTCCCGCCACCTCCCCGCTGGCTTCCCGTCCCGGAACGGCACGAAGACCACCCGGTACCCCGCCTGGGGAAGCGGCGCGCGGTTCCACGAGCCATGGAAGGCCACGAAGAGCCCGCCGCGATAGTCCTCCCCGAACATCGCTCCCTCGTAGAACAGCGTGCCGTTCGGGGCCCAGTGCGCCGGGAACGCGATGGCCGGGGCGGTCTTGTCCGCACAGCGGCCGATGCGGCTGCCGTCACCGCCGTACTCCGGCGCCTCGACCTTCCGCTGGAGGTCGGGATCGTAGTAGCAGTAGGGCCAGCCGTAGTCGGCGCCCTCGGGCACCGGGCCGAACTCCTCGGCCGGCTTCTCGGCATTGTCCCGGTCGCTCATGCCCCAGTGCACGAGCTGGTCGCGGCCGTGGATGGCGGCCCAGAGCTCACCGGTGACGGGATGCGCGGTCAGGGCCACGGCGTTCCGCATGCCGGTGGCCCAGCGGCGTCCGTCGGCCTGGGTCTGGCCGAGACGGTTGGAGTCGAAGCGCCAGACGCCGGCGCGCGTGGCCAGCTCGTCGCAGGGATCCTTGCCGGGCGCGGCCTCCCCGCCGCCCCGCTCCTGGCAGCTGTTGGATGGGGATCCGACATGGACGAACAGGGCACCGCCGGGCCCGAAGGCGATGCTCTTCGCCCGGTGGCTGCTCTCGTCGGGCAGGCCGCGGACGACCACCTCCGGCTCGCCCGCGGGCTCGAGCTGGCCCGGACGCCAGGGCCAGCGGAGGACGCGGTCGTTGGGCGCGAACCAGAGGAACCCGTCGTGGAGCGCGATGCCGTTGCCGGAGGCGCCGCCGAAGCGGCGCTGCACGTCCGCCCGGCCGTCGCCGGTCGTGTCGCGGAGTGCCACCACCCCCCCGCCGATGCGCCCGCCCGTGGCGACGAAGACGTCCCCGTTCTCGGCCACGGCGACATGCCGCGCCGCCCCGATGTCCCGGGCGACCACCACCGCGCAGAATCCCTCCGGCAGGGCCAGACCCCCATTGTCGGGGTCGCACTCCACGCCGGCTCGGCGGCTCGGCGGCTCGGCGGCGCCCTGACCCTGGGGTGCGGCATTCGTGACCGTGCAGCCGGCGGACCCGATGATCAGGAGGGCGAGCAGGGGCGGGCGGGCCATGACGGCACCTCTGGGGCGGGGACCCTCGAATCGTAAGGTGGACCGCGGTCGGAGGTCAAAGGCCGAGCCGCCGAGCCGCCCAGCCGCGGAGCCGGTTAGATTCCGCCCCCTATGGCCGGCGAATACATCTTCACCATGCGCGACCTGCGGAAGGTCGTGCCCCCCTCCCGCGAGATCCTCAAGGGGATCCATCTCGCCTTCTACCCCGGCGCGAAGATCGGGGTCATCGGGGCGAACGGCTCGGGCAAGTCGTCGCTCCTCCGCATCATGGCCGGGGTGGACCACGACTTCCTCGGCGACGCGCGACCGCTCCCCGGCATCCGGATCGGCTACCTCCCGCAGGAGCCCGCGCTCGACCCCGCGAAGGATGTGCGCGGCAACGTCGAGGAGGGGCTGCGGGACGTGCGGGCGCTGCTCGACGAATTCAACGCCATCGCGGCGCGGTTCGCCGAGCCGATGAGCGACGCCGAGATGGAGAAGCTGCTCGAGCGGCAGGGCCGGGTGCAGGACCGGATCGACGCCACCGACGCCTGGAACCTCGACCACAAGGTCGAGCTGGCGATGGACGCCCTCCGGCTCCCCCCGGCCGAGGCCGATGTCACCACCCTCTCCGGCGGCGAGCGCCGCCGCGTGGCGCTCTGTCGCGTGCTGCTGGAGCAGCCCGACCTCCTCCTGCTCGACGAGCCGACCAACCACCTGGACGCCGAATCCGTGGCCTGGCTGGAGCGGCACCTGGAGGAGTTCCCCGGCACCGTCGTGGCGATCACCCACGACCGCTACTTCCTCGACAACGTGGCGAAGTGGATCCTCGAGCTCCACCGGGGCGAGGGCATCCCGTGGGAGGGCAACTACTCCAGCTGGCTGGAGCAGAAGCAGAAGCGGCTGGCGATGGAGGAGAAGCAGGCCTCCGCGCGCCAGCGCACCCTCGAGCACGAGCTCGAGTGGGTCCGCATGGCGCCCCGGGCCCGCCAGGCGAAGAGCAAGGCGCGCATCCAGCGGTTCGAGGAACTGCGCGAGCAGGCCGAGCGGCAGACCGAGGCCACCACCGAGATCCTCATCCCGGTGCCCGACCGGCTGGGCGACGAGGTCGTCGTGGCGAAGGGCCTGGCCAAGGGCTACGGCGACCGGCTGCTGTTCGAGCGGATGGACTTCTCGCTCCCCCGGGGCGGTATCGTCGGCGTCATCGGCCCCAACGGCGCCGGCAAGACCACCCTCTTCCGGATGATCGTGGGGCAGGAGCACCCCGACGCGGGCGAACTGGTGGTGGGGAAGACGGTGAAGCCGGCCTACGTGGACCAGAGCCGGGACGCGCTCGACGGGGCGCGGACGGTGTACGAGGAGATCGCCGGCGGCGAGGACGAGCTCCTCTTCGGCACCCGCCGGGTGAATGCGCGGGCCTACTGCGCCGGCTTCAACTTCCGCGGCGCGGACCAGCAGAAGCGGGTGCAGGACCTCTCCGGCGGGGAGCGGAACCGGGTCCACCTCGCCAAGCTGCTCAAGAGCGGCGGCAACCTGCTCCTCCTCGACGAGCCGACCAACGACCTCGACGTGGACACGCTGCGGGCGCTGGAGGACGCGCTGCTCGGCTTCGCCGGCTGCGCCGTGGTGATCAGCCACGACCGCTGGTTCCTCGACCGGATCGCCACCCACATCCTCGCGTTCGAGGGGGACAGCGAGGTGGTGTGGTACGAGGGGAACTACCAGGAGTACGCCGCGGACTACAAGCGGCGGAAGGGCGTCGCCGTGGATCAGCCGCACCGGATCCGCTACAAGAAGCTCGTCCACTAGCTCTCAGGGGTCCATGTCTCA
>DATIBS010000074.1:0-21496 GCA_035457305.1 Gemmatimonadales bacterium
TCCCCGCCATGCCCCCCACCGACCCCCGCATCGACGCCTACATCGCGAAGTCGGCCGAGTTCGCCCGGCCGATCCTCAGCCACCTCCGTGCGGCCGTGCACGAGGCCTGTCCCGAGGTCGAGGAGACAATCAAGTGGGGCATGCCCCATTTCATGTACCACGGCATCCTGGCCGGCATGTCGGCCTTCAAGGCGCACTGCGCGTTCGGCTTCGGGAAGGGCAGCCTGGTGGCCCAGGCGATGGGGGCGAAGGACGTGGCGGGCAGGGCGGGTGAGGCGATGGGCGATTTCGGGCGGATCACGTCGATCCGGGACCTGCCGCCGAAGCGGGAGCTGGTCCGGTGGGTGCGGACGGCGATGCGCCTGAACGAGGCGGGCGTGAAGCGGCCGCTCAAGCGGCGGGTGGCGCGCACGCCCATCCCCGTGCCCGACGACCTCGCGCAGGCGCTCCGGAGGCACGCGAAGGCCCGCGACACCTGGGCGCACTTCAGTCCCAGCCACCGGCGCGAATACCTCGAGTGGATCACCGAGGCGAAGACCGCCCCGACTCGCGCGCGCCGGCTCGCGACCACGCTCGAGTGGCTGGCGGAAGGGAAGGAGCGGAACTGGAAGTACCGGTAGGGCGGCAAGACGGCAGGACGGCAGGTTGCGGCTCAGTCCCGCTCCCCGCTCCCCGCTCGCCGTTCCCCGCCGACCACCCCCAGCAGCCACTCGTGGATGGCGGGGTTCCCCGCCACGATGCCGGTGTGCCGGAACGCGGGATCGGCGCCCGCCGTATCCGTCACCGCGCCTCCGGCCTCCGCCACCAGCAGCTGGCCCGCCGCGTAGTCCCAGGGCGCCAGTTGCAGCTCCCAGAAGCCGTCGAACCGCCCGGCCGCGACGTCGGCCAGGTCGAGCGCGGCGGAGCCGGCGCGCCGGATGCCGCTGGTCGCGCGCGCGATCACGTCGAACTGGCGCGTCCAGGCCTCGAGGTGCCGGGGATGCTTGAACGGGAATCCCGTCCCGATCAGGGCGTGCCCCGGGGAGTCCACCGCCGAGGCCGCGAGGCGTCGGTCGCCGAGCCAGGCGCCGTGGCCCCGGGCCGCCGTGTAGCAGAGCCGGCGCGGCACGTCGAGGACCACCCCCGCCTCGAGCCGGCCGTCCACCGCCGCGGCGATCGACACGGCGTACCAGGGATAGTCGTGGAGGAAGTTCGTGGTGCCGTCGAGCGGGTCCACGATCCAGGCCAGGCCTCCCGGCACCGTGGCGCCCGGGGTGAGCTCCTCGCCCACGATCACGCCGTCCGGCGCCGCCGCGAGGAGGTGACGGGCGATCCGCTCCTCCGCCGCGCGGTCGACCGCGGTGACGAAGTCGTTCACCCCCTTCGCCTCCCACTCCTCCCGGGCGGGGCGCGGTGCGCCGCGGAGGAAGGCGGCGGCCTCCCGCGCGGCGGATTCCGCCAGTCGCAGTAAGTCATTGCTGGATAGCATCTTGCGGCTCCGGCGCGGGCGGCGTTAGCTTGGGCCGATGGCGCGCATCCTCTCGGGCATCCAGCCCTCCGGCGAACTCCACATCGGCAACTGGCTCGGCGCGGTGCAGAACTGGGTGGACCTCCAGTCGCGCCACGACTGCTTCGTCTGCATCGTGGACCTGCACGCCCTCATCGGCGGCCGGTTCGACCCCGCGACCCACGCCGAGCTCACCCGCGAGATGGCGGTGAGCCTGCTCGCCGCCGGCATCGACCCCGCGCGCGCGACGCTCTTCGTCCAGTCACACGTCCCGGAGCACTCCGAGCTGATGTGGCTGCTCAACGCCGTGACGCCGGTGGGCGAGCTGGAACGGATGACCCAGTATAAGGACAAGAGCCGTGGAATGGAGAGCATTCCCGCCGCGCTGCTCAATTATCCGATCCTGCAGGCGGCCGACATCCTGCTCTACCGGGCCGACCTGGTGCCGGTGGGGGAGGACCAGCTCCAGCACCTCGAGCTTGCGCGCGAGATCGTCCGCCGGTTCAGCGCCGCCTTTGGCGCCGCGCCGTTTCCCGAGCCGCAGCCGCTCCTGTCGCCGGTCAAGCGGGTGATGGGGCTCGACGGCCAGGGGAAGATGTCGAAGAGCCGGGGCAACACGATCGGGATCCTGGACAGCCCGGAGACGATCTGGCAGCGGCTCCGGCCCGCGGTCACGGACCCGGCGCGGGTGACCAAGAAGGACCCCGGCACCCCGGAGATCTGCAACATCTACCACCTCCATCAGGCCTTCTCGCCGCCCGGGACGGTGGAGCAGGTGGCCCGGAAGTGCCGGGGCGCGGAATGGGGCTGCCTCGACTGCAAGCGGGTACTGGCGGACAACATCGCGGCGGCCTTCGCGCCGATGCGCGAGCGGGCGGCCGCGCTGGCGGCGGATCCCGCGCGGGTGGAGTCGATCCTGCGGGATGGCGCCGCGCGCGCGCGGGCGGTGGCCCGCGAGACGCTCCGGGAGGTGCGCACCCTGATGGGCTTCCTGGCCCCGGAGGGCATCCGATGAGCGGCAGCCGGCCCCAGCTCGGGGCGATGGAGAAGATCATCAAGGTCGCGGTGGATCGCGGCGCGTCCGACCTCCACATCAAGGCGGGTGACGTGTTCCGCGCCCGGATCGACGGGAAGCTGGTGCCGCTCACCAAGCAGCGGCTGACGCCGGACCAGACCCGCGCCATCGCCCTCCACCTGGTGCACGGGGAGGACGCACGGGCGCGCATCGACCGGCTCACCGACTTCGACTGCTCCTGGGGCATGCCGGGGGTGGGCCGATTCCGGGTCAACCTGCTGCGGCAGCGCTCGTCGGTGATGATCGTGCTCCGCGTGATCCCGTTCGCGGTTCCCACGCTCGCGACCCTGGGCGCGCCGGAGGCGCTGGGCGAGGTCGCCTCGGCGGAGCGCGGCCTCGTGCTGGTGGCCGGGCTCGGTGGGGCGGGGAAGAGCTCCACCGTCGCGGCGATGGTGGACCACATCAACCGCGAGCACCACCGGCACGTCGTGACCATCGAGAACCCGATCGGGTTCCTGCATCGCGACCTCCACTGCTCCATCACGCAGCGGGAGGTGGGGGTGGACACCGACTCGGTGGTGACGGGGCTCCGGGCGGCCCTGCGTCAGGACCCCGACGTGATCGTGGTCGGGGATGCGCCCGATGCGGAGACCCTCGACACCGCGCTCAAGGCGGCGGAAACGGGGCGGCTCGTGATCCTCGAGATGCCGGCCGCGGACGCCGCGGGGGCGGTGGCGCGGGCCCAGGCGTTCTTCGCCCCGGAGGAGCGCGAGATCGGGCGGCTCCGGCTGGCGGAGAACCTGCGTGCGGTGGTGGCCCAGCAGCTCCTCCCGCGGGCCGACGGGGCCGGGCGCGTGGCCGCGTTCGAGCTCCTCCCGGTGGGTGACCGGGCGCGGGATGCGCTCCGCGATCCCGAGGGCCTGGCCGCGATCGGCCCGCTGCTGGCCGGCGCCGCGGACGGGGCCCAGGGATTCGCCGCCGAGCTCGAGCGCCTGCGCCGGGCCGGCGCGATCACCGACGAGGCCGAGCGCGTGGCCGCGGCCGCCGTCGGCGTCCCGGTTGCCGGGGCCGACCGCCGCCGGGCCGGTCGCAGGGGCTGAGCGTGCTCCGCCCCGACGACACCATCGCGCGCGTGCTCGAGCTGGCCCGCGAGGCCGGAACGCCGGCCGCGGTGGAGGCGCGGCGGCTGCTCGCTCTCCACCTCGAGCGCCTCGGCTACCAGGTCCGCGAGCGCCGCTTCACCTTCCCGGCGGCCTCCCTCTCCGCGTTCCCGCTCGCCGGCGCCGGCCTCGGCTGGCTCACCCTCGTGCAGATCCCGCTGCTCACCGTCCCGGGCGGACCCGCCGGCCTCGCCCTCGCGGCGTGGGTGGTCGGCATGGCGGCCCTCGGGCTCGTCGTGGCCGGCGTGGCGCTCGGCTGGACCGCGCTGGGCGGGGAGACCCGGGAGGACGCCAACCTCGTGGCGCTTCGCCCCGGGAGCCGCCCGGCCCGCTGGGTCGTCGCCCATACCGACGCGATCGGGTTCGGCCAGTCCCTCTGGGGCCGGTGGCTCACGCTCGGGGCGTTCACCGCCGCGGTGGCGGCGTTCACCGCTCTCGGGGTGCTCCGCCTCCGCGAACCGCTCAGCGTGGACCTGGTGGGGGTCGGTGCGGCGCTCGCCGTCGCCACCTGCGGCCTCTCGGTGCGGGCTGGTCGGCGGGTGCCGTCGGTGGGCGCCCGGGACGGCGGGACGGGGCTCTACGCCGCCCTGGCGGCGGCGGCAGGGGCGGCGGACGGCTCGGTGGGCCTGCTCCTCACCGGCGCCCGGGAGTTCGGCCTCGTCGGGGCGCGGATCGCGGCTCGCGAGGATGCCCTCCTGCTCGCGGACGCCCAGGTGGTGGACCTGGGGATCCTCGATGATGAGGGGGTGGTGTCGTTCGTCCTGCACGGCACCGGCGGCGTGGACCTGGCGGCCAGCCTCGCCGCGCGGCTCGATGGCCAGGGACTCCGGGTCCGACGGGCGGCCCGCGGCACCGGCCGCTTCACCGAGGGCCGGGTCCTGGCGGCGCACGCCGGCGGGGCCCTCTCGGTCCTCCGGGGGACGCGACGCACCGCGGCCCGGGTCCACACCCTGCGGGACGACGCCGCGGGGCTGGAGTTCCGCACCGCGGCGGCGGTGGGCGATGCGCTGGCCGCGATTTGACGGGATTCCCGGCCCCGCTTAGCTTTGCCCCGAGGATGCACGCCCCGCGAGGGGCGTTTTTCTTTGCCCGGGGACGCCGATGTTCGATCCGAAGACGTACTGCGTGGTGGTGGTCGGCGCCCAGTGGGGCGACGAGGGGAAGGGGAAGCTGGTGGACGTGCTGGCGGAACGGGCCGACCTGGTGGTGCGCTACCAGGGCGGGGCCAACGCCGGGCACACGGTGGTGATCGGCAGCACCCACTTCGTGCTGCACCAGATCCCCTCCGGCATCCTCCACCCCGGCTGCATCTGTCTGATGGGGAACGGGGTCGTGCTCGACGCGGAGACCCTCTTCCAGGAGCTCGACCAGCTCGAGGCCCGCGGCGTGGCGACCGCGGGGCGGCTCCTGGTGTCGGACCGGGCGCACCTCGTCCTGCCCTACCACAAGCTGCTCGACGCCGCGAGCGAGAAGCAGCAGCAGATCGGCACCACCGGCCGCGGCATCGGGCCGACCTACGAGGACAAGTATGGCCGCCGCGGCCTCCGCGTGGGCGACCTGCGCCGCACGGCGGAACTCCCGGCCCTGGTGGGCGAGCGGGTGGAGCGGGCCAACCGCCTCCTCGCGATGATGGGGGCGGCGGAACGCGCGTCGCCGGAGGCGCACCTCGCCCTGCTGGAGCGGATGGCGGCGCGGCTCCTGCCGCTGGCGGCGGACACCGGCCTCAGGGTGCACCAGGCGCTGCGGCAGGGGAGGCGGGTGCTGCTCGAAGGGGCCCAGGGCGCGCTGCTCGACGTGGACCACGGCACCTACCCCTTCGTGACCTCGTCCAACACCACCGCGGGCGGCGCCACGGTCGGCACCGGGATCGGTCCGACCGCGATCGACGGGGTGCTCGGCGTGGTGAAGGCGTACACCACCCGGGTGGGCAACGGGCCGCTGCCAACCGAGGCGCAGGGCGCCGACGGGGAGCGCCTGCGGGAGCTCGGCGGGGAGTTCGGCGCCACCACCGGGCGTCCGCGCCGCTGCGGGTGGTTCGACGCGACGGTGGTGCGCTACTCGGCCCGGGTGAACGGCCTCACCGGCCTCGCCGTGACCAAGCTGGATGTGCTCGACGCCTTCGCGGAGATCCCGGTGGGCGTGGCCTACCAGCTCGACGGCGCGCCATGCGAGGAGCTGCCCGGCGACACCGACACGCTCTCCCGGGTGCGACCGGTGTACGAGGTGCTGCCCGGGTGGCGGAGGCCGGTCACCGCCGCGCGCCGGCTGGCCGACCTGCCCCCGGAGGCCCGCGCCTACCTCGACCGGATCGAGGACCTGGCCGGGACCCCCATCCGCTACGTGAGCGTGGGGACCCGGCGGGACCAGATCATCGAGGTCTAGGGAAGGGCGGGATCGCGGGCGGGGGGAGCGGACGGGGCGGGGTCATTCCGCACGGTCGCGCAGGCCCCGCGGCCGGTCAAGATCGCAATCGCTTGCATCCCGCGCAGTGCGCCGACAGTGGTTGGCGCGGTGTCGGCGTCCCGCCTAGCTTTCCCCCGCACCCGAACCCCCGATCCCCACCCGAGGCGCGTGCCGCCGATGGCTGACACCACGTTCATGGACAAGCTGGTCTCCCTCGCCAAGCGGCGCGGGTTCGTCTTCCAGTCCTCGGAGATCTACGGCGGCCTCGGCTCCGTCTGGGACTACGGGCCCCTCGGCGTGGAGCTCAAGCGGAACGTGAAGGAGCGGTGGTGGTCCGCGATGGTGCACGCCCGGGACGACATCGAGGGGCTCGACGCTGCCATCCTGATGCACCCGCGGGTATGGGAGGCGTCGGGCCACGTCGCGGGCTTCACCGACCCCATGGTGGACTGCCGCACCTGCAAGGCCCGCTTCCGCGCCGACAAGCTGCAGGACGCGCAATGCCCCCAGAAGCCGTCGAAGCACCCCGGCGAGCATTCCGCCTGCGACCTCACCGAGCCGCGCCTCTTCAACCTGATGTTCAAGACCTTCATCGGCCCGGTGGAGGACTCGGCGGCCGTGGTCTACCTCCGGCCGGAGACGGCGCAGGGCATCTACGTCAACTACCAGAACGTCCTCAACAGCTCCCGCCAGCGGGTGCCGTTCGGGATCGCGCAGGTGGGGAAGGCGTTCCGCAACGAGATCACGCCGGGCAACTTCATCTTCCGGACCCGCGAGTTCGAGCAGATGGAGATGCAGTTCTTCGTGAAGCCCGGCACCGACACCGAGTGGTTCGAGCGCTGGCGCCAGTGGCGGTGGGAATGGCACCTGGCCCTCGGCCTCACGCCGGGGAGGCTCCGCTGGCACGAGCACGGGCCGGGGGAGCTGGCCCACTACGCCAAGGCGGCGTACGACATCGAGTACGAGTTCCCCTTCGGCTGGAACGAGATCGAGGGCGTCCACAACCGGACCGACTTCGACCTCGGCCGGCACCAGGAGTACTCGGGGAAGAAGCTGGAGTACTTCGACCAGGCGGCGAACGAACGGTACCTCCCGTACATCGTGGAGACCTCGGCCGGCGCCGACCGCGTCACCCTCACCGTGCTGGTGGACGCCTATCGCGAGGAGCAGGTCGAGGGCGAGACCCGCGTGGTGCTGGGCTTCCACCCCGCCGTGGCCCCGATCAAGGCCGGGGTCTTCCCGCTGGTGAAGAAGGACGGGATGCCGGAGACGGCCGACCGGCTCTACCGCGGGCTCCGGGCCGGCGGGATCCCGTCGTTCTACGACGACAGTGGCGCGATCGGCCGGCGCTACCGCCGGATGGACGAGGCCGGAACGCCATACTGCCTCACGGTCGACGGGCAGACCGCGGAGGACGGCTCGGTGACCGTGCGGCACCGGGACACGATGACCCAGGAGCGCGTGGCGCTCGACCGGGTGCCGGCGTACCTCCGGGAGCGCATCGGCCCATGACGTCCGACCCGCACGGCGCGACCCTCGGCGGCCGGCGGCTCCGCCCCGAGAGCCTGATGATGAGCTACGGGTACGACCCCGCGCTCTCGGAGGGCGCCCTCAAGTGCCCGATCTTCCAGACCTCCACCTTCGTGTTCGAGTCCGCAGAGGCGGGGAAGGCCTTCTTCGAGGTGGCCTACGGACTGCGGGAGGCGGCTGCGGGTGAGGAGCAGGGCCTGATCTACTCCCGGCTCAACAATCCCGACCTGGAGATCCTGGAGGACCGGCTCTGCCTCTGGGACGGTGCGGAAGCCTGCACCGTGTTCGAGAGCGGCATGGCGGCCATCGCCACCAGCCTCCTCGCCACCGTGCGGCCCGGCGACGTGCTGGTCCATAGCGAGCCGCTCTACGGCGGCTCCGAGCACTTCGTCACCCGGGTGCTGCCCGAGTTCGGGGTGACGCCGGTGGGATTCGCCGCGGGGCATCCGGTGGCCGAGCTCGCGGCCGACCTGCATGCCCGGATCGCCGGGCGGCGCGTGGCGGCGGCGCTGGTCGAGACCCCGGCCAACCCGACCAACGCGCTGGTGGACATCCGCGCCCTGGCCGACCTGCTCCGCGCCCTTCCCCAGGACCGGCCGCCGGTGCTGATGGTGGACAACACCTTCCTCGGCCCGCTCTGGCAGCGGCCGCTGGACCACGGGGCGGACCTCGTGCTCTACTCCGCCACGAAGTTCATCGGCGGCCACAGCGACGTCATCGCGGGCGCCTGCCTCGGGAGCGCCGCGGCGATGGCCCCGGTGCGCACCCTCCGCACCTTCCTCGGGACGATGGCCGGGCCGTGGACCGGGTGGCTCCTGCTCCGGAGCCTCGAGACGCTCAAGATGCGGATGACGGCGGCGATGAAGAACGCCCGCTACGTGGCCGATTTCCTGGCCGAGCACCCCAAGGTGGAGCGGGTGCATTACCTCGGGCACCTGGGGCCGGAGCACCCGATGCACGGGCTCTACCGGCGGCAGTGCCTCGGTCCCGGCTCGATGATCTCCTTCGAGGTGCAGGGCGGCGAGGCCGCGGCGTTCCGGGCGCTCAACGCGCTCCGGCTGGTGAAGCTCGCGGTGAGCCTCGGCGGCACCGAGTCGCTGGCCGAACACCCCGGCAGCATGACCCACGCCGACGTCCCGCCGGAGGAGCAGCGGCGGATGGGCATGGGCCCGGGGATGATCCGGCTCTCGGTGGGGGTCGAGCACTTCGAGGATATCATCGCCGACCTGACCCAGGCGCTCGACGCGGCCTGACCGTGCGGCTGGACGACTTCCGCGCCCTGGTCCGCCGGCTGGGCGAGGAGATCCCGGCGGCCTTCTTCGAGGGAGTGGCCGAGGTGGTCGTCTCCCCCCGGACCCTCCCGCACCCCACCCGGGCGGAGATCTACACGCTCGGCGAGTGCATCCCGCTCCACGACGGGGACGCGCCCGACTCGGTGCAGAGCCGCATCGTGCTCTACTACGGCTCCTTCGCCGCGCTGGCGCACCTCACGCCCGGCTTCGACTGGCGGCAGGAGGCGTGGGACACGCTCACCCACGAGCTCCGCCACCACCTGGAATGGCGGGCCCGGGCCCCCGACCTCGAGGACTTCGACCGGGCCGCGGAGGAGAACTTCGCCCGGCAGGAGGGGGAGGGCTTCGATTACCTCTTCTTCCTCTCCGGCGAGAACCCGGCCCCCGGCGTCCATCACGTGGACGACGACTGGTTCCTCGACCAGGTGGTCCGGGCCATCCCGGAGCGGCTCGAATTCGGCTGGCACGGCCGGGGGTATGTGGTGGAGGTGCCGCCCGGCGCCACGCTGCCGGCGTACTTCCTCGTCGTCGAGGGCGTGGCGGAGCCGCCGCCGGGCGACCTGGTGGTGGTCTGCCGCCGAAAGCCCGGCCTGCTGGACCTGTTCCGGCGGCCCGGAGCCCTCTTCCAGGCGGAGGTGCGGGCGCGGCCGACGGCGGCCTGACCCGTCCGCCGGGGGCGGCTATACTTCGGGCCGGATGAACGGGGCAGCCGCCCCGGGACGAGGATGCCGATGCCCGACCGAACCCGTCGCACCGCCCTGGTGGCGCTCTCGCTGGCCCTCGCCGGGACGCCCGCGGCGGCCCAGGAGCGCCCGTGGCGCCTCGCGGTCGTCAGCGAGTCCGGCGACATCGTGACCTGGCTCTCGCACCGGGGCGACTCGCTGGTGCGGGAACGCGTGGTGCCGGTGGGGATCATGCCCGCGGACGTGGACGGCCCGCACAACGTGGCCGTGGCGCCCGGCGGGGGGTCCTACTACGTCACCATCGCCCACGGCCAGCCCTGGGGCACCCTCTGGCGGCTGGATGCCGTCACCGACGAGGTGCTGGGCCGCGCGACGCTCGAGCTCTTCCCCACGACCATCGCGGTCACCCCCGACGGGGACCTGGCCTTCGTGGCCAACTCCGACTTCCATGGCGACCGCCCCCGGACGAACGTCGTGTCCGTGGTCTACACCCCCACGATGACCACCATCACCCACCTCGCCCTCTGCGACATGCCGCACGGGGTGAAGGCGGCGGCATCGGGCCGGAGTGTCTGGGTGTCGTGCATGCACTCCGACGAGCTCGTCGAGCTCGACGTGGCCGGGCTCGAGGAGCGGCGGCGGGTGCCGGTCGGCGCGGGGCACCAGGTCGCGGGGACGGGGGGCCACGCGGACCACGCGGGGGGCCCCGCCCCCACTCCGCGCACCGGGGCGCCGGCGGGTGAGTGCCAGCCCACCTTCGTGGCGCTGTCGCCCGATGACGCGACGCTCTTCGTCCCCTGCAACTACAAGAACGTGCTGCAGGTGTGGGACGCCGCCGCGCTGACCCTGCGGAAGGAGATCCCGACGGGGAAGGGGCCGTACAATGCCGAGGTGTCTCCCGATGGCCGGTGGCTGCTGGTGACCAACAAGAAGGACCGGAGCGTGAGCCTCATCGACCTCCGTTCCCTGGCCGAGGTGGCGCGGATACCCACCACGAAGCCGATCGTCCACGGGGTGGCCTGGTCGCCCGATTCCCGCTGGGCCTACGTCTCGCAGGAGTCCATCGGCGCCGATCCCGGGGCGGTGGACCTGATCGACGTCGCCGCGCGCCGCACGGTGGCCACGGTCGCGGTGCCCGCCCAGCCGACGGGTATCGCGCTCCGTCGCCCCACGGCGACCCCCTGATTCCCGGAGCCTATCGAATGGTGCACGAGACGACCACGAGCCTGCCGGGTGCGGAGGTGCTGGCCCGGGCCAAGCGGTTCTTCGCCGAGCGGGTGCCGCACACCGCCGCCTTTCCCGAGACCGAGGGTCCCACCCACCTCGTGCTGCGCGGGCAGGGCGGGGAAGAGCTCGCGATCGCGGTGGTCGGGTCGGATGGGGGCACCCGGGTGCGAGGCTCCACCCTGATGTTCGACCAGGCGATCGGCCGCTTCTTCTCCACGCTTCCGCCCGTCGGGGAGGGCGCATGAGCACGCTCGCGGTGCGGGTGATGGTGCCCGACGTCTGGGACGAGGTGCCGATCGAGCTGCCGGGCAGCGCCACGGTGGCGGAGCTCAAGCGCACCGCGCTCGACCGACTGCGGGTGCGGCGCGATCCCGCCGGATACGAAGTCAAGTTCAGGGGCGCCGCGCTCCACGACGAGAACCGGTCGCTGACCGACGCCGGCGTGGTGCCGAACGCCAACCTGATCGTGCTCCCGCGCCGGCGCCGCCCGGTGAAGTGACCGTCCCGGTCGCCACCCACCCCGCGTGTCTCGACCACGACGCGGGGCCGGGCCACCCCGAGCGGGCGGCCCGGCTCCGCGCGGTGCTTCAGGCCCTGGCGGACGAGCCGGCCGCGGTGCTCCGCGAGGCGCCGCCGGCGGACCGCGCGGCCCTCGAGGCGGTCCATCCGGCGGCATACCTCGACCGGGTGGAGGCGCTGGCCGCGGCCGGTGGCGGCGCGCTCGACGAGGACACGTCGGTGGTGCCGGCCAGCTGGGCCGCCGTCGTCGGGGCCGCGGGGGCGGCGATGGCCGCGGTGGACGACGCGCTGGCGGGGGGAGCGGGGTTCGCCGCCATTCGCCCGCCGGGCCATCATGCCCTGGCCGACCGGGCGATGGGCTTCTGCGTGGTGAACAACGCGGTCGTGGCGGCTCGCCACGCCCAGCGCGGCGGCGCGGGGCGGGTGCTGGTGGTGGACTGGGATGTCCACCATGGGAACGGCACCCAGGCGCTCGTGGAACGGGACGAGACGATCCGGTTCGTGTCGCTCCACCAATCGCCGTGGTATCCCGGGACCGGGGCGGCCGAGGAACGGGGCGTCGGGAACATCTTCAACGTGCCCCGTCCACCCGGCCTGCCGCCCGAGCGGTACGTCGCCGACCTCTGGCAGGCGGTCCAGGAGGCCACGGCGGACTGGCGTCCCGGCCTCGTGCTCCTCTCCGCCGGGTACGACGCGATGCGGGGCGATCCCCTCGGCGGCTTCACGCTCGAGCCATGGCATTACGCGGAATGGGTGGCGCGGCTGCGGGCGCTCCTGCCGGGCGTGCCGCTCGCCGGCGTGCTCGAGGGTGGATACGCGCCCGCCCGGCTGGCCGACGGCGTGCGGGCCACCGTGCGGGCGCTCGCGGGCTGACCTATACTTCCCGGCCGGATGCCGCGCCTTTCGCCCGCCACGTGGGCGGTGATGGTCCAGCCGTGGGACCTGGTGGCCGGGCCGCTGGTGCGCCGGATCACCGACCTGCTCGAGGTGGCTCCCGGGCAGGACATCGTGAGCATCGGCGGTGGGGAGGGACGGTTCGCCGTCTGGCTGGCCGGCCGCCACCGCCTCACCGTCGAGGTGGTGGATCCGGACCCGGCGGCGGTGGCGCGCGGGGAACAGGCGGCGGCGGCGATGCCGCGGCTCGAGCGGCCCCGGTTCCAGGTCGGGCACGCCACCGACCTGCCCCACGAGTCGCAGGTGTTCGACGCCGCCGTCCTCGACCTGTTCACCCTCGGCCCCATCGCCGCCGACCGCGCCTTCGCGGAGGTGGCGCGCGTCCTCCGGCCCTACGGGCGCCTGCTGGTGCTCGCGCCGGCGTGGCACACCGAGCCGGATCCGTCGCTCGAGCGCCGCCTCGAGGCCGCCTTCGGCCTCCGCGCGATGATGCCCGTCGAGTGGAAGCGCCTCCTCCGCGACGCCCGGTTCGTGGAGATCGCCGCGGAGGACTGGTCGGCGGACCCCGGCGAGCTGCCCGGCCGGTGGCTGGTGGCGCTCCGGGGCTGGCGGGTGGCCGGCCTGGCCGGGCTCCGCGCCGCCCTCTCGCCGGCGGCGCGAGATTTCCTCCGCGAGCTCGGCAGCCGCCGCCTCGCCCTCACCCTGTTTCACGCCGTCCGGTGGCCCGGCGGCGGGAGCTGACCGCGATGTCCCTCCGTCTCGAAGCCGAGGTCCTCAACCTCCGCACCAGGCACCCGTTCATCATCGCCCGCGGCGGGCAGAGCGAGTACCGCACCGTCTGGGTGCGGCTCCACGACGCCGACGGGAGGGAGGGGTGGGGCGAGGCGGCGCCGAGCCGGTACTACGCCGAAACGGCGGAGACGGTCCTCGCCGCGCTGGACGTGTACGCCGGAGCGCTCCCCGACGACCCCATGGACCTGGAGGAGGGGGAGCGGCGCCTCGAGCTCGCGCTCCGCGGGCATCCGTCCGCGCGGGCGGCGGTGTCCGCCGCGCTGCACGACCTCGCCGCAAAGCGCCTCGGCGTCCCGCTCTGGAAGATGTGGGGCCTCGACCCGGCGAAGGCGCCGCGGTCCACCTTCACCATCGGGATCGACACGCCGGACCGGATCCGGCTCAAGGTGGAGGAGGCGGCGGAGTACCCGATCCTCAAGGTGAAGCTCGGCACCGACCGGGACGAGGAGATCCTCGCCACGCTCCGCGAGGTCACCGACCGGGAGATCCGGGTGGACGCGAACGCCGGCTGGTCGGTGAAGCAGGCGCTGCGCATGCTCCCGGTGCTCGAGGAGCACGGGGTGACCGTCCTGGAGCAGCCCCTCGACCCGCGCGACCTCGACGGGCTCGCGATGGTCACCGCCGCCGCCGAGATCCCGGTCATCGCCGACGAGAGCTGCCTCGTGGCGCGGGACATCCCGCGGCTCGCGGGCAAGGTGGACGGCATCAACATCAAGCTGGCCAAGTGCGGCAGCCTGCGCGAGGCGATCCGCATGGTGCACGTGGCGCGCGCACACGGGATGCTGGTGATGGTGGGCTGCATGATCGAGAGCTCGCTCGCCATCACCGCCGCGGCCCACTTCACGCCGCTGGTGGACGTCGTGGACCTCGACGGCGGCGCGCTCCTCGCCGCCGACCCCTTCGCCGGCGCGACGATTGCCGGCGGGCAGGTGCGCCTGCCCGACGGTCCGGGGCTCGGCGTCACGCGCCGATGACCGGGCGGTTCGTCCGCGTCGCGCTGCCCCTCCCGGTCCCCGCCCCCTACACCTACCGCGTCCCCGACGCCCTGGCGGACCTGGCCAGGGCGGGCGCGCGCGCCGTGGTGCCCGTCCGCCAGCGCGAGCTCATCGGCATCATCACCGACGCGGACGCGCCGGCGCCCGCGGTGGAGGCGAAGCCGCTCCTGGCCGTGCCCGATCCCGAGCCGGCGCTCGCCCCGGCCCTCCTCCGCCTCGCCGAATGGATGGCGGGCTACTACGGGGCCCCCCCCGGGCTCGCGCTGAAGGTGATGCTCCCCGGTGGCATGTGGGGCCGCTCCGAGGTCGTGATGGCGCTGCCCGGCGCGGGCGTGGAACGCGGGCTCGCGCCGCGGGAGGTGCCCGGGGGCCGTGGGCTGGGCGGGACCGCGGGAGAGGTGCTCCGCTGGCTGGCCGAGCGCGGCGGCGAGGCCACCGGGGCCGCCGCGCGCCGACGCTTCCGGCGTGAGGTCTGGGACGTGGCCGAGCGGCTCCGGCGCGCCGGGGCGGTGGAACTGCGCGTCGTGCCGCCGGACACCGGCGCGTCGCTCGCGACCGAGCGGGTGGTGCGCCTCGCCGGCGGGCGCCTGACGCTGCTCGAGCGCGAGGAGCGGTTCCGCCGCCAGCCCCGGCGCCGGGAGCTCTACGAGGCGCTCGAGGAGCTCGGCGGGATGGCGCCGCTCCGGCACCTCCGGGAGCACCTCGCGTTCGGCGACGGAGTCATCCGGGCGCTGGTGGCCGGCGGCCTCGCGGAACTGGGAGACGAGGAGGTGCACCGCGACCCGTTCGCGGGCCTCGCCGGCACGCCGCCGCCCGGCGAGCTCACCGCCGACCAGGTGGCCGCCCTGGGCGACCTCGAAGGGCTGGGCGCCGGGGCGGCGGCGCTCCTCTTCGGGGTGACCGGCTCGGGGAAGACGCTGGTGTACCTGGAACACATCCGGCGCGCGCTGGCCGCCGGGCGCGGGGCGATCATCCTGGTGCCGGAGATCGGCCTCACACCGCAGACGGTGGCCCGGGTGCGCGGTGCCTTCGGGGAGCAGGTGGCGGTGCTCCACAGCGGGCTCTCGGACGGCGAGCGCGCCGACGCCTGGCGGGCGCTCCGCCGCGGGGAGCGGCGGGTGGCGGTGGGCGCACGCTCCGCGCTCTTCGCCCCGGTGCGGGACCTCGGCGTGATCGTGGTGGACGAGGAGCACGAGGCCAGCTACAAGAACGGCGAGAGCCCGCGCTATCACGCCCGCGATGCGGCGCGTGTCCGCGCCCGCCTCGAGGGCGCGCACCTGATCCTCGGCACGGCTACGCCCTCGCTCGAGAGCTGGACCGCCGTCGCCGGCGGCACGGCGGGTCGCCTGGTCCGGCTCCCCGCCCGGGTGGGGCTCCGGCCACTGCCGCCGGTGGAACTGGTGGACCTGCGGACGGCGCCACGGGTCGAGGGCACCGGCGCGATCCCCTGGTCCGAGGCCCTCGACCGGGCGCTGGGCGCGGCGCTCGGGCGGCGGGAGCAGGCGCTCCTCTTCCTCAACCGGCGGGGCTTCGCGTCGTTCCTCCAGTGCCCGGCCTGCGGCTCGGTGCGGGACTGCCCGAACTGCAGCATCTCGCTCACGCTGCACCAGGCGCCGGAGCGGCTCCGCTGCCACTACTGCGGTCACGAGGAGCCGAGACCCGCCGCGTGCGCCCGGTGCGGCGAGGGCGTGGAGCGGATGCGGGGGTTCGGCACCCAGCAGCTCGAGCGCCTGGTGGCGGACCGCTTCCCTGAAGCCCGGCTGGCGCGGATGGACCTCGACGCCACCAGCACCAAGTGGGCTCATCACCGCATCCTCGGCGCGGTGGAGCAGGGCGAGGTGGACATCCTGGTCGGCACCCAGATGGTGGCGAAGGGGCTCGACTTCCCGAACGTGACGCTGGTGGGGGTGGTGGATGCCGATGTGGCGCTGCACCTGCCGGACTTCCGCTCCGCGGAACGCACCTTCCAGCTGCTGGCCCAGGTGGCGGGCCGCGCCGGTCGGGGGCCGAAGGGCGGGCGCGTCCTGGTGCAGACCCGCGACCCGACCCACCACGCGCTCCGCCACGCCGCCACCCACGACGTCGAGGGCTTCCTGGCGGAGGAAGCCGACCTCCGGCGGTCGCCGCCCTACCCGCCGGTCACCGCGCTGGTCAACGTCGTGGCCTCGGGACCCGAGGAGGCTGCGGTGGCGGACCTCGCCGCGGCGGTGGCGGCCTGGGCGGTCCGGATGGAGGAGCGCCACGTGCTCGGCGTGGGCGTGCTGGGGCCGGCGCCCTGCCCGATCTCCCGGATCAAGGACCGCCACCGCTGGCACGTCGCCCTCCGGGGCGAGCCGCGCGCGATCGGACGCTACGTGCGCGCGCTCGCCCGGCGCCCGCCTCCGGGCGGAGAGTTGCGCCTGGCGGTGGACCGGGACCCGGTGTCGCTGCTGTGACCGCGGGCCCGCCGGGACCCGGCTCGCTTGTATCGGGCGCGGGCCGCTCCTAGCTTTCCGCCGCCATGCCGAGCTCCCGCTATCGCGCGCCCGACTTCACGCGGCCGCCCTTCGCTGGCGCGCCCGAGGCGCGATTCGCCGCGGTGCCCGCCGACGGGGTCCTGCCCGACGGATTCTTCTCCACCAGCAACCTGCCCACCTACCTCCACCTCGGCGGCGGCCAGTGGGTGCTGCCGACACGGCCGCGGATGGATTGTGCCATCCTCCGCCGGCAGGGTGGCGTGGAAGTGATCGAACCCCGGCGGCTGCAGGCGGGCGACCTGGTGGCGATGGGCGAGGCGGAGGATGGCTCGGAGGGCATCTTCGTCCACGCCGAGGGCTTCCTGGCCGGCGCCGGGGGCCCGGCCGAATTCCGCTTCATGTCCACCGAGGTGAGCCGGGAACGCCCGGTGAACTACGAGGAGCTCGCCGGCCGGCTCCTCGAGGAGCGGGTGCGTGGCGGCTACCTCGTGTGGGTGGCGGGGCCCGCGCTGGTGCATTCGCGCGCGCGGCAGGACTTCGAGTGGTTCATCCGGCACGGCTTCGTGCAGGCGGTGCTGGCGGGGAACGCCGTCGCGGTCCACGACATCGAGGCCGCGATCTACGGCACCACGCTCGGCATGGACTCCGCCGGCCAGCCCACCGCCCGCGGACACGCCCTCCATATGCGGGCCATCAACCAGGTGCGGGCGGTCGGGTCGATCGAGGGAGCGGTGGAGTCCGGCATGGTGGGCAGCGGCATCATGCACGCCCTGGTGACGCACGGCGTGCCCTACGTGCTCGCCGGCTCGATCCGGGATGACGGGCCCCTCCCCGGGGTCCTCCCCGACGCGCTCACGGCCCAGGACGCGATGCGGGAGCACTGCGTCCGGGCCACGGGCGCCATCTTCGTCGCGACGGCGCTCCACGCCATCGCGGTGGGGAACATGCTCCCCGCCTACCACACGCATTACGGCACGCCGGCCGAGCTGATGACGATCTGCGTGGATCAGACCGAGTTCGTCGTGAACAAGCTGAAGGACCGCGGCACCCACCAGGCGTACGGCGTGGTCACCAACGCCCAGGATTTCATGACCGTGCTCCGGTTCTACGCCGAGCGAGCCGGCGGCGGCGCCGCATGACCGCCCCACGGCTCTACGGCGCGCCGGCGGCGGGGCCGGGCGAAGGCCCGGGCTGGGCCCAGCTCGCGGCGGCGGTGGCCGGGGCGCTCCCGGTGGACGAGCTCGACGGCCTCTGGGTGTTCCGGCCGCTCCGGAGCGGGCCGGTCGAGTGGGGCACGGCCATCCTCTCCCGGGTGGACGGCACCCGGCGGCGGATCTATACCGCCCGCTACGCGCACACGATCAAGGGCAAGGAACGGGGTCGCTTCCAGTGGGACCTGCAGGAGGTCGGCAGCGGGCCGCTGGACGCCCTCGAGGCGCTGCTCGCGCAGGTGCCGGTCCGGGCCGAATCGGAGGAGCCTCCGGTGGCCGTGCCGCTCACCAGCTGGCTTCCCTCCGCCGCGGACGATGGCGAGTCTCGCGAAGGCTGAGGCCCACGCCTACCTGGAGCGGTTCCGGCGCTGGCTCAGGGACCACAACCAGCCGCTCACCCGGCAGCGCGAGCTGGTCGCGGAGGCGGTCTTCGGCGCCGACGGACACCTCAGCATCGAGGAAATCCGCGGTCGTCTCGAGGCGCAGGGGGAGCGCGTGGGCCTCGCCACGATCTACCGCGCCATGGACACGCTGGTGACCAGCGGACTGGTGCGGGGCCAGGACTTCGGCGAGGGCTTCCGGCGCTTCGAGCCCGTGGGGCCGCGCTCGGGCCACGAGCACCTGGTCTGCGACCGCTGCAGCCGCGTGATCGAGTTCGCCTCCGAGCGGCTCGAGCGGATGCTCCAGCTGCTCGCCGACGAGCACGGGTTCCAGCCCGACCGGCACCGCGTGGAGGTTCACGGGGTGTGCCGCGACTGCCGCCGGCGCGGCCTGGCGGGGCTGTGAGCGACGCCCCGAGCCTCGGGCTGGCGGTGGCCTTCGCCGGCGGGATCCTCAGCTTCCTCTCGCCCTGCGTCCTCCCCCTCGTCCCCTCGTACTTCGGCTTCCTCACCGGGCTCACACTCCCCGAGATGGCGAACCGGCGACGGACGGCCCTGCTCCACGCCCTCTGCTTCGTGGCCGGCTTCTCCGTGGTCTTCATCGCCCTCGGCCTCGGCGCCACGGCGCTCGGGCGCGCGCTCCGGGTGTACGACGTCTGGCTCGCCCGGATCGGGGGCGCGCTGATCGTCGTCTTCGGCCTCTACCTGATGGGTGTCCTGAGGATCCCCGGCCTCGAGCGGGAGCAGCGGGTGCACCTCGAGGACAAGCCGGTGGGATTCGCCGGCTCCTTCCTGGTGGGCATGACGTTCGCGGCGGGATGGACGCCCTGCCTCGGCCCGGTGCTGAGCGCGATCCTCGGCCTCGCCGCCACCGAGGCCGACCTCGCGCGCGGAGCGCTGCTCCTGGGGGCCTACTCGGCCGGCCTGGCGGTGCCGTTCCTGCTCGCGGCCCTGGCGGTGGACCGCTTCGTCGAGTGGTTCCGGAGGTTCCGCCGCCACCTCGGCCTGGTGCAGAAGGTGAGCGGCGCCCTGCTGGTGGCGGTGGGACTGCTGCTGCTGAGCGGGCAGTTCACCCGCCTGGCGGGCTGGTTGCAGGGGCTGACGCCGGAGTTTCTGAAGCAGTACCTCTGACGGCGGGACGACGGGTTGCGGCCCCGCTCCCCGTTCCCTGGTCCCCCTCACGTCTCCCCGCCCACCTCCTCCAGCTCCTCTTCCAGCTGCTGCCGGCGGAGCAGCTGCCAGTACCGCCCCTCCCGCGCGAGCAGGGCGGCGTGCGTGCCTCGTTCGACGATCGCGCCGCCATCCAGCACGATGATCTCGTCGGCGTCCCGGACCGCCGCCAGGCGGTGGGAGACGACGACGCTCGTCCGGCCTGCCAGGGCGCTCCGGAGCCCGGCCAGGATCGCCGCCTCGGTGTGGGCGTCCACCGCGCTCAGTGCGTCGTCGAGGACGAACACCGGCGGGTCCTGCACCAGCGCCCGCGCGATGGCGGCCCGCTGCTTCTGCCCCCCCGACAGGGTGACGCCGCGCTCTCCGATGACGGTGTCGAGACCGTGCGGAAGCCCGGTGACGGTGTCTGTGAGCTGGGCCACAGCCAGGGCGCGCTCCAGCCTGCCATCGTCCGGGGCGCCGAGCAGGAGGTTGTCCCGCAGGGTGTCGTTGAAGAGGAACGTCTCCTGGGGGACGAACCCGACCGCTGCCCGGAGATCGGCCGGCGCGAGGTCGCGGAGGTCGACGTCGTCGAGCAGGATCCGGCCCTGCTGGGGATCGTAGGCCCGGCTCACCAGCTCGACCAGCGCCGTCTTCCCCGCGCCGGTGGGCCCGACGACGGCGAGACTGCGGCTGGACTCCACGGTGAAGGTGACACCCTGGAGCACCCAGCCGCGGTCCTCCGCGGCCGGGTACCGGAACCAGACGTCCTCGAAGGCGAGGCGGCGACCCTGGCGGACCGCCGGCAGCGGCACGGGCCGGTCGGGGGCCGGCACGGAGGGGACCTCGCGGAAGAGCTGGTTGACGCGTCCCATGGAGGCCTCGCCGCGCTGCAGCATGTTGATCACCCAGCCGAGGGCGATCATCGGCCAGAGCAGCATCGCGAGGTAGACGCCGAAGGCGACGAACTCGCCGACGGAGACCCGGCCCCGCAGGACCAGCGCCCCCCCGTAACCGAGCACGGTGGCGGTGCCGAGGCCGCCGAGAATGGCGAGCAGGGGATGGAAGAGGCCCTGGGCCCGCGCGAGCCTCTCGTTGCGACGCCCGTACTCTTCACTTAGGCTTCGGAAGCGCGCGGTCTCGGCGGCCTCCTGGCGGTACGCGCGGACGATGCGGGCGCCCGAGAGATTCTCGTGGACGTGGGTGGTGAGCTCGCTGAACTGGGCCTGGATGGCCTCGGAGCGGCGATGGATGCGCCCGCCGAGCACGATCATCACCACCGGGAGGCCGGCAAGGGGCAGCAGGGCGAGGCCGGTGAGCGCGGGGCTGATGGCGAGCATCGCGGGGCCGATGAGCAGGGCCCGGGTCACGGTGTCGACCAGGTACATCATCCCCGGCCCCGCCACCATCCGGATGGCGAGCAGGTCGTTGGTGCTCCGCGCCATCAGGTCGCCGACGGTGTAGCGGTCGTAGAACGCCGCCGAAAGCCGCTCGAGATGGCGGAACAAGGCGGCCCGGAGATCGGTCTCGACCCGCCGGCTGCCGCTGTTGAGGAGCTGGCGCATGCCGAACCGCGCCAGGCCGCCGGCCGCGGCCGCGCCGAGCAGCAGCAGGGCGGCGAGCCGGACGGCGGCGAGGGGCGAGCCCGAGGCCAGGGCGTCGACGCCGCGCTGCAGGAAGCGCGGGCCGAGGGTGGTGAAGAAGTTCGAGACGACGACCAGCGCCAGGCCGGCCGCGTATTCGGCCCGGTAGGGCCTGAGATAGGGCAGGACCGCGCGAAGCTCTCGCATCGCCGGAAATTGACCGGGTCTGCGGGACCCGTGCAAGCGACCCCAAGGAGGAACTCATGCGGAACGGACGACTGCTGCTCATGCTGGCCGCGGCGGGACTCGCCGCCTGCGGCGGAGGTGACCGTTCGGACCAGGCGCTGGCGGACAGCCTGAGCCGGGATCTTCAGCTGGTGCCCGCCGAATCCACCGCGGCGCTGAACGATCAGCCGGCCGGGGCTCCGGCACCGGCGCCAGCCGCCACGGCCCCGCGGCCCACCGCGCCGCGGCCGTCGACGCCCGCGCCCTCGCAGCCCGCGCCCTCGCCGGCGCGCACGCTCGCGGCAGGCACCTCCTTCTCCGCCACGGCGATCGACTCGATCAGCTCGCGGCACAACAAGGTGGGCCAGACGATGACGGTCCGGGTGGCGTCGGACGTCACGAACGACGCAGGTCGGGTGGTCATCCCGGCGGGTTCGGTGGTCACGCTGCGGATCGCGGCGATCGCGCCGTCGGAGAACAAGTCCGACAACGTCGG
>DATIBS010000075.1:0-20498 GCA_035457305.1 Gemmatimonadales bacterium
GGTGGCGCTCGCCGCCCGGCTTCCGCCCGGGTCCTACCTCTGCCTGGTGCCGGTGGCGGGCGCGTCCGCGGGGCTCCTCGTCCGGGCGCTGCTTTCCGACGAGACCGGCGCGCCCTGGGCGCGGTGGGTGGCGTCGCTCGCGCTCGTGCCCGTCATGGTCCCGCTCCTGCCACTCCTGTTCCTCGGGTTGGGGACGGGACCGCTCCCCGTCGGCGCCGCCACCGCGCTGGTGACGCTGGCTGTCTGGCTGCTGGCCCCGATGGTGGCCGCGCTCGACCCTCGGCGCTGGTGGGTGATCCCGGCGGTGGCGCTGCTGGGCGCGGCTGGATTCGGTGGGTGGGCGCTCCGGAGTGCGCATCACTCGGCGGCGTGGCCGCGGTCCGAAAACCTGGAGGCGCGGGTCGAGGCCGATTCGGCCATGCTCGGGTTCGAGCGACTGCCCGGACCGGCCGAGGATGATGCGGCGCGATTCCGGATCACGGCACCCCGCGGCACGCGCCGCCTCGAGCTCAGGCTCGACCGGCCGCCGCGGCGTGCCCGGCTCGCCGGGCTCGAGCTGCCGGTCGAGCCGTCGCCGGGCGGGCCCGGATGGCGCTACGCCCTCGTCGCTCCGCCTGATACCGGCGCCGTCCTCGAGATCACGCCCGATCCGACCGCGCCATTCCTGGAGCTCGAGGCCCGGGTCCCGGGCCTGCCCGCCGGCACGGCGCGGCCCGCGGGCACGATGCCGGTGGGGACCGGGGACGAGACCGTGCTGACCCGGAAGGTGGCGATGGACTAGGGAGGACGGAGTGACGGTGGGTTGCGATTCCCGGGGCTCCGGACCCCACCGTCCCGCCGTCCCTACCCCCGTCCCCGCAACCGCTCCAGCATCACCGCGGTGTTGATCAGCGCCGCATGCGAAAGCCCGAGCGGGTAGTTCCCGAGGTGATCGCCGGTCCGCGGGTCGATCTCCTCGGCGAAGAGGCCGACCGGGCTGGCGCGGCGCAGCAGGAGGCGGAAGAGCCGCTCCGCCTCCTCGAAGTCCCCGGTGAGGGCGACGTTCTGGATCATCCAGAAGGAGCACGCGACGAAGGCCCCCTCGTCGCCGGCGAGCCCGTCGGGACTCCGGTACCGGTAGATCAGCTCTTCCGGGCCGGCGCCGAGCTCGCGGCGGATGGCCTCGAGCGTGCCCCGGACGCGCGGGTCGGTGCGGGGAAGAAAGCGCACCTTGGGGATCACGAGGGTGGAGGCGTCGAGCCCCGGCTCGCCGTAGGCCTGCACGAAGGTGCTTCGCGCGGGATCCCAGCCCTGCTCCAGCACTTCGGCCTTCACCGCCGCCGCCTCGGCGCGCCAGCGGGCGCCGTCTCCGCGGAGGCCGTACTGCTCGGCGAGCGACGCGCCCCGGTCGAGCGCCGCCCAGGCCATGACCTTGCTGCAGACGTGGTGCCGGGGCTCGAGCCGGGCCTCCCAGATCCCCCAGTCCGGCCGCCCCCAGTTCTCCGCCACCCAATCCACCAGCCGCTCGACGCTGCTCCACGCCGCCTCCCCGGGCTCGCGCGTCCGGTGGGCGATCGCGATGGTGTCCAGCAGCTCGCCGTACACGTCGAGCTGGAATTGCGTGGCCGCGCCGTTCCCGACCCGGACCGGTGCGGAGCCGGCATAGCCCTCCAGGTGGTCGAGCACGCGCTCGTCCGCCTCGCGATCCCCGTGGGGCGCGTACAGCACCTGCAGGTGGCTGGCGTCGTCGCGGCGGAGGGCACGGAGGAGGAAGCGCTGGAAGGCGTCTGCCTCGCTGAGAATGCCCAGGGAATCGAGGGCATACAGGACGTACGCCGAGTCGCGCAGCCAGGTGAACCGGTAGTCCCAGTTGCGTCCCGCGCCGATCCACTCCGGGAGCGAGGTGGTCGGAGCGGCCACGATCGCGCCGCTCGGCTCGTACTGCAGCAGCTTGAGGGCGAGCGCGCTCCGCTGCACCTCGGCGCGGTAGGGCCCGTGGTAGTCGAGCGGCGCCACCCACGCGTCCCAGTAGCCGATCGTGGCATCGAGCGCGGCCTGGGGCCCGAGGGTCACCGCCGCCGGCGTCTCGTCGTGGTCCCAGCGGAGAACGAACCAGCGCTCCTCGCCGGCCCCGAGCTCGAACGTCGCGGTGGTCGCGTCGCCCTCGAGCGACCACTCGAGCTCGGGCCAGGCCGAGAGGGCCAGCGCCCGGCCGGACTCGGTGGCGATGAGGCCCGCGCGGCGCATGGTGAACCGTGCCGCCTCGCGCCCGTACTCGAACCGCGGCTGGAAGCGCGTCGCCATCGGGACCCGGCCGCGATGGCCCGCCACTCGCCGGAAGATGACCGGTTCGGCCCCGCGCGCCGGTCCCATCGGGAGGAAGTCGGTGACCGCGGCGGCCCCGCCGGCCTCGAGGTGGAAGGTGGTGACCAGGACGTTGGTCCCCGGCAGGTAGCGTTGCTCGCTCGTGGCGGCCGCCGCGGGGCCGATCCGCCATCGTCCGCCGCGGTCGGCGTCGAGGAGCGCGGCGAACACCGAGGGATCGTTGAACCGCGGCAGGCACCACCAGTCCACGCTGCCGTCGCGGCTCACCAGCGCCGCGGTGCGGAGGTCGCCGATCACCCCGTAGTCGGCGATCGGCCGGTAGCGCTCCGTCACGCCGGGGGGCCCAGCCATGGCCCCGCCGCCAGCCACCGCACGAGGGCGGTCACCGCCTCCGGGTCCGGCAACCGGTCGGTGGCGGCCGTGACCTGGCTGTCCCCCACCCGGAGGGAGCGGCCGAGGCCGGCGAGGGATCGGAAGGCATCCTCGTCGGTCTGGTCGTCGCCCACGTACATCGCACGCACCCGGCCGGTCCACTCGTCGCCGTAGCGCGCGCGCAGGACCTGCAGCACCGCCAGGCCCTTGTGCCACTCGAGCGGGGGCCGGGCCTCGAGCACCGCCTTCCCCGGGACGGCGCGCAGCCCGAGTCGCTCGAGCACGGCGGCGCCGCGCCGCTCCGCGCGGGCCCGCGCCTGCTCCGGCATGGATCGCAGGTGCCAGCTCAGCGTCACTCCCTTGTCCTCCACCCAGGTGTTCGGCTCGCCCAGGGCCTCGAGTCGGCGGACGGCCTCCGCGAGCGCCACTCGCGCCCCGCCCGCCTCGGGATGGTGCCAGTGGAGTCCCGGTCCCTCGATCTCGAAGCCGTGATTGCCCACCAGGGTCACCCCGGGCACCGGCACCCGGGTCCGCAGGTCATCGAGCGCGCGTCCGCTCACCACGGTCACGTCGAGGTGCTGGGCCGATGCCGCGCGCTGGAGGGCGTCGAGCGCCTGCGGCCCGAGCCGCGCGGCCTCCGGGTGGTCGACGATCTCCGTGAGGGTGCCGTCGTAGTCCAGGAAGAGCGCGGTGCGCGGACGGGCGGCGAGCCAGGGGGCGAGCCGCCGGGCCACCGTGTCCGCGGGGCTCGGGCCGGCGCCCTCCAGGCCGGCGGCGGCTTCCGCCGCCGCGAGGAAGCCATCGGCCCAGGCGGTGACGTCGAGCTCCCGGACCCGGTCCCGCAGGGCGGCCATGCGGGCGCGGCGCTCGACCGCCGGCATCGCGAGCGCCCCATGGATCGCGTCCGCCACGCCGTCGATGTCGAACGGGTTCACCATCACGGCTTCCTGCAGCGCCTCGGCGGCACCCGCAAGCTCCGACAGCACCAGCATGCCCGGCTCCGGTCCCACCTGGCTCGCGACGTATTCCTTCGCCACCAGGTTCATGCCGTCGCGGAGGGGTGTCACCAGGGCCACGTCCGCGCGGGCGTAGAGCCCGGCGAGGGTGACCTGGTCGAGCGAGCGCGCGAGGTAGCGCACCGGACTCCACCCCTCCTCGGAGAACCGGCCGTTGATCCGCCCCACCGTCTCGTCCACCTCCCGCTTGAGCCGGCCGTACTCCGCCACCCGCTCGCGGCTGGGCACCGCCACCTGGGTGAACACGATGCGCCCGCGATACTCCGGGTGCCGCTCGAGCAGCCGCTCGACCGCCAGCAGCCGCTCCCGGATGCCCTTGGTGTAGTCGAGCCGGTCCACCCCCAGGATCTCGCGCACGCCGTCGGCGCGGCGTGCTGCGGGCCGGGCGAGGGCCGCGCGGGCGCGTTCCTCGGTGGCCGCCACCGGAATGCCGACCGGATGGACGCCGGTCGCGACCTCCCGACCCTCGACCTGGACCGTGCCCTGCGACCAGTCCACTTCGCCGCCGAGCAGCCGCTCGACGCTGGTCAGGAAGTGCGCGGCATAGGAAGCCGTGTGGAACCCCACGTAGTCGGCGCCGAGCATGCCCCGGAGGAGGGCACGGCTCCACGGCAGGATCCGGAAGACGTCGGCGGCGGGGAAGGGAATGTGGAGGAAGAAGGCGATCGTGGCACCGGGGCGGCGTGCCCGCAGGTGCGCCGGGGTGCGGAGCAGCTGGTAGTCGTGGATCCAGATCGTCGCGTCCGCGGGGGCCGCGGCCGCCGCGGCCTCGGCGAAGCGCTCGTTCACCCGCTCGTAGGCGGGCCAGGCCGCCCGGTCCACGCGCGCGTGCTCCACGAAATAGTGGAAGAGGGGCCAGAGGGTGCGGTTGGCGAACTGGCCGTAGAACTCGCTCACCTCCGCGGCCGAGAGCGGCACCGGCACGTAGGCCACGTGCCGATCCGCCGGCAGCGGCAGGCCCCCCGCCCGCGCCAGCTCCTCCGACGACACGCCCGGCCACCCGACCCACCGGCCCCCGCGCGCGGCCAGCGCCCCGCGGAGGGCCGTCACCAGCCCGCCGGGCGCCGGCGCCAGCGTGAGCCGCCCGGCGCGGCGCTCCGCGGCGAACGGGAGGCGGTTGCTGACCAGGGCGAGCGGGCTGGGGATGGGGACCTCCGGCGGGGCGGCATTCGCAATGTAACCCGGGGGCCGGACGGGCAGACGGACCCTCGAACGGGCCGCATCCGCCCGACCGTCCGACCGTCCGACCGTCCGACTCCCTCCCCTTGCCAGCCCTTCGCACGGCGGCCAGCTTCTCCCCGTCCCCGCCGGAGGTGCCCCGTGGTCAGCGCCGTGATTCTCCTCAAGGTCGAGCGCACGCACATCAAGGCGCTCGCCGAGCGGCTCGCCGAGTTCCGGGAGATCAGCGAGGTCTTCTCGGTGGCGGGCACCTACGACGTGGTGGCGGTGGCCCGCGTGGCGAAGAACGAGGACCTCGCCGACCTGGTCACCGAGCGGCTCGTGAAGCTGCACGGCATCGAGGCGAGCGAGACGCTGATCGCGTTCCGCTCCTATGGCCGGAAAGAAGTCGAGGCGGGGTTCAGTCTGGGAGCGGGATGAGGCCCTCCAGCTCCTCCACCCGCTCGACCCAGGTGGTGGAGCCGAACAGCAGCCAGAAGTCGAGCCACGCCGCGAGGCTCCACCGGCCCGACACCAGCGCGATCACGCCGCCGTCGTGCGCGAGCGAGCGCGTATCCTTGGCCGTCGTGCCGAGCGCGAAATAGAGCAGGGTCGAATCCCGCACGGCCGCCGGCATCCCGTCGTACCCCGCCAGCAGCTGTCGCGTCACCTCCGCCCGGCGCTGCGCCGGGATCGGCCCCGGTTCCGGCGCCGCGGTGACCCCCTCGGACCAGTCCCGCATCGTGGCGTCGAGCGCCACGTGCGTCTCCGGCCGGACGGCGAGCTGCTCCAGCAGCGCGCGGCTGCCCAGGAACTGGGTGCGCCGGTGCAGCCGGGGCAACCGGTCGCGTTGCTCCGGCGGGACCACCTCCCGCCCGAGCTGCAGGGAATCCATCCGGGCGCGGTGATCCCACAGCATGCGCCAGGTGGCCTCGGGGAACGGATACTGCGACCGGAGGAAGGCGTACTTCCCGTAGGTCGTGTCCACCTCCCAGAGCTTCGCCTCGGGAATTCCGACCGGCGACCGCCGGGTGTAGAGACCGATGTGCAGGTCTCCGCCCCCCTGCCGGATCACGTCACCCAGCTCCTGCTGCACCACCGTGAGCCGGATGAAGAGCCGGCGCGTCGAGGCCATCACGGGCGCCGACCCGTCCGGCGCGTTGGCCCGGGACGGGCCCACCGCGAACACCTCGCAGCCGCGGAGCGCCGCTGCTAGGAGCTGCGCCGCCCAGAGCGGGTCGCCCCAGCGGTCGTCGGCCACGTAGATCGCCGTGCCGGCGGGGGCGAGGTCCCAGAGGAGGAGTTGGGTGAAGCTCGCCTCCTTCGCCGCCCAGCCGGTCCCGTTGTGGACCTGGAGCGCGCGCGCCGTGGATCCCGCCGCCTCGAGGGCAGCGATCCGCGCCGCCGGGTCCGGCCCGGGGGGGGAGGCCCGCAGGGCGGCCGGGAGGTCCCGCTCGGCCAGGCCATTCCGAAGCAGGACCTCGCGGGCCGCGCGCTTCGCCCGCGCCGCGGCCGGTCCCGTCACCAGCAGCACCCGGTCCTCCCACTCGGCGGACGTGAAGCGGTCGCCGACGCCGACGCCGCTGAGCAGCATCTCCCCGGCCGCCGGGTCCGCCTCCGAGACATCGCGGAGGACCAGCCGGCGATGATCCCGCTGCTCGTTGTCGGCGCCGAGAGGGAAACCGGGCAGCCGGTGCGTGCGGAAGGAGAAGTCGGCGGGGTTGATGACGCTCACGTGCACCTTGATCCGCTCCCGCACCCAGGCGGGCCCGAGGGCGGCCGCCTCGCCCGCCAGCCGCCGCGATCCCGCCACCGCATCCCGCAGCGAGTCCTGCCACGCCGCGAGCACCTGGTCCATGGCGGCGTGGCGTTCCGGCAGCACGACGCGATGGTCGAGCGGGTGCTCCAGCAGGTCCAGCCAGAGCCGGCTCCCGCGCTCGTCGTAGTTCTCCTGGTCGAGGAGCAGCAGGTAGGTGGGCAGCCGCCCGGTCCGGTCGAACTCCCGGACCCGACGGGTGAGCGCGGAGAGATAGCCGAGCGCCGTCTGGTAGAAGCCGATCCGATCGGGCTGGCCGAGGTCATCCACCCCGTGGAAGGCATCGATCCACAGGAGGTGGTACTGCTCCGCTTCCTGGATGGTGCGGGAGAGCTCGCCCGGGAACTGCTGCGCCGGGAGGTGGAGCACGGCGTTGCCGCCGGAGAAGGCCTCGCCCGTGGCGCGGGCGATGAGCGCGTCCACCTGGGCCTGGGTCCGGTGCTCCTCGGGCCGGAGCGCGAGCCCCATCGGCAGCCATTCGCGCCGGGAATCGCCGGTGCGCCGGGCCACTTCCCGCCGCGTCGCCTCGAGTTCCTCGATCCACTCGTCGAACACGCCCAGCCGCGCGTCGTCCGGATCCGACGTGCCCCGCGCGGCCAGCCAGCCGGCGAAACGCGCCCGGGCGCGCGCCGCGAGCCCGGCGAGGGTGGCCGGCACGCGATACCGTCCCACGGCGCCGTTCCACGGCAGCAGCACTTCCTCGAGCGCCGCCTGGCGCGCCGCCGCGGCCACCGGCGCCCCGGCGGCCTGCGCCGCGGAATCGGGCGCCCCGCCGGCCAGCCCGAACGCGCGCTCGAGCGCGCCGTGATACGCCAGCAGCTCGCGCTCGTAGGGCGGAAGGCCCGGGCGGCGCGGGTCCCGGAGCAGGAGATCGGAGCGGAGCACCGCCACCCCGATCTCGGTCGACGCGACGAGATCCCGCGTGGAGGCTCCGATTCCGAGGTCCCAGAGGAGGCCGGAGAGTCGCGTCACCCATCCGGCCGCATCGCGCATGCGGTCGAGCTCCCGCGCCACCGGCGACCCCGCCTGCGGCGGCGGCAGTCGCTCGACCCGTGCGGGCCGCGGCAGCTCCACCGCCACCGCGTGCGGACGGGTCCGCCCGATCCGCGGCTGACCCACGGGGAACTGCACGCCGACCTGCAGGGCCTGGTCGGCGCCGGCAAGCCAGTCGAGCCGGAGGTCGCCGCCCCGGCCGAGCAGCCCCCCGCGCGACGGAGGCAATTGCAGGGACACCACCGCGCGTGGACGCCCCAGTCCCAGGCGGAAGTTCCAGTCGATCCCCGCGCCCAGCAGGTGGAACGGGCTCCGCAGCATGAACCGGGCGCCCCCGTCGAGTTCGCCACCCGCCGTGCCGCCATACGCCTCGGCCTGCCAGCCGATCCGCCCGGTGAGCGCGGGGGCGAGGTCCCGGTAGATGCCCAGGGTGCCGCCAACCTGCCCGCCGTCTCCCTCGTCCTCCCAGCCGTAACCGGCCGCAAGCCCCAGGTAGGGCTTCCAGGCCTTCGGCTGTCCGAGGGCCCGGATCGGGTCCCAGGGCCCGGCCGACGGGAGGGGCGGCGCCGAGTCGGGTGCCTGGGCGGAGAGGGGGAGGGGAAGGGGGAGGCCCGCCGCGAGGGCGAAGGCGAGGGCGAGGGGGCGTCGGCGGGTCACGGTCGGGGAAGATACCGGGACCGGTCCCGCCGTCCATCCACAGTGGCCGGACAGTGCCCGGCCCGGGGACGCGCGCCGCGCCCGCAGTTCGCGAGCCCGGATCGGGCCAGGCGGAGACGGCGGCGGCCGCTGTCGCCAGTGCATTCCGGCGCACGGCACCTGGCGCCACCTCCCCGCGGGCCTTGTCCGGTCAGGGGTTCCGCGCGAGCCGTCCGGCGCACGCCGATGCAGTGGCGCGGAGCCGTCGCGCCGAGGCCGCGGCGGCACGGCAAATGCCCTCACTGTCAGGCGCCAGAGTTCCGACTTCTCACGCTCCACGCCTGACGGTTCATGCGCCGGTACTTCCTGATCGTCGCCTTCCTCCTCTTCCTGGCCCAGGTGGTCCAGGCCTAGGCCCCGGCCCCCCCGACGCGGGTGGGGATCCGGTGCCCGGTTCGGGATCCCGGGGCCCCCCGCCCGGCTCCCGCCGGCGTGGGGAGTCGCCCCGAGCCCAGCGGGGACGATCAAGCCTCTCCTTCCTGCACTGACGCCTGCAGTGTGTCTCCGCGGATGTCGCAATCGTCTTCCTGCCATCGACCGATCCGATGGAGTGAGCGATGCGCGACCGTGCCTTCCTGCCGGGCCTGCTCCTGGCGACCGCCCTCGCCGGCTGCGACGGCGACGGCTCCCCCACCGACCCGGCACCGCCGACGGGTCCGCCGAGCGCCGCCTTTGGCATCTGGACTCCCGGTCCCGGCGAATGCGCCAAGGCGGTGCATGATGCCTACGCCGTGGTCGGCCCGGACGGGAAGCTCTACCCCACGTGGCATCCGCCGGAGGATCCCTCGGGCTGTTCCTTCGGTCACGAGCACGGACGGGACCCGGCCGGCTCCGACCTGGCGCACCTGGCGGGTGGGGTGCCCTTCGGCGTGGCGAACGAGGCACTGGAAGCGTACGACCCGGCGAACCCGCGCCGCGAGGACCACGTCGGCCACAAGATCGAGTGGGAGAACGACGTCGAGTTGCGGGTGAACGGCGGCACCGCCGGTGCCACCGTCCGGTGCGACGTGCTGACCAAGCTCCACCAGGGCACCCACTCGAAGGATGCCTTCACCAACAACCTGCACGAGCAGGTCTACCACGTGCGGTGCGAGGACGGCACCGGGGTCTCCGTCACCCTCCTCGCCGCCATCGGGAACCCCGGGGAATTCCGCCGGTCGTGCGACCTCGTGCGGGTGGACGTGGGCCCGGCCACGCCGGTGAATTCACCCTACGGGGACGGCGAGCGGCTGCTGCCCGACCGGACCTGCCTTGACCAGTACCTCTTCACCGACGGCCCGGCCTCCGACTACAACGCCGCGCTGCGCGAGAGCTGGCAGACCACGAGCTTCATCCGCGCGATGGACGGCCGGGCGATTGCCAGCTTCAACCCCTACTACCAGGTCCTCGAACCCTCCCGGTACCACGACCCCGCGAGCCCGACGCTCCTCCGGCGGGCGCTCGACGCGTGCACCGAGACCCTGTCCGACGGGCGGACGGTGCACGGCGGCGCGTGCGAGCAGGTCACGGGGTTCGGGTGGGACGACCCCCGTTCGCCCTTCCGCGGGGCCCGGCGGGTCGTGGACCTGAACACCCTGGCCGTCCAGAACGCCGACGGGCCGGAGGACTGGTACACCGACCCCTTCGGGGGGCAGGCGCGCACCAGCAGCTTCCACGGCGGCGTGCGGCAGTGGGTGTCCCGTACGGCGTCCAGCGTCGGCACGTACGCCGACGGGCCGATCATCGGGGGCGACCGGGCCTACGCGGGCGCCGGCACCCACGCACCGAACTGATCAGTAGGTGAACCGGAAGTCGACCGCGAGGCCGAGCCGGCCTTCGCTCCGCACCGCGGTGAGCGTGCCGGCGAGGCTCCGGTCGGGGAGCAGCATCCAGAGACCGCCGCCGAATCCGGTGTGCCAGCGGCCCGACTGCTCGTCGGCGTACCATACCCGCCCCGCGTCGGCGATCCCCACGACCCCGAAGTCCCAGTCCACCAGGAAGGGCACCTTCCCGGTGCGGACCCGCCAGTCGGTGTTGAGCCACACGGTGGCGTCGCCGGCATAGCGATTGGGGTCGAGGCCCCGCATGGTGTTGTGTCCCCCCAGGAACGCCGCCTCGTGGAGCGGGTAGCGGCCCCAGGAGCGCCTCGCGCCCAGCCGCGGGGCGAAGGTGAACCAGGGGAAGGGTGTCAGGTAGGTCGAGGCGCGAAGGTGGAGCTCGCCGAAGGGATCCGTCGCGTCCAGCCAGTCCCCGTACCAGCTCCCGCCGGCGTCGAGCAGCACGCCGCGCCGCGCCGCCGCCGGTGCGTCGCGCGAGTCCCAGAGGAACGCCGCCCGCCCCCCCACCGCCGAGAAATCCTCGCTGCCGTACGGGCGCAGCTCCTGAACGAGGTTGTCGCCCTCGCGGGTGCTGACGTGCTGGATGACCGGGCCGGCGGCGAATTCCCCCCGCGCGCCCACCTGCGTCCCGAGCCACGCGCCCGCGACGTAGTGCGTCTGGTGCGCCCGGTAGAACTCGGTGTCGGCGGAGTCCTTCCGGGTCTCGTTGCCGTAGCCGTAGAACCGGAGCACCTCGATGCCGGACGCGAGCCCGTCGAACCGGAGCCAGAGCGGCGAGTTCGCCCGGTGATGCTCCCCCACCAGCTCCAGGCGGAATGCCTCCGCGCCGGTGGCGTAGCCGAACCGGGCACGGAAGCGCCGCTGGAACGGGGCGTGTCCCGGTGCCCAGGTGGTCCAGGAGGGGCCCGCGGCGAGGAGGACGCCGATGTCCGAGTGGATGCCGAAGTCGTACCACGGAGAGAGCGCCGTGCCGCTGAGCGGCTGCGCCTCCTCACCGGCGAGCGCCCGGCGGACGACCGAGGCCTGGAGGTGAGCGCCTTTCGGCGGATCATCACGGAGCCGCGCGCGGAGCGAATGCGCCGCCTCGGCCAGGTGATCGCGCCGGCGCCGGAGGGCGCTGGCCATCGCCGCCCCGCTGTCCGGGCGCCAGGCCGGCGGGAGGGCCGCCACCGCCTCCGCGATGACCGCGTCGTCGATCCGCGCGGCCAGGGCCGCCGCGGTGGAGTCCCAGGCGTCCTCGCGGAGCGGGGCGAGCAGGTGCGCGTCGAGAATGAACTGGGAGCGGTTCTGGCCGAGGCGCCGGGGGTATTCCGGCTTGAACGATGCCGCCTCCGGCATCACCGGTCGGGCCAGGAGGAGGAGCAGCCCGCCGTAGCGCGGGAAGGCATCCCAGCGAACCCGCGGCGCCGGGCGCCAGCGACCGTCCCCACCCACGCCCCACCGGGCCCGCTCGGGCGCCTGATCGGCATCGCCCACCAGCACGTCGAAGAGCCGGGTCTCGAGGTAGGCGAGGGTGTCGATGGGCAGCGGGGCGCCGGCCTCGAGCGAGTCGAGGACGGCCTGCGCGGTGAGCGCCGCCCCGTCGGACAGCGTCGGCCCCGGCGTGAGCCACCCGAGCTGGCCGCCGAACCGCTCGCGGGCCGATCCGAGGAGGGCGGTGTCGGGAAGGAACCGGAGCACCGGCTCGGGGTGCGGCACCCCGGCCTGGCAGGCCAGCGACGCCGCGACCAGCGGGGCGCCGGGGTGGCGCGTGCTCACCAGGTCCTCGAGGACGAGGCCGGCCGCGGGATTCTCCACCATCGGGGCGATCACGCCGGCGAGGCGGGGATCGATCGGGGTGAAGCGCCACTGCGCCCCGGCGGCGTCCTCCAGGGCGAGGGCCGGCTCGAGCAGGTTGAGGCTCGCCACGCCAAGCAGGCGATACCCCCGGGGGCCGCCGAGGGCCAGCACCTCGGCCTCGACCGGCGCCGACCAGAGATTCCGGTGGTGCGCCCCGAAGAGTGCCTTCGCGAGGCCGCCGAGCGGCCCGCGCGTCGCGTAGTGCGCGCCGGCCGCCGTGGTGGCGGAGTCGGGAACGGACTGGGCGGCGGCCGGGCTCGCGAGCGCGGCCGCCGCCAGGAGGAAGCGGAGCCTGGCCAAGCGGTCCCGTTACCGGGCCGTGGCCTGCTCCCCCGCCGGCTTCCGCGGCATCATGTCCTCGCGGTTCGCCAGGGTGTAGACCGTCCACGCGACCACCGTGGCCGCCTGCTTGAGGTCGTCCATCACGAACCGCTCGTAGGTGTCCGCGTTCGAGTGGTGGGTGCGGATGCCGTATTCCAGCGGGTCCTGGATGTAGTTGAAGCCCGGCACGCCCGCCGCGTCGAAGGCCAGGTGGTCGGTGCCGCCGGTGTTGCCGTGCCGCACGGCCACGACGCCCAGCTCCGCGAGGGGGCTGAAGATCGCCTCGAAGACCGGGCCCGCCGCCGCGTTCGACTGGGTCCAGATGCCCCGGAGCCGCCCCGCGCCGTTGTCCACGTTGAGGTAGGCGGAGACCTTGTCCAGCTCGGCCCGGTGCGCGCGCACCCACGAGCGCGACCCGATGAGCCCCTGCTCCTCGCCGCTCCAGAGGCCGATCCGCACCGTGCGCCGCATCGGGAGCCCGGTGGCCTTCAGGATCCGCATCGCCTCCATCATGATGACCGAGCCGGCGCCGTTGTCGGTGGCCCCGGTGCCGCTGTGCCAGCTGTCGAAGTGGGCGCCGATCATCACGACTTCACCGGCCTTGTCGGTGCCCGGGATCTCGGCGAAGGCGTTCCGCTCGGTGCGGTCGGCGTCATGGAACCGGTTCTGCACGTTGAGCTCGAGCCGCACCGGCACGCCCCGCTTCGCGTTCCGCCACATCTGGCCATAGTGCTCGTGGCTCACGAGCAGGGCCGGCGTCGGGTTGTACACGCTGTCGCGCGCCAGGCGACCGTCGGGATGCCCGCCGGTCCTCAGGATGTTGTAGGTCCAGCCGGAGGGAAGGAGCAGGGCGGCCGGCTGCTCCCCGCGGAGGAAGGCGCCCACCGCCTGGTTCACCGCCTGCATCTGGCGGAACCGCGCCATCTGGTCGGGATCGCGCTGGCCCGGCCCCGCGGGCCGCTCCGGCACCGGCGCGAGCAGGGAGTCGGCGTCGAGCCGGCGCTGCGCCGGCTGGTACTCGGGCGGGATGTCGGCCGGGGGATTCCGGAGCACGCAGGCGCCCTTGAGCTTCCCGCGCCACTGTGCCAGCTCCGCGGTGTCCTTCACCTCCATGGCCACCACTCGGCAGGTGATCGTCCCCTTCGTGCTCCCCGACCAGGCCTGGCTCGTGGCGTTGAGCGGCTGCACGAACGGCTCGAGGAACCGGCCGCTGTAGCTCACCCGCTCCCAGCCGCGGCCGAAGGCGGAGTCCCAGGCCTCGGTGCGGGCGCCCGAGAGTCCCCATTTCGTGAACGTGGCGACCGCCCACTCGTTGGCCCGGTCCATCGCCGGTGATCCGGTGAGCCGGGGTCCGATGACGTCGGTGAGGTACCCCGCCAGCGAGTCGATCTGGGAGCGTTCGGTTGCCTCCGCCCGGATCTTCGCGAGGGCGGCAAGGTCGAGCCGCTCGGTCAGGACCTGCTGGGCGGCGGCGGGGGTGGCGAGGAGCAGGAAGGTGAGCGCGGGGAGCGCGCGCCGGGCGGCGACACGGGACATCACGACCTCCAGCAGAGGCTGAACGGCAGGGGAGGAGCGGGCGTATACTACCACGCCGGGCGCCGGGACGCACGGCACCGGGCACCGGCACCCCCCTTGGACGCCCGGCCCTCGGCGCTCGGCACGTCAACGCTCGGTGCCCCACCGGCATCGTAGTGCCAGGATGCCCCGTGCCCATGCCCTGGAGGCGCCAGCGCTTGCCGCCCGCCGCGCAGCACCCGGGGTCGCCGTGAGCGACCCCATCGGATCGGCCCGGGCCGGGGATCCGGCGGCGTTCCGCGCGCTCTACGACGCCCACGCCCCCCGGGTGCACGCCCTCTGCCTCCGGCTCGAGCGCGACCCGGCCACGGCGGAGGAATTGACGCAAGATGTCTTCATCCGGGCCTGGCGGGCGCTCGCGACGTTTCGCGGTGAGGCACGGGTCTCGACCTGGCTCCACCGGATCGCGGTGAACGTCGTGCTCGAGCACCGGCGCCGCACCGCGCGGCGGCTCCGCCGGGTCGAGCCGGTGAGCGACCTCGACCTGCTGGGCGCGTCGGCGCCCGCCCACGATGCGGGGCTCGACATGGACCTCCGCGCCGCGCTCGAGACCCTGCCGCCGGGCGCCAGGGCCGTCTTCGTCCTCCACGAGGTGGAGGGCTACACCCACGAGGAGATTGCCGAGATGAGCGGCGTCACCACGGGCACCACCAAGACCCAGCTCTTCCGCGCGCGGCGCCTGCTGCGGGAGGCGCTGGCCCGATGACCTGCGCCGAACTCGACGCCCGACTCGACGGCTACCTCGACGGCGACCTGCCGCCGGCGGAGCACGTCGCGGTGGAGAAGCACCTGGCGACGTGCAGCGCCTGCGCCGCGCTGCACACCGATCTGGTGGCCCTGCGGGAACGCGCCCGGGCGGTGCCGCGCGAGGTCGCGCCGCCGCCGGCGGTGTGGGCAGCGGTCTCCAACGCGACGCTCGACCATGGGCCAACGCTCTTCGCTGTTCGTTCCTCGCCGGTGAGGTTCACCCCCTGGGGCCTTGCGGCTGCGGCAGCCCTGCTCGTCGCCCTGTCGAGCGCCGTCACCGTCGGGGTCCTCCGCAACGGCGGCGAACAGCGAACAGCGCACATCGAACAGCGCACCCTCGACCCCCGGCTCGCCGCCCTCGAGGCCGACTACCAGCGCGCCACCACCGAGCTCGTCCGCGCCCTCGAGGCCGAGGGGGCGCTGACCCCGTCGGTGCGCCTGGCCCTCGATCGGCACCTCGCCGTGGTGGACGGGGCCATCGCCGAGGCGCGGGCATCGGCGCTGCAACACCCGGCGGACCCCGACGCCGGTGGAATGCTCCTCGCCGCGTACCGGCAGAAGCTCGACCTCCTGGAGCGGGCCACGCGGCTCGGCTCCGAGACCTGAGGACGCATGATGCGCTCTCCCTCGCTCCTTCTCGGCGCGGTGCTCGCCGCCCTCGCCACCCCCGCCGCGGCCCAGCAGGTGAATCGCGGGTTCCCGCTCGACCGCGACGCCGCGTTCCGGATCCTCAACCTCGCCGGCTCCATCACGGTCCGCGGGTGGGACCGCGACTCCGTCGCCATCACCGGCAACGTCCCGGCCGGCGAGGGGGTGTTCTACGCCGGGGGCCGGGGCGGCGGAGCGAAGATGGGGGTCGAGCCGCGCGGGGCGACGCCGCCGCGGGCCGAGCTCCACGTCATGGTCCCGCGCAATGCGCGGGTATGGATCAAGACCGACGAAGCCACGGTGGACGTCGCCGGCGTGGCGGGGCAGGTCGATGTCTACAGTGTCGGCGGCCGGGTGCAGGTGGCGGGACCGGTCCGCACGCTCTCGGTCGAGACGATGGATGGCGTGGTGACGGTGGAGGGCGAGATGACCTGGGTCCGGCTCAAGTCGGCCGGGGGCGCGGTGCGGTTCCTCGGCAGCGCCGACGACCTGGTGGCCTCGAGCGTGAGCGGCGCGGTGGCAGTGGATGCCAGGCGACTGGGCCGGGCCCGCATCGAGACGGTGACCGGAAACGTGCGCCTGGCCGCCGCGCCCGAGCGGAGCGGCACGATCTCGGTGGAGACCCATGCCGGTCTCGCCGAGATCCTCCTCCCGCCAGGAGCCGCGGCGATCTTCGAGCTGAGCACGCTCGGCGGCACCATCACGAACCGGCTCACCAGCGCGAAGCCCGGTCCCGGTCCCGGTGGACGCGGCCAGGCCTCCAGCTTCGGCACCGACGTGAGTGGCGCCCTGGTGACGGTGCGGACCTTCAAGGGCGACATCATCGTCGGCCGGGCGGAGGGCCTCGCGGCGGGAACGAAGTAGCCGTCAACCGGTGGGCGGCCACCGGCATCGGAGGAAGTGTAGGCGGTGAGCACCCCCGCTCCCCGCTCCCCGTTCCCCGCTCCCCAAGAGGCCCCCATGTCCCGCTCCCTCGCCCTCGCCGTCGCCGCCCTGCTCGCGCTTCCCGCCGTCGCGGTGGCCGGCCCCCCCTGGGTCTCGATCGAGCTGCCGGCGAACCCGCTCGACCGCACCACCCGCGGCGCCTACCTCCTGGTGCACTCGTTCCACCACGAGCGCGCCATCACGATGAACATCATGGGCCGCGCCGAGGGGATGGTGAACGGGAAGCGCACCTCCATCCCGCTCGCCTTCCGCGAGACGGCGCGCGGCGCCGTCTTCGCCCTCGACCAGTCCTGGCCCAAGGGAGAGGCGTGGGTCTTGGTGATCACGACCGGGGCGGTGAACGGGAAGGGCGGGGCGACGGCGCTCGTGGGCATCGGCCCCGACGGGGAGGTGCGGTCGGTGAAGGTGCCGAACCGGAAGCAGGGCGAGTGGATCATTCCGACCGACCCGACCGCGCAGGAGATCGAGTCGCAGCTGAAGACGCTGGCGGGGATGGATGGGGAGGGCGGGGTCAACCTCGGCTACCTGCCGCTGGTGCTGCTCCCGCTCGGCCTGGTGGCGTTCCGGCGGCGGTAGGCAAGTCGGACGGTCGGACAGTCGGACAGTCGGACGGTCGGTCTGTACTGTCCGACTGTCCGTCTGTCCGACTGCCCGTCTACCTGTCCGCCCCCAACCCCGCCAGCCTCCCCCGCACGTCCCGCACCACCGGCTGCAGGTCGGCGTCGGCCTCGGCCCAGAGCTCCAGGAACTGGGTGTAGTACTCCCGGGCCTTCGCCCGGTCGCCCTTCGCTTCGGCGAGCTCGCCGGCGCGGCGGAGAGCGGTCGCGAGCCCGATGGCGTCGGACCGGAGCCGCGGGTGCTCCGGGGAACGGATCCCCCGCTCGTACTGCAGCAGCGCCGAGTCGGCCTCGCCCATCCGGTCGAACACCTCGCCCTGCGCGAAGGCGAGGCAGTTGCGGCACCAGGCGTCCGGCGCCGCCTCCGCCGCCCGGAACCGGGCCAGGGCGTCGCGCCAGCGGGATTCCGCCATCGCCACGGCGCCCTCGGCCGTGAGCCGCGCCTCGCCGCTCCGGAGGTAGGCCGGCAGGACCCGGTCCCCCTCGGCCAGGAGGCGCCGGGCGCTGGCCGGGTCGCCCAGTTCGGCATAGGCCGAGGCGAACCAGTAGTACGCCCGGTCCTCGACCGGGACGCTGTCGAGCGGGTAGGCCCGAAGCACCGAGTCGAGGTCGGCCGTGCCGTAACGGGGGGCTGGCCGGAAGTCGTGGTCGGCCTCCACCAGGCGAAGCACCGCCTCGTGCCGGGCACCGGCGTTTCCGATGCTCGTGGCGAGGGTGCGGATCGAGTCGATCAGCCGGGCCTCATCGGCCAGCCGTCCGGTGGCGCGGGCCGATCCCGTGCGCATGTTCATGCTGGTGAGGTGCTCCGACGCGCCGGGGAACCGGCGCTTGAGCTCGGCGCTCAGGCTGTCGCCCCGGGCGTAGTCTCGCCGCGAATAGGCGGCCGTCGCCTGGAGCCACGGGTTCCGGGGGCTCGCGGGCGAGATCGCGGCCAGCTCCTGGAGGACCGAGTCGGCCTCGGCGAAGCGCCCCTGCCCCGTGAGCGCCCCGGCCAGGTGGCCGTAGGAGAACCAGCTCCGGTCCACCGGCACCGCCCGTCGGGCCACCGACTCCGCCTCGACGTAGCGTCCCTGCTCGTTCAATTCCAGGGCGAGATTATTGAGCGCCACGCGGTCGTCCGGGTCGAGGGCCAGGACCGCACGCCAGGCCGCCTCCTCCTTCACTGGGTCGATCTCGACCTGGCTGTAGAAGGACGCCTCCGTCAGCCGCTGCTCGAGCACCGGGAGCCGGGCGCGCAGCTCGAAGGCGCGCCGGTATGCCGCCCGGACTTCCGCCTGTGGCGCCCCGGCGCGCGGGCCGATCGCCGCGGCCTTCCGCCACGCCATCGCGAAGGTCGAGTCCGCCGCCACCGCCTCCTGGAGGAGCCGGTACGCCGCTTCCGACTGGCCGGCGTCGTCGAGCCGCACCCCCTCGGAGTACTTCCGGAGCGCCTCCATCGAGGCGGTGGTCACCTGCTCCAGCGACTCGGTGTTCTGCAGCGACTTGAGCGATTCGCCGACCCGCTCGCGGAGCCGCTTGGAGAGCTTGTCGAGCGCGGCGATGATCTCGGTCTCGTCCTTCGCGGTCTCCCGGAGCGAGATCAGGTCGCGCCCGTCGGCGGCGGCCACGATCCGGGCCGTCAGCACGAACCCGGCGCCCACGGGGCTGATCTCCCCCGCGATCACCGCCTTGGCGTTCTCCCGCTGCGCCAGCTCGCGGGCGAGGTCCACGTCGAGTCCCGCGGCGCCGTCGCGCTGCATCCGGCGGAGTCCCTCCGCCACCGCCGCGGCGTCGAGCAGGCGGATCACCGGGCTCTGTGCCAGGTCCACCCGGAGCGCGTCGGTCACCGAGGCGCCGAGGGTCGAGTCGCCGGTCCGGTTGGCGAAGTCGGCCAGCACCATCCGGTCCCGGGCGTCGAGGGCGCCGGTGGCCATCAGCGTGCCCATCCCGCCCAGGCCGAAGTTCCGCGCCAGCGCATAGCCCCCGGTGGCCAGGGCCAGCGCACCGAAGGCGAGCCCGCCACCCAGCCACGCGCGCCGCCAGGTGAAGAGGGCGGGGAGGCCGGTGGGGGTCGGCACGTGGAGCCCGGTGGTGTAGGCCACCTGCCGCTTCCGCTCGTGCAGGCCGGTGATGATCATCACCGGCAGGCCCACGGCGAGGAGTGCCACCGCCGCCGGCAGCGTCCACGACGGAAGGCCCACGCCCTTGGCGAGGACGGCGACGATGGCCAGGACGGCCAGGGCCGCCAGCACGAAATACGCGGCGACGCGCACCGGGTGCGCCGCCGCAACCCGCCGTCCCGCCGTCGCGCCGTCCGGGGCGGGGTAGGGCGTGGGGTAGGGTGCCGTTCCGGCGGGCGTGCTCGCGATCGGCGTCATCCCGCCCGGTGTCGCCACCAGGTCGAGCTGGTGCAGCAGCTCTTCCACCGACTGGAACCGGTCGGCCGGCTTCTTGGCCAGGCAGCGCATTACCAGCGCGGCGAGCGCGGGCGGCACCATCTCCCGGTACTGCCCCACCGGGTCGGGCTGACGGGTGATGTGCGCCGCGATGAGCTGCTGCGGCGTGCCGCCCTCGAACGGCGGCCGCCCGCAGAGCATCTCGTAGGCCACGCAGCCGAGCGCGTAGATGTCGGTCCGGTGGTCCACGTTCGGGTCCGCCACCGCCTGCTCCGGACTCATGTAGGCGGGGGTGCCGAGCGCCACGCCGATCGAGGTGAGCGCGCCCGAGCCGCCGCTCTCCGCCACCGCCTTGGCCACGCCGAAGTCGGCCACCAGCGCGTGCCGCGCCCGGAGCAGGATGTTGTCCGGCTTGATGTCGCGGTGCACCACGCCCATCCGGTGTGCCTCGGCGAGGGCGTCGGCCACCTCGTGGAGGATCCGCACCGCCTCCGGCACCGGCAGCTCGTGCTCCCGGTCGAGCCGGGCGCGGAGCGATTCCCCCTCGATGTACGGCATCACGTAGTAGAGGAGGTCGCCCTCGCCCCCGGTGGTGAGGAACGGCACCACGTGCGGGTGGGAGAGCCGCGCGGCGAGACGGATCTCGCGCTCGAAGCGGTCCACGTTCACCGCGGCCGACATCTCGGGCGGGAGGACCTTGATGACCACCTTCCGGCCGACCCGCACCTCCTCGGCGAGGAAGACGTGGCTCATGCCTCCCCCCCCGAGCTCCCGCTCGATGCGGTACTGGTCGCCGAGGTGGCGCTGCAGGCGCTCGGTCAGCTGCGTCATGGCTTCGGCTCCCCGGTGAGCTGCGCCAGGCGACCGCGGACGTCCCGCACCACGGGCTGGAGGTCGGTGTCGGCGTCGCGCCAGAGGTCGAGGAACTGGGTGTAGTACTCCCGGGCCCTGGTCCGGTCCCCCTTCTGCTCGGCGAGCTCACCGGCCCGGCGGAGCGCGGTGGCGAGCCCGATCTCGTCCGAACGGGCGCGGGCGAACTCCGGGGAGCGGATGCCGCGCTCGAAGTGGCTCAGGGCGGAATCGGGCTCGCCCAGGGCGTCGAAGGCCAGCGCCTGTTGGAATGCGGCGCAGTTCCGGCACCAGGCCCGCGGGTGGGCCTCCACCGCCCGGAAGGCGGCCAGCGCGTCCCGGGGCCGGCCCTCGGCCATCGCCAGCGCACCCTCCGCCCAGTGCCGCCAGACGGCATTCCGCTTGCTCGC
>DATIBS010000076.1:0-27226 GCA_035457305.1 Gemmatimonadales bacterium
TGGAGCGAGGGGCTCCGCCTCTGACAGGCGGGGCCCCTCGGCTCGTTCCTTCGACCTTCGACCTTCGACCTGTTCCCTTCAGCCTTCGGCCGATTCCCCCTTGAGCAGCACCCGATCCCACAGCAGGCCCGCCACCAGGCCGCCCAGGATGGGGCCGATCCACCAGACCGCATGGCCGGTCCAGCTGTTCGCCGCCAGCGCGGGGCCGAAGGCCCGGGCCGGGTTGAGCGCGGCACCGGTGAGCGGCCCGCCGACCAGGATGGTGAAGAGGAGCGTGAGCCCGATGCCGAACCCGCCGACGGCCGGCGCGGACTTCGCCACCGCCGTGCCGTAGACCGCGGACACCAGCATGAAGGTGAGCACCGCCTCGATGGCGATGGCCTTGCCCAGGGTGATCTGGCCGTTGATGACCGGTGTGCCGTAGCCGACGACGCTGGCCGCCCCGGCGGGGAGGAGCGCCTTCACCAGGAGCCCGGCCACCACTGCCCCGGCGAGCTGGGCGGCAACGTAGAGCACCGCCTCGCGGGCGCCGATCCGCCGCCCCACGAGGAGCCCGGCCGTGACGGCGGGGTTCAGGTGGCCGCCCGAGATGCGCATCATGGCGGTGACCATCACCGCCAGGGCGAGCGCGTGGGCCAGGGCGACGCCAAGGAGGCCGTACCCCGCGCCGGGGAAGGCGTTGGTCACGACGACCGCGGCGCCGATGAAGACGAACCCGAAGGTCCCGACCGCCTCGGCGGCGAGGCGTTGGACGAGCGAAGGCATGGGCAGGCCTCGATGAGAGAATGAGTCTGGCGGATCGGGCGCGAATCTAGGAAGCCCCGTCGGGCGGGCGCAAGCCGGTCACGAGGCCCGGCGCATGACCAGCGCGGCGTTGACGCCGCCGAATCCGAAGCTGTTGCTGACCAGGAACTCCGGGCTGGCCGCCGTGCCCGCGTCCGCGAGCCAGGGCAGGTCGCACGCCGGGTCGCGGTCCCGCAGGTTGAGGGTGGGCGGCACCCACCCGCGCGCGCTCGCCAGGGCGCAGATGGCCGCCTCGATGGCGCCGCTCGCCCCGAGGGCGTGGCCGTAGTACCCCTTGGTGCCGCTCAGCAGCAGCCGGCCGGCGTGCTCGCCGAAGACGGTCCGGATGGCGAGCGTCTCGGTGGAGTCGTTGAGCGGCGTGGACGAGCCGTGGGCGTTCACGTACCCGACGTCCCCCGGCGCCACGTGCGCGTCCGCCAGGGCCAGCCGGACCGCGCGCGCCGCCTGCGAGCCGTCGGGCCGTGGCGCGGTCATGTGGTGCGCGTCGTTGGTCAGGCCGAAGCCCAGCACCTCGGCGTACACCGGCGCGCCCCGCGCCAGGGCGCGGGCGCGCTCCTCCAGCACCAGGGCCGCCACCCCCTCGCCCATCACGAAGCCGTCGCGCCCGGCATCGAAGGGCCGGCTCGCCCCCCCCGGGTCGTCGTTCCGGGTGGACATCGCGCGGATGATGGCAAAGGCGCCGAAGGACAGCGGCGCGAGCGGCGCCTCCACCCCGCCGGCGAGCATCACGTCGGCGTGCCCGTCCCGGATGGCGCGGAACCCCTCCCCGACGGCAATGGCGCCCGAGGCGCAGCTCATCCCGTTGGTCGAGTTCGGCCCCTGGCAGCCGAAGGCGACGGCGATCGAGCAGCTCGCCGCCCCGGCGAACACGGTGAAGGCGAGCGACGGCTCCACCGCGCGCAGCCCTTCCGCGAGGTAGGCGGAGTGCTGCGCCTCCGCCATCGCGACGCCGCCCAGGGCCGTCCCCATCATCACCCCGACCCGCTCCCGGTCCTCGCGTGCCGGGTCGAGCTGCGCGTCCGCGAAGGCCAGCCGCGCGCCGGCGAGGCTGAGCTGGGAGAAGCGGTCGAGCCGCTTCGCCTCCTTGTCGCCCATGAACTCCCGGGGGCGGAAGTCGGGGATCTCGGCGGCGATCCGCGAGCGGAATGGTGCCGGGTCGAACCGGGTGATCGTGCCGACGGCCGAGCGGCCGGACCGGAGCCCGGCCCACAGCCCCTCGACCCCGGTGCCGATCGGGGTGACGGCGCCGATGCCGGAGATGACGACGCGACGGGGGGAGGCCATTGCCAAACCTACGCGCGTGCGGCCGGCGGGGCTTGGACGCGCGTTGCCTCCGCGGCGCGGCCGATGCCGGCCAGGGTGCGCGACGCGATGCCGTGGATGAAGACCGGGCCGATCACCCACTCGGCCGCGGGCCGCCGGATCACCGGCCAGCGCGGGCCCGCCCACTCATGGACGATCTCCGCGAGGGCACCGCCCGGCGCCTCCTCCACCCGCCAGTGGACGTCCATGCCCGCGGTGATGCCCTGCACGTGGCGATAGCGCACCTCGCGCCGCGAGGGGTCCACCCACATCTCCGACCGCCACCAGGTCGGCCAGCGGAGTGCGCCGAAGGGCCGCCAGGCCGCCATCTCGACCAGGGAGGGCTCGCCCCGCTCGAGGATCCGCACCCAGCGGTAGTGGGGCAGGATGAGGGGCCAGCGCTCGACGTCCGCCGCGTGGCGGAACACCAGGTCCGCGGGGGCGGCGATCGCCAGCCGGTCCACGGTGCGCATCAGCCGATGGCCTCCGCCGGCCACCAGGCGACCATGCGGTACCAGGGCCGCACCGCCACCTCGGCCGGCACACCCGCTGCGGCGCAGAGCGCCGCCAGCTCCGCGCGGGTGTAGCCGCGCGCGATCGAGGTGAGCCCGTCGGCCCGGGTATGGGGGTCGAAGCGGAACAGGGCGGCCCCGGCGCGGAAGGCGAGGCGGGCGCGCGGGGTGCGATGGAGGTCGGCCACCACCACCGCGCGTCGCGCGACCCGGGTGGCGTCCCGCAGGAGCCTGACCGCGTCCGGTGCCGCGAGGTGGTGGAGCAGCTGGCTGATGGTGACGATGTCCACGCTCCGGGGCCGCACCGGAAGCGCGCCGACACAGGCCAGCATGGTGGGGATGCCGGCGTCGCGGGCGGCCCGCGCCGCCGCCGGGATGCGCTCGAGCCCGAGGGGGCCGAGCTCCACGCCGAGACCGCGGGCCCAGCGGACGAGGTCCTGCGGGAGGTCCCCGGCGCCGGTACCGAGGTCGAGCAGGGTGAGCCGGGCACCGGGCGGGGTGGTCGCCAGCGCCCGGCCGACGCCCCAGCGGAGCGCGGCCCGTCCCCCGAACCACCGGTTGCTCCGCGCGATGTGGTGCAGCGACTGGCGCACCAGCGCGGGGTCGGCGTCGGGATCGTCGAGGAGCTCGTGTCCGGCGGCCGGAATCATCCGCGGCCGAGCGCCGCGTACCCACCGCGGAAATAGAGGAGGGGACTGCCCTCACCGGGATCGCCGCCCGTCACCCGGCCGACGAAGATGGTGTGGTCGCCGCCGGGATAGACGGCCCACCGTTCGCATTCGAAGTGGGCCACGATGCCGTCCAGCACGGCGATGCCGTCCGTGCCCCGCCGGTGGCCGATTCCCTCGAACCGCTCGGGCCCGCGCACCGCAAACCGGCGGGAGAGCTCCTCCTGATCGGCGGCGAGGATGTTCAGCACCCAGCGAGGCGCGGCCTCGAGGATGGGGTGCAGGTCCGCCGTCCGGTCCACGTTCACCGCGACGAGCGGGGGGACGAGGGAGACCGAGCTCACGCTGTTGGCGGTCATGCCCACGTCGCGGCCGTCGGGCGTGCGCGCGGTGATCACGGCCACGCCGGTCGCGAAGCGGCCGAGCAGCTGGCGGAAGCGGGGGGGATCGACGTCGGGCACGGGGGGAAGGTAAGGGGGAACGGGGAACAGGGAACGGGGAACGGGGAACGGGGAACGGGGAACGGGGGAAGGGCCCGTTCCCCGCTCCCCGTTCCCCGCTCCCCGCCTACACCAGCATCCGCGCCAGGAACACCGGGTTGAGCACCGCGCGCGCCGGCACGAAGGCGCCGGTGACGCCGACCAGGGTGTCGGCCATCCCCGCCCGCGCGCCGAGTCGGGCCACCGCCCGCTCGAACAGCGGCGGGGCGTGCATCGACCAGGCGATGAGCCGCTCCACCGCCCACCCGCCGGCGAAGACGCGGCGCCGGGCCCGCCGGTAGGCCCGGAGCGCGGGGCCGTCGGGGGCGACCCCCCGCTCCAGCAACGGCCCCGCGACGGCGTCGGCCAGCTCGGCGCCCCGGAGCGCGCGCCAGATCCCCTCGCCAGTGAACGGGTCGAAGAACTCGGCGGCGTCGCCGACCAGGAGCGCCCCGGGTGCCGTCACCTCCGGGCACCGCACCGCGAAAGGCCCGGTGACGAGGAGGCCGCGCACCAGGTGGTCGCGGCGGAGCCGCCCGCGCAGGGCCGGATAGCTGTCGAGCTCGCGGAAGAACCACTGCTCCGGGTCGCCCCGGGCCGCGGCCGCACGCGCGGCGGGCACGACCACGGCGACGTTCGCCACTCCTCCGCCGAGCGGGTTGAGTCCCGCGTATCCCGCGGCGCCGACGTGCATCTCCGCCGCGGACCCGAGGTCGTCCACCCCGGCCACGTGGGCCACCATCGCGATGCGCCCGGGGTGGCCGTGGATCCGCGGCCCGAGGGCCCGGCCGACCCGGGTACGGAGGCCGTCGGCGCCCACCAGCAGGCGGGTCGGCACCATCACCTCGCGCCCCGCGGCCTCGCGGAGCACCGCACCGACCACCCGGGGTCCCTCGCGCAGCAGCCCGAGGAAGGCGGAGCGCTCCCGCACCTCGACGCCGGCAGCACGGGCGGCGTCGAGGAGGGCGTGGTCGAGGATCCGCCGCGGCACCGCGAGGCCGGTGGGTCGCCAGGGCGGCCGCGGGGCCCGGGCGAACTCCCCCGCCAGCCGCCGGCCCCCGGGGCCGGTGACCGACGTGCCGCGGAGCGCCGCGCCGCCGGCCGCCTCGAGGCGCGGCAGCACGCCGTGCCGGTCGAGCAGTCGCACCGTCTCCGGCGACATGAACTCGGCGCAGGCCTTGTCCCGGGGAAAGGCCGCGCGGTCGGCGAGGATGACGCGGAGCCCGCGGCGCGCGAGGAGCGCGGCGGTGGCGCTCCCCGCGGGCCCGCCGCCGACGACCAGCGCGTCGCAGGCCGGGAGGGCAGTCACTGGAAGATCCGGGTGAACTCCTGTCCGTTCAGGATGAGGGTGTTCCCGTCCACCCCGGGGAACTCGTAGTCGAAGGTGAGGGTGCTCCCGTCGTCCGCGAAGGTGATGAGGAGCTGGCGGAGGAGCGCGTCGTTGTCCCAGGTGCAGGCCTCGATCCTCAGGTCGAGCACGCCGTCCAGGGCCGACTCGAGCACGTACCCCTGGACGCAGTCGAGGTCGGCCTCGAAGCGCCAGCGCGTGGTGGTCGTCTGGATGTCGCCGCCGATCTCGATGATGATGATGTTCTCCCACTCGCCCACGAAGGCCTCGTCGGCCGCGCCTTCGCCGTCGTCGCCCCCGCCGGTGCCGGGATTGTCCGGCGGATCCTGGAGCCCGACCGGGTCGCGCTGCTCCGAGGTGCAGGCGGCGGCGAGCATCAGGAGCAGAGCCACCACGCCAGCGCGCCATCGAGGGCCGCGCCCAGCGTCGCGAGGAGATTCACGCCGTCGTTGGTCAGCCATGGCCATCCTCCGGTGTGGGCCGCGGGCGTGCCGCAGCGATGGACGGGCCGCTCGGTGGCGGTGCCGCAGGCCGGGCAGTGGTAGCGCGCCTGGAGCGCGGCTCCCAGGATCGAATCGCCGAACATCCAGGCGGCGCCGAGGAGCGTTGCCGCCACCGCGGCGCGGGCGCCGCCGGCCACCCCGACGGTGACGCCGACGGCCAGCGCCCCGAGCACCCCCCCCGCGGTGCCGGGAAGGGTGACGCCCCCGCTCGTCCCCGGGGGCACCACCGCGCCGTCCAGGATGCCGCGCGCCGGGCGACCGCTCCGGACCCCGATGGTGGTGGCCCAGGTGTCGGCGCTCGCCGCCGCGAGCGCGGCCGCCGCCGCCCAGAGCCCGAGGCCGGGCCAGCGGAGCTCGAGGAGCGCCGCCGCGGCCGCGGGCCCACCATTGGCGAGGACCTGCGCGGCGTCGCGCCGGTCACCCTTGGCCTCGCCGGGCACCGGCGGCGGGAGCAGGCGGGAGAGCAGGCTCGACGGGATGAAGAAGGCCGCGAGGATCGCCAGCCCGGCCGGGCCCAGGGCGCCGCCGATCGCCGTGCCCACCCCCGCGGCCGCCAGCGCACCGCCGGCGGTGAGGCTGTGCACGCGCCAGGCGAGGAGCGCCGCGGTCCCGGCGACGAGCGCGGCGAGGCACCAGACGGGGAGGGCGAGCGGCGGCACCGCCCCGCCGGCTCAGGCGCGGTCCGCGCCGCGGATCTCGCGGAGCAGGTCGGCGCGCAGCCGGTCGGGACAGCGGTCGCCCCGGCCGGCGGCCTCGAGCTCCGCGAGGAACCGGCGCTCGAACTCCGCGTGGCAGAAGCAGGGGCGGCAGCGCTCGAAATGGGCCCGGATCCGCTCGGCGAGGTCGGGGGTGAGCTCCTCCTTGAGCCAGTCCTCGAGGAGGGCGATGGCCTCGCGGCAGCTGGCGTGCCCGGCCGTCATTCCACGCTCCTCGGGCGGATCCAGCCCATGGAGACGGCGTACTCCAGCAGCTCGGCCTGGAGCCGCTGGCGGGCGCGGAAGAGCCGCGACTTCACCGTGCCGATGGGCACCTCGAGCACCTGCGCGATCTCGGCGTAGCTCATCCCCTCGATGTCGCTCAGGACCACGACCTCCCGGAAGTCCTCGGGCAGTGCCTCGACCGCGCCGAGGATGCGCTCGTCGGTGATGCGGGCGAAGAACTCGCCCGACGGGTCCGCCGCCGCCTCGGGGCGGGTGCTCACCCGGTCGAGCGCCTCGGGCTCGAGGGCCACCGCCTCGTGCCGGGCCCGGCGGTACGCGCTCACGAAGGTGTTGCGGAGGATCGTGAGCAGCCAGGCGCGCGCGTTGGAACCGGGCCGGAAGCTGTCCCAGTGGGCCAGCGCCTTGAGCACCGTTTCCTGCACCAGGTCCTCCGCGCGCGCGGTGTCGCGGGTATACCGCCGCGCCACGCGATAGAGCAGGTCCAGGTGCGGGAGGACGGACGCCTCGAAGTCCTCGGTCCGCGCGCCGATCTCGGTCATCGTAACGCGGAATGTCCCCGGGGGGTTCCGGGGGGGCAAGGGGGACGGGTAGACGGGCGGACGGATAGTCGGACAGACGGACAGACGGACAGACGGACAGTCGGACAGGCCGCCCCACCGCTCCGATCGTCCGACGGCCCGACGGCCCGACGGCCCGACTGTCCGACCGTCCGACTTCCCGACTGCCCGACTGTCCGACTACTTTCCGCGCCGATGGCCACCCCCGCCGTCTCCCGTGCCCCCCAGGTTCCCGCGCTCATCCCGTTGAGCCTCCTCGAGGCCATCCGGAACCTCGACACTCCGGTGGAGGACGGTCTCGCCGAGGTGGCCGAGGAGGTCGTGGCGAAGCGGCTCGGCCTGAGCCAGACGGTGGCGGCGCAGATCGACCGGTATCGCGGCCTGGCGGAGCGGCGCGAGCCGGTGCCCGACGGCGAGGCCGTCGGGGTGTTCCGCCTGGTGGCGCGGCGGCCGGATCGCGAGCTGGTGTTCGCCGACGCCGGCCGTCGCGCGGCCCGGCATGCGGCGCGCCTGGGCGGGCGCACGGCGGAGGCACTGCGGCGCGCCACCCCGGCGGGGCTGAGCCGGCGCCTCGGCGCCCGGTCGGCGCTCGGGCTCGCCACGCGAGTCTTCGGGCTCGAGCCGCTCCCCACGCCGGGCACCGGTGAGCCGGCGGCGCGCGCGGCCGACACCCCGGCGCTCGCCGCCGCCCCCGACGGCGGCGCGTGCGCGTTCTATTCCGCCGCCCTCGGCGAGCTGCTCCGCGGCCTCGCCGACTTCGAGGGTGCGGTGGACCACCCCCGCTGCCGCGGCCGCGGCGACGCCGCCTGCGAGTGGCACGCCGCCGCCGCGCGAGGATACGAGTGAACCCTCTCGACCGCCTCGACCGCGCCGACCTGGCCGCCGCGCTCCGCGAGCTCGGCGCCGACGGCTGGCTGCTCTTCGACTTCCACGGCATCAATCCGGTGCCCCGCCAGCTCCTGGGGCTCCACGGGATGGCCACCCGGCGCCTCTTCGTCCTCCTACCCGCCGCGGGCGAGCCGGTGGCGGTGGCCCACAAGATCGAGCTGGGCCCGCTCGCGGGATTCCCGGGCCGGGTGATCCCGTACGCCCGCTGGCAGGAGCTGGAGGCGGCCCTCCGCGAGGTGGTGGGCGGGAAGACGGTGGCGATGGAGGTCTTCCCCGAGGACGGCGTGCCCTACCTCGACCGGGTGCCGCACGGCATGGTCCAGTTGCTGGAGCGGCTCGGAGCCCGGGTCGTCCCCTCGGCCCCGCTGGTCTCGCGATTCGCGGCGCGGTGGTCGGCGTCCGACCTCGACGACCACCGGGCGGCCGCCGAGATCCTGGCCGACGTGGCGCGGACGGAACTGGCGCGGACGGTCCGGCTGGCTGGCACGGGCCTCCGGGAGTGCGAGGTGCAGGGGAGGGTGGTCCAGGCGTGCCAGGCGCGCGGCCTGGTGTTCGACACCCTGCCGATCGTCGGGTTCGGGGCCAATGCCGCCAACCCGCACTACGAGCCGGCCCCGGGGAGCGACGCGGCGCTCGAGGCGGGGCAGGTGGTGCTGCTCGACCTCTGGGCCGGCCGCCGGCCGGGCGCGGTGTTCGCGGACCAGACGTGGATGGGCGTGGCCGCGCGGGAGCCCGACGCGGAGGTGGTTCGGGTGTGGACCGTGGTGCGGGACGCGCGGGACGCGGCCATCGCCGCCGTGCGGGCGGGAGCGGCGGCCGGCACCCCCATCACGGGGGCGGAGGCGGACGGGGCGGCGCGGCGGGTGATCGAGGCGGCCGGATACGGGGAGTACTTCGTGCACCGGACGGGCCATTCGATCGACCACGAGCTGCACGGTTCGGGCCCCCACCTGGACGGGTACGAGACCAACGACCAGCGGCGGCTGGTGCCCGGCGTCGGGTTCTCGGTCGAGCCCGGGGTGTACCTCCCGGGGCGGTTCGGGGTGCGGAGCGAGGTGAACGTCCACATGGGCGAGGGCGGCCCCGAGGTGACGCCCCGGGAGGTCCAGCGGGAGCTGATCCTGACGGGGTGAGGCCGGCGGGCCGAGGGCCCCTTCCGCTCCCCGAAGGCGGCGTGTATCGTATCCGCCCTGCGGCGTCCCCCCTGATGCGCCGCCCGACGCGTTCCAGCGCCGGAGTCGCAGCCGACGGCAGCGTGAGCGGACGGAGAAGCCCGGGCCGCGGGCGTCCGAGTCCATCTCGATACGTTTCAGAGGTTTACGCGGTATCCAGTGTCGAGGAATCGTCCGTGACGGTTCCTTGACACTAGGGTGAGCCCGGTCACATATTGGGCTGTCCCGGTCGGGCCGCGACCGGAATTCCACCAGACAACTCGACTTCTCGAAGCGTAGTTCCCACAGCGGTTTCCAGCGCAGTCGCATTCCCCACTTGGCGGCAATCCGCCGGAAGGGAGGCGTGCCCGTCGCATTGTTCTTCGTTCGTCGCAGGTCGGGTTCACACCATTGGAGGATGGTCTCATGACGCAAGGCCGTGTGAGCGCCTTCGTCCGGGCAGCGCGGGCGTTCGCGCTGTCGGCAGGCGTGCTCGTGGCGGGGGCGGGATCGCTCCTGGCGCAGGGCTCGTCTGGTAAGATCGAAGGCAGGGTTCGCGACCAGGCGGGTCAGCCGATTGCGAACGCCCAGGTGTTCATCGTCGGCTCGGCATACAACGCGCTGACGAACTCGCAGGGGTACTACTTCATGAACAACGTGCCGGCCGGCACGGTGACCCTGCGGGCGAGCTTCATCGGGTACAAGTCCACCGAGGTGCGGGATCTCCGGGTGCTGGGCGGCCAGACGATCACGGCCGACATCGCGCTGGAGCAGACCCCGTTCCAGGTGGAGGAAATCAGCGTGGTGGCGGCCGGCCGGCCGCTGGTGCCTCGCGACGAAGTGACCACCAAGCAGCGGGTGGACGGCGAGCTGGCGCAGAACCTGCCGGTGGACCGCCTGAACCAGGTGCTGGCGCTGCAGCCGGGCATCGTGGCGAGCGCGAGCGGCAACACCATCTCGATCCGCGGCGGCCGCAGTGACGAAGCCGCCACGTACGTCGATGGCGTGCCGATCTCGGCGGGCAACCGGGGCACCGGGTTCGTGAGCCCGGCGGGCAACTCGATCGGGCTCGCGGATCGGTCGGTGGAAGAGGCCTCGGTGACCACCGGGTCGTCCTCGGCCGAGTTCGGCAACGCCCAGTCGGGCATCATCTCGCTGGCGACGAAGTCGGGCGGCTCGCGGTTCCAGGGGTCGCTGGCCTACGAGACCGAGGAGATCTTCCCCAGCGCCTCGAACATGGGGTTCAACAAGGTGGCCGCCAGCCTCGGCGGCCCGCTGGTGGGGAACCTCACGTTCTTCGTGTCGGGCGACATCGAGGGCAACCGCTCGCAGTCGTCGGGCAAGGAGCGGGAGGAGCACCCGCTGTACGTGATCGCCGGCGTGGACCGCACGCTGGCGGTGCCGAGCGCGCTGGGCTCGTCGACGGCGGACACGACCTACGTGGACGTGTACAACTTCGCGGCCTACACCGGGGACTGTGACGAGGTCCCGGCGGGCGCGGGCGCCCCGGCGGCGATGAAGGACAATTACGGCCTGGACTGCCAGGGGGCGCGGATCCCCGGCTCGGCGTTCTCGTCGTGGCGGGGGCAGGGCAAGCTGAACCTCTCCTACGGGACGGGCTCGCGGCTCTCGCTCTCCTACCTGAGCAGCAACGCCCAGGGCCGGAACTTCACCTACGGGAACCTGTACAACCCGCAGTCGATCTTCGGCAACCGCGGCTGGAACCAGGTCGCGACGCTCAACTGGACGCAGAACCTGACGAAGTCGACGGAGCGGGCGCTGGCCTTCGAGGCGGCGCTGTCCTACCAGACCGACCGGTTCATCCAGTCGCCGCTGACGACGGAGGAGGAGCAGTCCACCCGCGATCCGTTCGGCGGGTTCATGATCCCGCCGCTCGACTTCGTGTACGACTTCGACACCTTCCCGCTGGACGACCAGCTCCTGGACAACTACCGGCGGAACACGCCGAACAGCCGCCGGACGCCGTATGACCTGGCGAACCTGAACCAGTACTCGCTGATCGACCAGTACCGGAACAACGCCCATGGCGTGCTGGGCTTCTCCGAGGGCGGCGGCCCGACGGGCCGGCTGTTCATGAACAAGGAGGACCGGTACATCGCCAAGGGGGCGCTGGACTGGCAGTTCGACCGGTACAACCGGCTCAAGATCGGCGGCGAGTACACCAAGTACGACATGTACTCCTACTCGCACACGCTGAACAGCCAGGCGTTCTCCGACGTCTGGAACGAGGAGCCGATCCGCTACAACGCGTTCGTCGAGGACCGCCTCGACCTGGGCGACGTGGTGGTGGTGGGCGGGCTCCGCTACGACTTCTACGACTCGAAGGCGGAGCGGCCCTACCTCTGCGAGACCGAGGCGGGCAACCCGAACTTCGGGCAGTGCAGCTACTTCCCGCGGCTCTCGAGCTACGGCTACGACGGGACCGACTGGGACCCGGCGCAGATCCAGTTCCGGCAGGACGAGTCGCACGACTACCTGAGCCCGCACATCCAGGTGGCGTTCCCGGTCACCGACCGGACGAACTTCCGCCTCTCGTACGCGCACCAGGTGCAGGCGCCGGACTTCGGGCTGATCTACAACGGGGTCAACACCGACTTCTCGATCACGAACACCAACCACAACTGGGGTTCGGACCTCGACTTCGGCAAGACGATCACGTTCGAGTTCGGCATCCGGCACTCGTTCAACGAGGACATGGTGCTGGACATCTCCGCGTACAACAAGGACAACCTGTCCAACGCGGCGGGCCGGCTCGTGTCGCTGTACGACCCCTCGCTGAACCGGAACCTCGACATCCGGCTGCTCACGAACGCGGACTTCGGCAACACCCGCGGCGTGGACGTCCGGCTCGACCGCCGGTTCGGGAACTACTTCAACGGCTGGTTCAGCTACACCTTCCAGCAGGCGAAGAACACCGGGTCGGATCCCTTCTCGTACATCAACTTCGGGTCGCGGATCATCAACCAGGTGTCGGGCGGCAACCAGCCGCCGCCGCAGGCGATCGCGCCGACGAACTCGAGCCGGCCGCACAGCCTCGCGGGCGCCTTCTCGCTCACCCTGCCGGAGGGCTTCCGGGAGGGCACCACGATGGGCGCGCTGCTGGAGAACTTCGGCGTGTTCACCACCTTCCGGCTCGCCAGCGGCACCGCCTTCACCCGGTGCCCGAATACGCTGGACAACGCGGGCGTGACCTCGGGCAACCCGTGCGCCCGGAGCTACGAGGGTGACCTGAACGGGGCGCGGCTGCCCTCGTTCAAGACGGTGGACATGCGGTTCACCAAGGGCCTCGGGCTGGGCGGGACGGACATGACGCTCTACCTCGACGTCCGGAACATCTTCAACTTCGAGAACGTGGTCTCGGTGTTCACCGGCACGAACGACACCCAGAACCAGCTCGAACTGGACAGCAACTGGCGGGGTGACAGCGTCGACTTCCGCAACGAGGCGATCGCCAACGGCGGCAGCATCCTCCAGGCCGACGGGTCGATGGACCTGACCTTCGGCGGGCTCGGGGTGGACGGCTGCGGCAACTGGGTGACCACCGGCGGGACGCCCTCGTCGCCGAACTGCTTCTACATCATCCAGGCCGAGCAGCGCTTCGGCGACGGCGACGGGGTGTTCACCGTCGGCGAGCAGCGGCGTGCCTCGGACGCGCTCTATTACTCCGGCGGCATCGGCGTGAACGGGCGGGGCCTGCAGGCGTTCACCGCCCGCGGCCGGTCGGCCCGAGTGGGCGTGGAGATCAGCTTCTGACCGACGAGTGTGCCGCCGGCGCCCGGCCCGCATGCGCGGGCGCCGGCGGCCTCCCGGGCTTTCCTTCGAGAGAGGACGCAATGCACTCCACCTTTGGTAAGAGGACCCTTGGTTGGGCGGGGCTCCTCGCGCTGGTCGCGGTCCTGCTCGCGCCGTCGCCGGCGGGAGCGGTGCCCGAACCGGGCGCGAAGGGCCGGGGCTTCCGGCTGTTCGCCCGGGCCCTGGGTGCCATAACCGTCAACCGGATCTACTGCGGGCTGAACTCGGCCGGCGAGGTCTGCGTGGACTCGCTCGGTTCGTCCACGATCGGCGGCGGATACTGGCCGAAGGGCACCGCCGACCAGTACATCTTCAACTCGGGCCTACAGCTCGCCGGCATCATCAACGGCGGCCCGTGGGACGGCGACACGACCGGCGCCTTCTTCTTCGATCCCAAGGGCACCACGGTGCACGGGAACGAGGTCCGGCCGATCTACAACTCGCAGAACCCGGAGGACGCGGCGGCCTGGCCGGACGAGGCCCGGGTGCCCTCCTCCGGCCCGTCGTCGGACTTCTACGCCGAGTTGCTCAAGGGGCGCATCGCCGCGTCCCAGGGCGACATCTGGTACCTGACGTGGGAAGGCGACCCCGGCCTCAACGCCGGCCGCCCGCACCCGCTGGGGATCATGGTGGAAGTCCGCGGCTTCGGGTGGAACTACCCCCGGGGCAACGAGGACATCCTCTACTTCGTCTACACGTTCTACAACGTCACCTCGCTCAACCCGGCGGACTACGCCACGGCCCGGCCGGAGATGCAGCCGATCCTGCTGGCGCAGGCGCAGGAGTTCCACACCCGCAACAACGCCGGGTTCGGGATCACACTGCCGAATGACGGCTACACGATCGGCAGCCTCTTCGCCGCGTTCGCCCGCGACGACGACGTGGCGGACGCCGGGGCCAACTACTCCTCGGTGAACCTGCCCTTCGCGCTCGGCTACACCTACGAGCACACGTTCTACGGGCAGAACCAGGTGGACAACCTGGGGTGGACCTTCCCGGACGCGATCTTCGGGCCGCCCTTCTTCAAGGGCCCGGGCTTCACCGGGGCGAAGTACCTCGCCAGCCCGACCGGAGCCGGTGAGATCCAGCTGTTCTCGAACACGATCAACGGCGGCGACTTCAACGACGCCCAGAACACGACGCAGCTCTACCGGTATCTTTCCGGCAACATCAGCATCGCCGCCGGTGACGAGCAGTGCTCGTACGTGCCGGCGGTGGACCGGATCTGCTACGTGAACAACACGGCCGAGGACGACATGCGGTTCTTCCAGTCGTCCACGCCACTCACCCTCGGCCCGGGCGAGTCCGGCAGCATCGTGGTGGCCTACATCCACGCCGCCCCGGTTGCGCTGCCGAGCTTCACCGGCGCGCCCAACGCCGACATCAAGCCAGGGGATCCGCGCGGCCTCGGCGACCCGGGCCTGATGTCGGTCTCGATCAACCAGATCGACTCGCTCACAGGCTACCTCGACTTCTCCGACGCCGACGTGGACGGGACCGTCACGCAGGACGAGTTCGTCGTGGTGCCGGGGTCGCTCCTCGGCAAGGCCAAGGTGGCCCAGACGATCTTCAACAACAAGTTCCTGCTCCCGTTCGCGCCCGAGGTGCCGGAGTTCTTCCTGGTGCCGGGCGACAACGAGGTCACCGTCTTCTGGCAGCCGTCCGCCACCGACGACGACCTGGTGGGCGACCCCTTCTACGACCTGGCGAAGGACGCGCTCAACCCGGACCTTTCGGTGAACCCGCTCTACGACGCCAACTACCGCAAGAACGACGTCGAAGGGTACCGGGTCTACCGCGGCCGGGTGGACAACCCGGAGGAACTGGAGCTGGTCGCGCAGTACGACAAGGACGCGTCGACCTTCTCCGACTACTACGGCACCGTCAACGCCACGGGCCGGTGCGCCCCGGAAATCCTCGAGGGCGGCGTGACGCCGGTGGAGGATGACTGCGCCACCGACTTCGACGACGTGCTCACTCCGGGTGTCCAGCTCGCGGAGCATGTGGACTACGGCATCAGCTCGCCGCTGATCCAGAACACGGCGCGGGTGCTGCTGGCGGACGGCTCGATCCTGCCGACCGCGAACGACACCGCGGTCACCGGCGGGGCCTCCGGCTACACCGGCATGTCCGACACCGGCATCCCGTTCGTCTACGTGGACCGGGCGGTGCGGAACGGCTTCCGCTACTTCTACGCCATCACGGCGTTCGACGTGAACTCGATCCGGTCGGGGCCCTCCAGCCTCGAGTCGGCGCGGATCACGAAGGCGGTGACCCCGAACAAGGACGCGACCAACTACAACATCTCGGGCACCGTCACGGCCACCGAGATGCTCGGCCGCGGGGTGCCGCTCGACCCGAACGTTCCGTACCCGACGATCGACCCGGCGGGCGGCATGTTCAGCGGCCCGATGCCGCCGGCCAAGACCTGGACGGTGGGCTTCGCCGACTTCGTGGCCAAGGTCCTGAGCGCGCCGGGCAGCTTCACCATCACGCTCGACAGCGTGGACCTGGGCGACGCCTACGGCGGCGTCCCGGCCAAGTACTACTACTCGACTGACACCGGCGCGCTGTTCTCGATGTCGATCCAGCCGGGCAGTACCACCGAAGTCGGCCGGGGTTCGCAGCAGTTCGCGGCGGTGCCGGTTGACGGGAGCCTGGCCGGCCTCTACGGCGGTGATGCCGACTATGCCCTGCAGGGCCGGATCACGACCGAGATGCCGGGCACGTATTTCATGGGCCAGTACGGTCGCGGGTGCGTGAACAGCGCGCAGGGCTTCGACCTCGCCGGCGCCCGGAACTGCCCCTACAACGGCTCGCGGTGGTTCGACGGCCCGAGCCCGACGGCGAACGAGGTGACGCCGCACCCGATCGCGGCCAACCGGAACAACTTCGGTGACGACAAGGCCGGCGGCGCCGCGGCTGCGATGGACCCGAACGTGACCAATGCCGGGTACCTCACCGGCGTGGTGTCGGTCTTCCAGGCGCAGTCGTACCAGTCGGCCTCCACGACGTACCGCCAGGTGGAGGGGGCGCTCGCCACTGCCCGGCGGGCGGCGGACATCAACGTGTACTGGGGCGCCGGCGGCCTGGTCGACTCGGTCATCGACGTCACCCACAACGTGGTGGTGCCCTTCCAGGCCGACCGCCTGGGCAGCACCTGGGGTATCCTGAACCAGGCGGCGGCACAGCCCTCCGGCGTGGGCGTCTCGTATGACCGCCGGGCCGAGCTGACCACCACCGACTTCGCGTGCGTCGAGCCGCTCCGCTCGCTGCCGGGACCGGAGGGCCACATGCCCTGCGGCGCCGGCGGCGTGCCGGGTGACGGCCCGGAGTACGTGCTCAGCCAGACGGCGGTGCCGGGTCCGATCGTGGCGTTCAGCACGATGAGCACTGCGAATGCCCGTACCGCCGGGGTGCTCGCCAACAACGGCTTCGCGATGTACGTGTCGGGCCAGATCTTCCTGTTCCAGCTCGCAGGTGGCGCGGTGCCGCCGGCGGGCACGGTCTGGTCGGTGCGCGACTACTTCGGCGCCATCGCGGGCGGCGGCACCGGCTGCGCCACCTGCGGCGCCGGCGACTACGGTGACTACTCCTTCACGCCGCAGTCCCGCAAGCCGATCACCGCGGCGGGCGTCCAGTTCCGGGTGTCGTACGAGGTGACCAACCAGCTCGAGGTTGCGACCAACAGCGACCTCAGCCGGGTGCACACGGTGCCGGACCCGTACTACGTGACCAACCAGTACGAGCAGACGACGGACACGAAGATCATCAAGTTCGTCAACCTGCCGCAGGAGGCGATCATCCGGATCTACTCCGCGAGCGGAGTCCTCGTCCGGGTGCTCGAGCACCAGTCGAGCACCTTCGGCGGCGAGGCGACCTGGGACGTGCGGAACCGCAACAACCAGGTCGTGGCGAGCGGGGTGTACTTCTTCCACATCGAGTCGGGTGAAGCCCGCAAGGTCGGCCGATTCACCGTGGTGAACTTCGCCCAGTAGCCGCCCAACGGGGGGCGGCGGCTCCGGCCGCCGTCCCCCCAGCCCTGGAGACAGACAGCATATGCAGAAGGCACTGTTCAATCGGGTGCTCCTGGCGGCGGCGGTGGTCTTCGGTGCGCCGACGCTCGGCCTCGCGCAGGAAGGCGGGGAGGACAACACCCCCTACGGCACCACCTCGGCCGAATTCCTGCTCCTCGGAGCGGGGGCCCGCGGGGCGGCGCTCGGCGGCGCGTTCGCGTCTATTGCGGACGACCCCAGCGCCCTCTACCACAACCCCGCCGGCATCGCGCTCGTGCGCGGCCCCGGGGTGACGCTCTCGACGTACGACTATGTCGCGGACACCCGGTACAGCTGGGGGGGCGTGGTCTTCCCCTTCGGCGGGGGCACGAGCTCGTTCGGCATCCAGCTCGGCACCTTCGGGTTCAAGGACCAGCCGGTCTACACCGTGGAGCAGCCGGACGGCACGGGGTCGGTCTACTCCGTGAACGAGACGTTCGTGGGCGCGACCTACGCGCAGAACTTCTCCGACCGCTTCTCCGCCGGCCTCACGGCGAAGTTCGTCTTCGACCAGCTGGGCGACGCCGAAGGCAACGCCTTCGCGGTGGACTTCGGCACGAACTTCCACGCGATGCTCAACAACCACCCGATCAAGTTCAGCTTCGTCCTGGCCAACCTGGGCACGAACCTGTCCTACTCGGGTGACGCGCTCAACGCGGAAATACCGCGCAACCCGCTCCCCGGCGAGCCCGAGGTGCCGACGCAGCCGCAGCCCGGCACGCTTCGCACCAAGGACTTCGCCCTGCCCACGGTCTTCCGGGTCGGTCTGGCCTACGACCTGGTCGCCCGGGAGAACAGCCGCCTCACGCTGCTCGGCGACTTCAACCAGCCGACGAACGCGAAGGCGGGCTTCGTGCTGGGTGGCGAGTGGGGCCTCAACCGCCTCGGCGGTTCGGGCTTCGGCGCAGCACTCCGCGGCAGCTACAGCTACACCGCCTCGAACTCGGCCGAGCTCACCACGCTCGACACCGACCTCTCGAGCCGGGAGGACCTGCAGGGCCTGGCCTTCGGCGGTGGGATCAACTATTCCGCGGCCAACGGGTTCCTGCTCGGCGTCGACTACGCCTACCGTCACATGGGCGTGCTCGGCTCCACGAGCTTCTTCACCTTTAACCTCGGCTGGTAACAGCCGGCGGGCGGGTCCGGCCGGCTCCCCCGGGAGCCGGCCGGGCCCGATAGAGAGCAGAATGCGGGCTGTCGTCGGAACGCTGGTGGCCGTGATCGCGCTGGTGAACGCCACCCCGAGCCTCGCCTCCGGCCAGGCGGATCCTGCCGTCGCGGTCCGGGCGGTGCGGTTCTTCCGCCCGGACGCGGGGCAGACCCGGGTGAAGGCGTTCGTCCAGGTGCCCTACTCGCTGATGACGCCGACCCCGGCGGCATCGCCGGGCGGGGGCACCCTCAGTTACGAGGTGGCGGTCCGGATCACCGACTCCACCGGCCTCACCCTGCACACGGACACGTGGCGCAACCACGCCGATGGCGTCCTGCGGCAGACGGACGCCAGCGCGATGGAGATCCTCGAGTTCCAGGTGGCGCCGGGCCGGTTCCGGCTCGACGTCACGGTGACCGACTCGGTCAGCGGAGCCCGGTTCACGGGCGCCGCCGACGTGGCCGGCTTCGCCGGCCAGCCCGCGGTCTCCGACCTGCTCCTCTCGCCGGCCATCCGGGCGGCGACCGCGGCGGACACCATGCCGCACTCCGGGGAGCTGGGCTTCGGGCCGCGGGGGGAGATCCTGGTGACGGCCACCACCACGCTGGGGCTCACTCCCCTGCGGGCGGTGGCGCACTACCTCCTCGAGGTCTACTCGGCGGAGGACGCCTCCGGGACGCTCACGGTCTCCGTCCGGAGCAAGGACGGACGCACCCTGGTCCGGACCCCCCCGGCACCGATCTCGGTGCCGGCCGGGGGGCGGGTCCTGACGGGCCAGCTGGACCTGGAAGGGCTGCCGCCGGGCACCTACGACCTGTCGGTCGAGGCCACGGTGGGCGGCGTCACCGTCGAACGGTCGGCTCCGTTCGCGATGGCGGACCTGCAGGCCACCCTCGAGCGGGAAGTCGCCCGCCGGGAGTCCGAGCGGGTCACCGACCAGGGGTACTTCGAGGCGATGGGCAAGGAGGAGCTGGACGAGGCCTTCGCCCCGCTCTTCTACGTGGCCGAGCCGGCCGACCGGCTCGACACGTACGAGAACGCCCTGAGCGTGGAGGCGCGCCGGCGGTACCTGACCGAGTTCTGGCAGCGGCGGGATCCCGATCCCGCCACCGTGCGGAACGAGGCCCGGGAGGCGTTCTACGCCGCCGTCGCTTATGCCAACGAGCACTACCGCGAGCGCGGGCGCGCCGGCCGGGCCGGCTGGCGCACCGACCGCGGCCGGGTCTACGCGCGGCAAGGCGCCCCGGACGAGATCCTCCAGCGCCTCGCCATGGGCAAGGCACCGCCCTACGAGGTCTGGCGCTACACCCGGCAGCGGAACACCTACTTCATCTTCGCCGACCGGACCCGGCTCGATTCGTACGTGCTGCTCTGCTCGAACGAGCTCCGGGAACAGTGCCGCAGCGACTGGCGCGAGGTCCTCGGCGAGGACGCCGTGAGGGACATCGGGCAGTTCCTCGGCGTGGACTTCTACACGCGGCAGAACCAGCCGCTCGATTTCTAGCGCAAGCCGAGGTCGCCGGCATGGTCCGCACAGGGCGTCCGGCCGTACACAGTCAACCGAACGAGGGGAAAGCTATGCACCGTTACATCCGTGGGCTGATGCTCGCTGCGGCCGCGGGAGTCGTTTGGGGATGCGGCGACGACCCGTTGGCGGAGGGGGCCGGCGACAATCTGCAGCTCGTCGGCGACCCGACCGCCCTTTTCATCACCGCCGGCGATCTGGAGCGGATGGTCGTCGAGTTGAAGGACGCCCAGGGCACCTCGGTCCAGACCACCTTCGCCATCTCGAACGTCTCGAGCGGCATTAGCGTCGAAGTGGATGAGAGCTTCGTGCCGGTGTTCTCGCCGGACGGCGAGCTCCTCCCGCCGACTTCGCCGACGCGGGTTCGCCTGAACATCACTGCCGCGAACATCCCCCCGTCGATCGAGTCGTTCGACGTCACGGCGGAAGGTCAGACCAAGACCTTCACCATCCAGATCGCCCCGGCCGACATGGCCGCGACCTTCAGCACTCTCACGCCGGGCATCGGCGAGGTGGTGACGGTCACGGCCTCGAGCGGGCTGCTGTTCACCGAAGGCACGCACGTGTCGTTCCCCGGCTTCCCCGACGCCATCGTGACGGACGTCGCCGCCGATGGATCGACGATCTCGTTCATCGCGGTCCCGGGCTCGATGGGCGTGCCGAGCTTCTCGGAAGTGGCGACGACGGCCCTCGCGCCCAACCTCACCTTCACGGTGCCGGCGACCTCCGAGATGACGTCGGCGCCCATGGAGCCGGTATTCTCCGACCTCACGCCGGATGCCGGTCAGGCGGTCACGGTCACCGCGGCGGGGTTCCAGTTCCTGGCCACGACGAAGGTTGTGATCGGCGATGAGATTTCCGCGAACGTGGCGGTCGCCGGGGATGGGTCGTCACTGACCTTCGTTCCGCGCCCCGGCATTGCCGGCATTCTGAGCTTCGAGGACATCGAGCTCACCGTGCTGCCGGGCACGCCCCTGACCATCCCCACGGCGGTGTACACGGTGGGCGGCACCGTCGCCGCGGCGATCCCCGGCACCGATGACCCGGGCACTGCGCCCGTGGTGAACCTGCCAACGGAGCCGGGCCTGAGCGCGGTGTTCACCGACCAGTTCAACCTGGTGGACCAGTTCTACAACTTCACCGTCGTCGCCGATGGGCATTACACGATCGAGCTCTTCTGGGCCGGCGGCGGCGGGGCCGGCAACGACGTCGACCTGTTCACCAGTGAGGGCAACGCCTTCACCACCGACAATCCCGAGGGCGTGGATACGGGCGCCCTGACGGCCGGGCACATCATCGAGACCCTGGCGGAGCAGTACAACACACCGGGGAACCCGGCCTGGCTGCAGATGGTCGTCACGAAGGTCGACTGACGCCACTGGCGGTTCCGCCGGATGCGACGGGCCCGGCTCCCCCAGGGGAGCCGGGCCCTTCGTCCATCCCCGGGGCGCCCTGCACCTCAGGGCGCGTAGAGCGAGGCGATGCGCTCCGCGCGGAAGACGTACCTGCCCTCCAGTCCGAGGACCTCCCAGCGCCGGTTCCCGGCGGCGTCGGTCTCCACCACCCGGCCCTCCGTGCCGAACGACACGAGGCCACCGCCGGTGGCGACCGGCTGGGTGGACCCGCCGATGTTGGTGTGGAGGTCGGGCGCGTCCACGAATGACCAGATCATCGTGGCGACGCCGGTCTCCGGGTTCACCAGGTAGCGGACCATCCGGCTCGGGGCCGCATCGCCGTTGTCCAGCATCTGGATGACGGACGGCCCTGCCCCGCGCACGCCGTGCTGCCGCTCGAAGCGGCCCTTGGGGTCGTTGGCGAAGGCGAACCCGCCGGCCAGGCCGCCGAGGCGCCACAGGACATCTCCGGATGGCACGGCGACCTTGGTGACCTCGTTCAGGCTGCGGAAGGACAGGAGGAGGTTCCCGTCGGTGTCGAGGAAGACCGCGTTGCCGTGGGTGAAGTTGACGGATGGCCCGAGGCGGTCAGCGGCCGGCTGATCGGTAATCGCAAAGTGGTCGAACGCGTTCCACTCGAAGTCGAGTGTCCCATCCGGGCGGCGGCGCTGCACCACCGTCCCGGTGACCTGGGCGGCCGGATCGCCGCCCAGGGCGCTCAGGTCCATCGTGCGAGTCTCGTCGCAGAGCAGCCAGGCGGTGCCGTCCGGGAGGACCTGCACGTCGTGGAACCGGGTCGGGCGCCCGACACATGCGAGCGTCCCGACCTCCGCGCCCTCGAGGTCGAGCACGCGGAAGATCCGGGCACTGGCGTCCGCGGCATCGAGGATCGTGTACGTCCCGTTCGCGTGCGCCTGGAAGGAATTCAGGTTCCCGTTCGGGCTGAACCGGTACCACCGGACCCCGCCGGCGTTGTCGATGATCACCGCGCCGTCGGCGAGGCTGAGGGCGACGAGCCCGGGCGCCCCGGTGCCGGAGGCGCTCATCGAGGGAATCCAGTCCGGGAGGACGCCGGAGGCGAACTCGACCGTATCCACCGCGGCTTCCGTGACACCTTCGAGCAGTCGCACCTCGATCGCGTACTCCCGCCCCGGCAGGAGCCCGAGGACGGGCACCCGCGCCACGGAGTCCCCTTCGAACGCGAAGGCTGGGCTGGCGTCGAGCGTGTCGCCCTCGGCAATGGCCCGAATCCGTGCCCCGTCGAATCCGGACGCCCGAATCCGCACCGCCGCGGCCACCAGGCTGTGGGGGTTGGCCTCGACCACCGCTTCCCGATAGAGCGGACCAGACGGCCCGCCGGGATCGTCGTCACCGCAGGCGGCGGCAGCCGCGAACAGCAGGGCGACAGTGACGCGCAGTAGACGCCGGGTCATCAGATCAGCTCCTTGGCGGGAAGGTCGTCGTCGCGAAACTGCTTCTGGTGCAGCCGGGCGTAGAGCCCGCCGAGCGCGAGGAGATCGCCGTGGGTGCCCTCCTCGACGATCCGGCCGCGGTCCAGCACCAGGATGCGGTTCGCGCGGCGCACGGTGCTCAGCCGATGCGCGATGATGATCGTCGTGCGGCCCTCGAGCAGGCGCTCCATCGCGTCCTCGATCAGCCGCTCGCTCTCGTTGTCGAGGCTGCTCGTGGCCTCGTCCAGCACCAGCACCGCCGGGTCCTTGAGGAGGGCCCGTGCGATGGCGATGCGCTGGCGCTGGCCGCCGGAGAGCTTGACCCCGCGCTCGCCCACCACCGTTTCCCATCCCTGCGGCAGGCGCTCGACGAACTCGGCGGCGTGCGCGGCCCGGGCCGCCGCCAGGACGTCGGCCGGCGACGCGTCGGGCCGCGCGTAGGCGATGTTCTCCCGGATGGTCCCCGAGAAGAGCGCCGGCTCCTGCGGGACGATCCCGATGGCGCGCCGGAGGTCGGCGAGGCGGAGCGTCCGGACGTCGAGGCCGTCGAGCAGGACCGCCCCCTCGCCCGGGTCCCAGAACCTCGGCAGCAGCGACACCAGGGTGGTCTTGCCGGCCCCCGAGGGGCCCACCAGGGCAACCGTCTCGCCGGGAGCCACCTCCAGGTCCACCCGCTCGAGTGCCAGGGCGGCGCCGGGGTGGTACCGGAAGGAGACGTCCCGGAGTGCCACGCTGCCACGGAGGGGCTGGGGGAGGGCGACGGGGTCCGGTCGGTCCGCGATGCCGGACGGGGTCTCCAGCAGCTCGAAGACCCGCTCCGCCGCGCCCACCGACTCCTGGTAGGAGCTGAAGAAGGAGGCCAGGGCCCCGACCGCCGCCGCGATGGAGACGGTATAGAGAAGGAAGGCGATCAGGGTGCCGGCGGTGAGCCTCCCCTCCAGCACGAGGAGGCCGCCCTGCCAGAGCACGAAGACCACCGCGCCGAAGGTGGCGAAGGTGATGGCGGCGAAGAAGACCCCCCGCACCCGCGCGCGCGCGATGGCCTGCTCCACCACCCGCGCCAGGCGGGCGCCGAACCGCCGCCGCTCCGCCGGCTCCTGCACGAAGCTCTGCACCGTACGGATCTGGCTGAACGCCTCTTCCGCCACCGCGGTCGCGTCGGCCACCCGGTCCTGCACCCCGGTGCTCATCCGGCGGAGGCGCCGGCCGAGCAGCACCGCGACGCCCACCACCACCGGCACCACACCCAGCGTCGTGAGCGTGAGCCGCGGCTGCATGATGGTGAGCACGATGATCCCGCCGGCGAGGGCGAGCACCTGGCGGGAGAACTCGGCGATCTGGTGGCTCAGCACCCCCTGGAGCAGGCCCACGTCGGTGGTGAGCCGGCTCACCAGCTCGCCGGTCCGCCGCTCGGCGAAGAACCCGGGGGGGAGGGTGAGGAGCTTGTCGAAGAGTTCCTGCCGGAGCCCCGCCACGGCCCGTTCGCCGGTCGCGCCGAGCAGCCAGGTCTGGGCGTAGGTGAGGAGCGCCTGGACCCCGAAGAGGGCGAGGAGCCCGAGCGCCACGCGGTCGAGCAGGGCCCGGTCGCCGCGCACGAACGCCGCGTCGAGGAGCCAGCCCACCGCGAGCGGGAAGGCGAGGCCGATGGCGGCGCTCCCCACGAGTGCCAGGAACGCGAGGAAGAGGGCCCGGCGATGGGGCCGGACCCGGGGGGCGAGGCGGAGGAGGGCGGTCGGCGGCGGAAGCCACCGGCGGCCCTCAGGGGGCGTGATGGGAATGGTCGTCCGGGGCCGCGGCGGCCACGTCGGGCCGATCCAGCACGATCAGTTCCGGCCGCTCGAGCGGGGAGCGGATCGGCAGGGCGCGGTCCACGCCCATCGCCACGAAGAGCAGCGCGAGGTAGAGCAGCGAGTACCGGTACATCCGCCAGGGCGTGCCGGTGGGCCCCTCCTCCCGGAGGAGGCGGAAGCAGTACCAGAGGAGCCGGGCGCCGAGCAGGGCCGCCGCGGCGAAATACACCGGGCCGAAGGCGCCGAACAGGGAGGGCATCAGCGTGAGCGGCAGGAGCATGAGCGTGTACACCAGCATCTGCAGCTTGGTGACGCGCTCGCCCCGCACCACCGGGAGCATCGGCACCCCGGCGCGCGCGTAGTCCCCCCGCTTGATCAGGGCCAGCGCCCAGAAGTGGGGCGGGGTCCAGAAGAAGATGATAGCGAAGAGGTAGGCGGCGGCGAGGTCGAGCCCGCCGGTGACCGCCGCATAGCCCACGAGCGGCGGAATGGCCCCGGCCGCGCCGCCGATCACGATGTTCTGCGGGCTCGAGCGCTTGAGCCACATGGTGTAGACCAGGACATAGAACAGGAGCCCGCCCAGCGCCAGCATGGCGGCGTAGAGGTTGGTGAACCGCCAGAGGACCAGGAACGCCGCCAGGCCGAGGCCCAGGCCGAACCAGAGCGCGTGCCGGCCGTGGATCCGGCCGGCGGGGACCGGCCGGAGTCGGGTCCGGCCCATCAGGTGGTCGATGTCCCGGTCGAACCACATGTTGATCGCGTTGGCGCCGCCGGCCATCAGGTAGCCGCCCACGATCACGGCGAGCACCTGGCCCCAGGTCGGGGCGCCCCGGCCGGTGGCGAACATCGGGGCGACGGCGGTGACGAGGAGGAGCGAGATGACCCGGGGCTTGGTGAGGGCGATCCAGTCGCCTGGCGTCGCCCGATGCTCGCCGGGGCGGGCCACCCGCCACCAGGCGATGCCGGCGGCCAGCGCGAGGCCGAATCCGGCGATCGCGATGGCGTTCCAGGCGGCGGGGGAGAGCTGCGGCATGGGGCTCCGTCGGGGGTGGGGCGTTCCAGCCCCAAACACTGAAAAAACGGCCCGCGACGGAGCCTTGTCAACCGTCGCGGCGCGGGGCCAAGTTACAGCCCAATGGACTCCCCATCCCAGCGGGACGCCTGGGGCGAGCGCCTGCCGCGCCGCCTGGGCCTCTGGAGCGCCGTCGCCGTCCTGGTCGGGTCGGTGATCGGCAGCGGCATCTTCCGGGTACCCGCGGCGGTGGCCGCGGCGGTGAGCGACCCCGGCCCCGTCCTCCTCACCTGGGCCTTCGGGGGGCTCCTCGCCCTCTGCGGGGCGCTCACGCTCGCCGAGCTGGCGGCGGCCCTCCCCCGCTCGGGCGGCGTCTTCGCGTACATCCTCGAGGCGTTCGGCCCGCTCCCCGCGTTCCTCTTCGGCTGGAGCTACCTGGCCGTGATCCGCGCGGCGGCGCTCGGCGCCATCGCGACCATCTTCGCCGAGTACCTCACCCGCTTCGTGGCCCTCGACGCGATGCAGGTGCGGTACGTGGCGGCGGGGGTCATCGTCCTGGTGGGCATCTTCAACTACGTGGGCGTGGCGCGCGCCGCCCTGGTGATGAATCTCGCCACCGTGGCGAAGTTCGGGGCGCTGGCGCTGCTGGTGGGGCTCGCGTTCCTCGCCGGCGACGGGAACAGCGCCAACTTCACCGCGTCGAGCGGGAGCGCGGTGTCGATGCCGGCCGTGGCGACGGTCCTGGTGGCGGTGATGTGGACCTACGACGGGTGGGCGGACCTGTCGTACATGGGCGGCGAGGTGCGGGACCCCCAGCGGACACTCCCCCGGGCCCTCATTCTCGGCACGCTCGCGATCATCGCCATCTACATGGCGGTGAATGCCGCCTACATCTACCTGGTGCCGCTGCCGGAGATGGCCACCTCGCCGCTCATCGCGGCGACCGCCGCGGAGCGGATCCCGCTGCTCGGCGACCTCGGCGCCCGGGGCGTCGCGCTGGTGGTGATGCTCTCGACCTTCGGGGCGGTGAACGGCTCGATGATGACCGGCCCCCGGGTCTTCTTCGCGATGGCCGACCGGGGGCTCTTCTTGCCCGCGATCGCCCGGGTCTCGCCCCGGTTCCACAGCCCGTCCACGGCAATCTGGCTGGCGGTGGGCCTCGGCGTCGTGTACGTGCTCTTCAACGACTTCGCCCAGCTGGCGGACAAGTTCGTGCTGGGGATCTGGCCCTTCTACACCCTGGCGGTGGCGGCGGTGTTCGTGCTGCGCCGCCGGCGGCCCGACCTCGAGCGCCCCTACCGGGTCTGGGGCTACCCGGTGGTGCCGCTCCTCTTCCTGGTGTCGTCGGTCGGGATGGTGGTGAACGCCCTGATCGAGCGGCCGGTGGACACGGGCATCACCTTCGGGATCATCCTGCTCGGCCTCCCGGTCTACTGGGTCTGGCGCCGGATGCAGCCGGCCACCGTCACTCTCCCGTAACACTCCGTCCGCTCGCTTGACCGACTCCTCGCCGGGGCGCACATTTCGCGCGCCCCGGGGGGGGAAGGGTGGGGAAGCGGAGCCCGCGGAGCCCTTCCACGGGGCCAGTGCCGGCGGCGCCACGCCGGATCGTCCTACCTCTTTGCTGAAGGAAGCATCATGAATTCCTGGCTCGTCCGACTCGCGCGGACGACCCTGCCCCTCGTGCTGCTGGCGCTCGGCGCCGGCGGGCTCGCGGCGCAGGGCGTCACCAGCGCCGCCATCCAGGGGGTGATCACCCAGCAGGGTGGCGTCCCGATCGAGGGGGCCGTGATCGAGGTCCTCAACACCTCCACCGGCGCCCGCCTGCAGGCCGTGACCCGCGCCAACGGCCGGTACTTCCTCGAGAACGTCACCCCCGGCGG
>DATIBS010000077.1:0-8587 GCA_035457305.1 Gemmatimonadales bacterium
GAGCGCGTCGGCAATCGATCCCCATAGCTCCGGCGACACACTGAGCCCGGTGTCGTCCCGGAAGACGCGCAGCGCGTGACGCTTGTTCCAGGGCCGCGCGAGCTTCGCGAGTCCGCGCTGCACGGCGGGCGCGAGCGCGCCGTCGCGCGCGAGCTTGGCGCGGAGCGGCTCGCCGTCCACGTAGGGCATTACGTAGTAGAGGAAGCCGCCGGCCTCGCCCGAGTCGTGCAGCGGCAGGATGTGCGGGTGGGTGAGCTGGGCGGCGATCTCGATCTCGCGGAGGAACCGCGCCCCGCCGATGGACTCGGCCAGCTCCGGCCGCAGCACCTTCACCGCCACCCGCCGGCGGTGCTTCAGGTCCTCCGCGAGGTACACGGTGGCCATGCCACCCTGGCCCAGCTCGCGCTCGAGCCGGTAGCGGTCGGCGAGCGCGGCGGCCAGGCCGGCGGGGGGCTCGGTCACCGGGCCGCGGGTCCGCTGGTGCGCTGCAGCCGGCGGACCAGCTCGGGGAGATTCTGGATCACCTCGATGCGCGTGGCGGGACTCCGCCGGACGAAGACGAACGACTGCCCGTCCGGCGCCGCGTCCCAGTTGGCGTGGGGCTGGGAGACCTCCATGAGCCCCACCGGGAAGAGCGACGTCCGCGAGGTCACGCGGAACTCGGGGCCGGTCTCCACCGCCGCCGAGACCAGCTCCGCCTCGGTGGGGCTCAACTGGCGCCGGTAGAAGATCTCCCGCCCGGTGCGGGCCCAGACCGGCTCGCCCCCGCCGTCGAGCGAGACCTGCACCTGTTCATCCCCGCCATCGAGCGACATCACGTACACCTCCTGCCGGCCGGACCGGTTCGAGGCGTACGCCACCCAGCGGCCGTCGGGGGAGACGCTGGGCCAGGCCTCGCTGTACGGCGAGGCCGCGAGCGGCTCGACCCGCCAGTCGGGCCGTCGGAGCAGCGCCAGGTCGAACCCGGACTGCGACGAGGAATTCGTCACGACGGTGACCACGCCGCTGCCGTCGGGGAGCCAGGCACCGGTCCAGGCCAGCGTGGGCGTCGCGAAGAGCGATTCTGGCGGGGCCGTGCTCCCGGGGCGAGTGAGGGCGACCTTCGCACTGCCGCTCGCGAAGGAGAGGAACGAGAGCGTACGCCCGTCGGGACCCCACTCGGCGTCGTGGCCGTCACGCACGAAGGTGACGCGGGTGAGGGTGCCCTGCACCCGGTCGAGGACCCAGGTGTCGCGACCGTCGTCCCCGACGAAGTCCATCGAAAGCCGGCGGCCGTCGGGCGAGAACCGCGGGTTGTGCCAGCTCCGGCGCTCCGGCACCAGGGGCCGGGCATTGCCGCTGCGCTCCACCAGGACGAGTTCCCGCGGCTGCACCGGCACCCACGCCACCGTGCCGTTCCGGGACACGGCGAACTGCGCGATGCTGCCGGCCACGGACACGTTGCGCCCGATGACGACCGGCGGTCCACTGACGCGGAGGCCGCGATCGTCGAACGGGATCGCCTCCATGGTCCCGTCGCCACGGACGACGACCAGCAGTCCCGTCACGTAGCGTGCCTCGGTGACCGGTGTCTCGAGGAGCGGGGTCCGGGTGCCGGTCGCCAGGTCGAGGGCCACCAGTCGGCCGGTGATGGCGGTGAACGGCACCTCCACCGCCAGCGCGTGGGTCCCACCGGGGAGGACTTGCTGGACCTGGGCCACGCCCGTGGAGTCGCGCGGGAAGCGCACCTCCGGGGCCTGGCCGCCCGGGGGGACCCGGCCCATCGCGCCACTCAACGCATCGTTCAGCCAGAGTGAGCCGTCGGGGGCCCAGGCGGCGAAGGGGCCCAGGCCGATGCCGGGCTGGGGCTCGGGGCTGCCGCCGGCAGCCAGGCCGAGCCGCATCGGCCCGCCCTCCCCGACGAACCAGAGGTCCTGCCCCTCGGCCCCGAAGTGGATGTCGATGCCGGCCAGTGTGCCCGGAAGGGGACGGGCCTCTCCCGCCTCGAGCCGGTAGAGGTACACCTGGCCCGATGCGGCGCCGCCCCCGCTCCAGATCACCGCCTCGCCGTCAGGGGAGATGTCCACCAGCCGGGCGCCACCGGCCGCTCCCGCGCCCTCCGCTATGATGGACAGGCGGCTGGGGGGCTGGGTGGCGGGATGGCTGGTGGTGGCGCGGCCGGCGTAGAACGCCGCGGCCGCGGCGGTGAGGACGAGGGCGCCGGCGAGGAGGGCGGCCCGCCGGCTCGGCGGCGCGGCGGCCCGGCTGGCGGCGGTGGTGTAGGCCGTGGCATCGAGACTTCCGGGCCGCGTGAGCGCGTCGGCGAAGGCCGCCGCCGTCGCGAAGCGGTCGGCGGGCAGCTTGGCGAGCGCGCGGTGGATGGCCGCGGCCACGTGGGGCGGCACGGTGTCGCGCCGGGCGGCGATCGGGGCCGGCTTCTCGGTGATGACCTTGGCGACGATGGCCTGGGCCGTGTTCCCGGTGTAGGGCGGCTCGCCGGTGAGCATCTCGTACGCCATCGCCCCGAGCGAGTAGACGTCGCTCCGCGGGCCCAGGTCGCGCTCGCCCATCGCCTGCTCGGGACTCATGTAGTGCGGGGTGCCGAGGCTCATGCCGGTCTCGGTCATCCGGCTGTCGCCCGCCCGGCTCGCCGCCAGCGCGATGCCGAAGTCGGCCACCAGCGCGCGGCCGTCGTGCAGGAGCACGTTCTCCGGCTTGATGTCGCGGTGGATGACCCCGTGGCGGTGGGCGTAGTCGAGCGCCGAGGCGACCTCGGTGGCGAGCCGCACCGCCTCCTCCACCGGAAGCTGCTTCTCGCGGGCGAGCCGGTCGCGGAGCGACTCGCCCTCGATCAGCGGCATCACGTAGAAGAGCAGCCCGTCCGCCTCGCCCGAGTCGAAGAGCGGCAGGATGTGGGGGTGCTGCAGGTTGGCGGTGGTCTTGATCTCGGTGAGGAAGCGGTCGGCGCCGATCACTGCCGCCAGCTCGGGCCGGAGGACCTTGAGCGCCACCTGGCGGTCGTGGCGCAGGTCGTTCGCGAGCCAGACCGTGGCCATCCCGCCCTGCCCGAGCTCGCGGTCGAGCCGGTAGCGACCCTCGAGGGCGGTGGTGAGGCGGGAGCGGGAATCAGATTCCCGCAAGGATCGCCTCGAAGCGGGGATGGCCGTGGAGCGTCTTCAGGTCCGGGTCGTTCCTCACCCAGTCGCCCAGGCCGAAGCCGAAGTGCACCGCCTTCTCCAGGCAGTCGAGCGCGGGCTCGGGGTCGTCCATGACCGCGTACACGCAGGCCACGTTGTAGAGGAGGCCCGAGTCCTCGGGATCCGAGAGCAGCGCGCGCTGGCACCAGTCCTTGGCCTTGTCCCGCTGGCCCCCGTGGGCCGCCTGCACGGCGCCAAGGTTGAGCGCCCGGGTATCGTCCGGATGCAGCTCGAGGTGCCGTTCGACGGTCGCCAGCGCCTGGCGCCCGACCTCGGCCGCTTCCGCCTCCTGGCCGGAGCCCTTGTAGGCCTGGGCGAGGAAGAAGGGGGCCTGGAAGTCCTCGGGCTGAAGCCGGCAGGCCTCGAGGAAGGACTGCACCGCCTCCGCCTGCCGGCCCTGCTGGAGCCGCAGCCGGCCGTAGAAGTAGTGCGCGTCGAAGAGCTTGGGCTCGAGGCGGATGGCCGCCTCGTAGGCCGCAGCCGCCTCGTCGTAGTGCTTGCTGTTGGCCAGGGTGAGGCCGAGCGCGGTGTAGGCCTCGGCCGACTCGGGGTTGAGTTCCAGTGCCCGCTTGCTCGCCGCCCGGGCCTGCTCGAGGTTGCCGGTGCTCGCGTCCCAGTAGGTGTAGACGTAGGCACAGCACATCGCCACGCCGGCGTGGGCCAGGGCGTAGTTCGGGTCCACGTCGATGGCGCGCTCGAACATCCGCCGGGCGTGCTCGACCGAGCGCCGCCGCCACTCGTGGAAGAACTGGAGGCCGCGGAGGTAATACTCGTAGGCCTGGAAGTTGTCGGTGGGCGCCTTCTCCGCCGCGCGCTTGAGCCGGGCGGTCATCACCACCCGGAGCGCCCTGGTGATGTTCTGGGCGATCTCGTCCTGGATCTCGAAGACGTCCTCGAGCTGGCGGTCGTAGCGCTCGGACCAGAGCTGGTAGCCATCGGCCACCTTGAGGAGCTGGGCGGTGATCCGGAGCCGGTCCCCCGACTTCCGGACACTCCCCTCCAGCACCGTCTCGACCTCGAGCTTCCGGCCGATCTCCCGGATGTCCTCGGTGGCGCCGCGGTAGGCGAAGGCGGAGGTGCGGGATGCGACGTGGAGGTCGTCCACTCGCATCAGGGCGTTGATCAGCTCCTCCGCCACGCCCTCGCAGAAGTACTCCTGGTTCCGCTCCGGGCTCATGTCGACGAACGGCAGCACGGCGATGGACCGGACTGCCGGCGTGACCGCCTGCGTCACCGGCGCGCCGGCGGGCGGCGTGGCGCCGCTGTGCAGTGCCTGGGCGAAGGCGGCGGCGGTGGCGAACCGTTCGGCCGGCGTCTTGGCCATCGCCTTGGCGACGGCGCGGTCGAGCGACTCGGGCACCGGGCGCACGGCGCGGACCGAGGGCGGGGCCGCGGTCAGGTGCTTGAGCAGGACCGCCTGCACCGACGGGGCGGAGAAGGGGTGGCTGCCGGTCAGCATCTCGTACAGCACGCAGCCGAGGCTGTAGATGTCGCTCCGGCCATCGATCTCCGCCTCGCCGCCCGCCTGCTCCGGGCTCATGTAGGCCGGGGTGCCGAGTGCAGAGCCGGTCTGGGTGAGCCGGTCGCTCGAGGCGGCACTCACCGCCTTGGCGATGCCGAAGTCGGCCACCATCGCCTGGCCCTGGTGCAGCATGATGTTCTCGGGCTTGATGTCCCGATGCACCACGCCGGTGCCGTGCGCGTAACTGAGCGCCGCGGCGACGTTGCGGGCGATCTCGATCGCCTCCTCCACCGGGAGCTTCCCCGTGCGGGCCAGCCGCTGGCGCAGGGTCTCCCCCTCGATCAGCGGCATCACGAAATAGAGGAATCCGTCGGCCTGGCCCGAGTCGTAGAGCGCCACGATGTAGGGGTGGCTCAGGCCCGCCGCCACGTGGATCTCCCGGAGGAACCGGTCGGGCCCGAGGGCGGCGGAGAGTTCGGGGCGCAGCACCTTGACCGCGACCTTGCGACGGTGGCGGACGTCCTGGGCCTGGTAGACCGTGGCCATGCCGCCCTGCCCGAGCTCGTGCTCGAGGCGGTAGCGGTCGGCCAGGGCGTCGGCGAGCGTCGAGGGGGCGGCGGTCAAGTCCGTGCGACGTGAGACGTGGGAGGTGCGACCCCGTAAACTGCAGGACTGGCCAGCGTTCCGCTAGGTGCGCGGCGGGACTGGCTCGGGGCGAAGGATTCCTTTAGTGAGCGGGAGCGCCACGAGGATCATGAGCACCGCGGCCCCGGCGAAGGGAGCGCCGACGCCCGAGAGGTCGATGGCGAGGCCGCCGAGGATGGGGAAGGCGACGCGAGTGATGCCGCCGTAGGTCTGCTGGATGCCAAGCCAGAGGCCGCGCTCGCTCCCGCGCACCACCTGCGAGAGCAGACTGGTCACGGCCGGGAAGAGGCAGGCGGTGCCCACCGGCATCAGGGTGAAGCCGGCGGCCAGGGCGGGCCAGCCGTCGGGGAGCGCGGTGGCGGCGAGGCCCGCCGCGAGCGACAGCACCCCGAACCGCGCCAGGCGGGGCTCGCCCAGTCGCCGCACCAGCGGGCCGAGGGCGAAGCTCCGCATCAGGACCCCGACGCCGGCGAGGTACATGATGAAGTAGCCGATCGACTCCTCGGTGATCCCGAATCGCTCCCCGAGGAGGAGCGGGACCAGCGGGATGATCCCGTAGAACGCCCCGATGCCGATGGCGTAGGTCCAGATGAGCCGCGGCGCCGGGTCGCGCCAGTGGGTGGTGACCCGGGTGAGCGCGGCCCGGGCCTGGATCGGGTGCTCCCCGGTGGCGGCGACCTCCTCCCGGCTCTCCCGGAGGAAGCTCCACCCGAAGGCCCCCACGAGGAGGACGAAGCCCGCGGCGCCCCAGCCGGCCAGCGGCTGGCCGCCGGCGCGCACCAGCACCGACCCGATCGCGGGGCCGAGCACCGCGCCGAGGCTGGTGACGGCGGAGAGCCAGCCGAGGCTCTTGGTGCGCTCCGAGGGCGCGCTCACGTCGGCCACGTAGGCCTGCACCACTCCGATCGTGCCCCCGCCCATCCCCTGCACCAGGCGCGCGACGAGGAGCGCTGCCACCGACCCCGCCAGGGCGAAGATGGCGTAGCCGATCGCGGTCACGACCAGGCCCACGGCGATGACCGGCCGGCGGCCGTGCCGGTCGGAGACCCGGCCCCAGGCCGGGGCCATCAGGAGCTGGGCGAGGGAGAAGGCGGAGACGATGACGCCCACCGTTGCGGCGGAGGCGCCGTACTTCGTGGCGTAGAAGGGAAGGAGGGGGATGATCATCGTCACCCCCACCATGTCCACGAACGCGACGACGAAGAGGACGAAGAGGCGGGTCACTGCGCCGCCGGCACCCCCACGCGCGCAATCCAGTTGCGGTCGTCGATCCGCACGAAGACCAGCTCCTTGCCCCCCCGTACCCAGCGCGCGCCGGTCTCGCGCTCGGGGGAGTCGGTGAGCCAGCGGCTCGAGCCGTCCGCCGGGTTCACCAGCGAGAGGTCGGTGGTCACCCGGCCCTCGCGGGCGGCGATGACGACGAGCCCAGCGCCGTCGGGCGACCAGGCGCCGGGTATGGTGTTGCGTCCGACCGAAATGCGCCGGCCCTCGCCCCCGGCGGTCGGGACCAGCATGGTCCCGCTCCCTGCCGCCCCCTCGTCCACCTGCAGCGCCACGCTGTCGCCCGCGGGTGAGAAGGCCTGGTACGTCAGGTCGAGGAGCGACGAGGCGTCCCATACGACGCGGGGCGTGCCACCGCTCGCGGGAACCGCGACCAGCCTGCTCCTCCCACCGGGGCCCGAGTAGTCCCCCACGAAGAGCTCGTCCCGGCGCGGGTGCTTCCAGAAGGCGAAGGCGTTCCCGAGCGCGGTGACCGCCCGGGAGTCGCCCCCGGCGACCGGCACCGCCCGGACGTCGCCGAGCTGGCCGCCCTCGGCGCCATAGGCCAGGTAGAAGATCGTCTTCCCGTCCGTGGACCAGTTCGGGCTCGTCTCCGGGCCGGCAGTGGTGGTGAGCCGGGTTGGTTCACCTCCGGCGGCCGGCACCGTCCAGATGTCGCCCAGGCCCGCCCGGTCGGAGGCGAACACGACCGTGGAGCCGTCGGGCGACCACCTGGCCCAGCCGTTCTGCCCGTTCCCCGCGACCAGCGCCCGGGACTCGCCCCCGGCGGCGGGGATCACGTGCAGGTCCGTCACGCCGCCGCCCCGAACCACGCTGTAGATCAGCGCGCGGCCGTCGGGGGAGGGCACCGGGGCCCCGGTCCGTTCGCCTTCCGGCGTGAGCCGACGCTCCGCGCCCGAGGCGGGATCCAGCGCCCAGAGCGAGGAGGCGGGCCGGTTGGCGGTGAAGGCAAGGACGGAATCGCCGAGCCAGTGCGGTGCCGTCTCGATCGCCGGGTCGTCGGTGAGGCGGCGCTCGGGGCCGCCCGCGGCGGGTGCCACCCAGACGTCCGTCTGGCCGCCTCGGTCGGAGAGGAATGCGACCCAGCGGCCGTCGGGCGACCAGGCGCCGTCCCAGTCGTTCCGCAGGTCCCGGGTGAGCTGTCGCGGCGCGCCGGAGTCGGCCGACACCACCCAGAGGTCCGAGCGGCCCGTACGGGTGGAGATGTAGAGGATCTCCCTCCCGTCCGGCGACCAGGAGGAGGTGAAATCCTGGTGCAGCGCCTCGAAGGCCTCGGTGGTCAGCTGGCGAGGGTTCCGCCCTTCGCCGTCGGCGACCCAGATCGTGGAACCCGCCGCGCGGAGCGGCATGAACGCCAGCCGCGTCCCGTCCGGCGACCAGACCCCGCAGGCCTCCGGCATCCCCTCGACCAGGGGTGAAGTGGCGCCGGAGGCCAGGTCCACCACGGAGCACTGGATCTGGCCGCTGGCCGAGGTGTGGAGGTAGGCCAGCCGGCTCCCCGTCGGATGCCAGGCGATCGGGACCTCGATCCCCTCGGAGGTGGTGAGGCGGCGTCCGCCGCTTCCGTCGGCGGCCACCACCCAGACGTCGGCGCTGCCGCCTGCCGGCGAGGCGTACGCCAGCATCCGGCCATCCGCCGACCAGGCGGAGAGCCCGCCGAACGACCCCACGCGGGCGACCGGTATGGCGTCGGCGAGGTCCGGCCCCGCAATCCTGAGCTCCAGGCCGTCGGGCGTGCGCGCCATGTACGCCACGCGGCGCCCATCCGGCGACCAGCTGGCGGCGGAGTGGTCCTCCCCGGCCGGCGTGAGCTGCCTGACGGGAGGGGTGCCCCCACCCGGCGCCTCCCGTCCGCACGCGGCGGCGCCGAGGGCGAGGAGGGCGGCAAGCGAACGCGGCAGGGCCCTGCGAGCGAACCGGGTCATCCACCTTCTCCTGTGGCGGTACTGTCGCCGAGGACCGCCGCGATGCCCGCGGTGATCCGGCCGACGACCTCGTTCTGCGCGGCGAGCACGTCGCTGAC
>DATIBS010000078.1:0-6071 GCA_035457305.1 Gemmatimonadales bacterium
ATGAACAGCACCCCGAACCCCTCGCCGCTCCGCTTGCTCCGCTCCACCTCGTACGCCAGCCGGTCCTTGAGCACCCGGTAGGTGGCGAGCCCGGTGAGCAGGTCCACCGCCGCCGCCCGCTGGGCCTCCTCCGCCCGCCGGGTCTGGAGCGGCGCGCATTGCCGGAGGCTGGCCCGCCCCGCCGCCGCCGCCTCGGCGAACTCCCGGCAGGTGCCGTAGCCGCAGGCGCCGCAGTCCCAGGGCCGGCCGTTCGGGCCGGGGCCGATCTCCCCCAGCACCCGCGCCACCGCCTCCCGCTCCGGCGCCACCGGCACCGGGCGAATGTCGAACACCGCCCCCACCTGCGCCACCACCGTGCCGCTCACCACCGGCTCCCGGCTCCGCGGCGGCTCCACGCTCGCCACCAGCTCCCGGCGCCAGAAGTACTCCTCCGCCGGCCCCGCCAGGGGGTGGCCGAGGAGCCCCTCGGTGCTCAGCAGGTCCACGAACCCCAGCTCCAGCCGGTCCACCGCCACCGCCCGCGCCAGCGCCGGCAGCGACTCCAGCCCCCGCAATTTGAGGAACCGGCGACTCCCCCGCCCCCCCTCCTCCACGAGGGAAAGCGGGAGCCCCCCGGCCACACTCAGGTGCCGCCGACGCTCCTCGGGAATCCGGAGGAACCAGGTCGGCTGCTCCAGGACGTTGACACCACGCAACTTGAAGATCTGGGCCAGGTCCGCGAAGGTCACCGAGGCGGCCAGCTCGGGATGACCCGCCACCGGGCTCAGGCCCGCATGAACGATGTCCAATACCTGCCCGTACAGTGCCAGCAAATAACGCGCCTCTGCCACTGGCGGGACAGTGACGGGAGCCAGGTAGGGCACCAGCTCCGGATACCGGCTCCGGATCGTGTCCACCACCACCGGGTCGGTGGAGCGGATCAGCGTGCCCCAGTTCTCCTCCCGCCAGAGCCGGTCGTACTCCGCCGCCACCAGCTCGTCCCCCACCACCCCCCGGTGCACCGCCCGGAAGCCCGCCGCGTAGCAGGCGTTCACCACCTGCTCCGGCGCCGCCGGGTAGAACGCCGCCGCCACCTCGGTGCCGAGGATCAGCACCCCGTGCCCCTTGGCCGCCACCTCCAGCGCCCGGCCCAGCTGGCCGCTCACCTTGACCGCCTCGTGCGGGCAGGCCGGCACGCACAGCCCGCACCGGATGCACGATTCGTCGACGATCCGGACGAGGGCATCCTCGACCTCGACCGCCGACGTCGGGCACACCCGTGCGCAAGCCAGACAGGCTACGCAGCTCTCTGCGTCGACCGTGAAATTCACGCGCCTATGGCCACTGGGATCCAGGGGGGTCCGGCCAATATCGGGGCCGGGTGCCGAAAGCGCAAGAGGTGGCGTGTGCCAACTGCTGAAACAACCGTGACTTACGCCAGCTGGAACTGCTTGATCTTGCGATACAGTGTCCGCTCACCGATCCCCAGGACCTCGGCCGCCTTCCGCCGGTTGCCGTCGTGCTCCCGGAGCGCCGCCTCGATGGCCGCCTTCTCCACCTCCGCCATGGTCATCCCCGGGCGGTAGACCACGTCCGCCGCCCCCTCGGCCACCTCGCCCAGGTCCTCATGCAGGGTGTGGGCCGGGAGCTCGATCACCTGCACCCGCTGCGGCCCCTGGTCGAGCCGCCGCCGCATCTCCTCCACCTGGAGCCGGAGGTCCATGAGGCTCCGCAGGATGAACTCGAGCTCGGCGGTCGGCGCCTCCCGCCCGGCGCCGCCCCCCACCCGCACCGGCAGGAGCCGCCCCGCCCCCTCCAGCACGTCGGCCGGGATGTCGCTCGCCTGGATCTCCCGCCCCGGCGCCAGCACCACCATGGACTCGACCAGGTTCCGGAGCTGGCGCACGTTGCCCGGCCACGGCGCCTCGACCAGGAGCCGCATCGCGTCGGCGCTGATCCCCCGGAACGGCCGGTCGTGCAGCGCCGCGAACTCCCGCACGAACTGCCGCACCAGGAGCGGGATGTCGCTCCGCCGCTCCCGGAGCGGCGGGAGCGCGATGTTGAGGACGCTGAGCCGGTAGAAGAGGTCGTCCCGGAACTCCCCCAGCCCCACCGCCTCGCGCAGGTTGCGGTTGGTGGCCGCCACCACCCGCACGTCCACCTTGATCGGCGCGATGCCGCCCAGCCGGAAGAAGGTCCGGTTCTCCAGCACCCGGAGGAGCTTGACCTGGATCGAGGCCGGGATCTCCCCGATCTCGTCGAGGAAGATCGTCCCCTTGTCGGCCAGCTCGAACCGGCCCAGCCGCCGCTCCGCCGCCCCGGTGAACGCCCCCTTCTCGTGCCCGAAGAGCTCCGACTCGAGCAGCGTCTCCGGCAGCGCCGCGCAGTTGACCGCGATGAACGGCTGGCCCCGCCGGGGCGAGAGGTCGTGGATGGCCTTGGCCACCAGCTCCTTGCCCGAGCCCGACTCGCCCTGGATCAGCACCGTGCTCGAGACCGGCGCCAGCTGCTCGATCCGGACCAGCACCTCCTGGATCGCGGCGCTCTCCCCGCTGATCCCGGTGCGCTGCTGCAGCTGCCGCCGCGCCACCAGCCGCTCCGCCGTGGCCACGACCTCGTCGGGCCGCACCGGCTTCTGCATCACCTCGGTGACCTCGAGCGCCTCCACCCGGCTCGAGCGCTCCGAGTCGGTGGGCTCGAGCAGCACCAGGGTGGAGACCCCCGCCTCCCGCGCCGCCGCCACCAGCGCGTGGCCCTGCGGCTCGTGCACCCCGCCGGTGAGGACGAGGAGCTCGGGGCCGCGCCGGAGCGCCGCCCGCGCGTCGTCGAGCGGAGAGAGCGCCGCGGTGCGGTGCCCCGCCGCCTCGAGCGCCGCGTTCACCGGCACCGCGGTGGAGATGTCGTCGAGGGTGACGAGGATGCTGGCCATCAGTGGTCCACCGGCCCGCCCCGGAGGAGCGCCACCGCGTGCTCCACCAGCGGCCCCAGCGCCGCGAGCCCGTCGGTCACCCCGCCCGGACTCCCGGGGAGGTTGACGATGAGCGCCCGCCCCCGGGTGCCGGCGAGGCCGCGGGAGAGCGCCGCCCGGGGAAATGTGGCGATGGCCCGGTGCCGCATCGCCTCGGCCAGTCCCGGCGCCTCCCGCTCCAGCACCGCACGGGTGGCCTCGGGCGTCACGTCCCGCGGCGAGAGCCCGGTGCCGCCGGTGGTGACGATGAGGTCGGCCGCGTCCTCGTCGGCCCAGCGCACCAGCGCCGCGACGATGGCGGGGACCTCGTCCGGCACCGTGGCCCGCGCCGCCACCGCGTGCCCCGCCCCCGCCGCCCAGGCCGCCACCGCCTCGCCCGAGAGGTCGGCGCGCTCGCCGCGGCTCGCCGCGTCGGACACCGTGAGCACCGCCACCCGCACCACGCGCTACTTCGCCTTCCGGGCGCTGCCCCGGGTCCAGAACGGCCGCTTCACCACCTCGGCGGGAAGCCGGTCGCCCCGTACCTCCACCTCGAACTTCGTCCCCACCTTCGCCGCCGCCGCGGGCAGGAACGTGGTGCCGATCGAGTAGCCCAGCGAGGGGCTCATCGCCCCGGAGCGGACCAGGTCCACCTGCCGGCCATCGAACCAGACCGGGTAGCCGTGCCGCGGGATCACCCGCCCGTCCATCCGGAAGCCCACCAGCTTCCGGGTGACGCCGTCCCGCTGCTGCGCCTTGAGCGCGTCCATCCCGGTGAACCGGGCCCCCTTGTCGAGCTTGACGATCCAGCCGAGCCCCGCCTCGAGCGGGGTGATGGTGTCGTCGATGTCGTTGCCGTAGAGGGCGTAGGCCATCTCGAGCCGGAGGGTGTCGCGCGCGCCGAGGCCGATCGGCGCGGCGCCGGCGGCGGCGAGCGCCTCCCAGATGGCGGGCGTGTCCTTCGAGCGGCAGTAGATCTCGAAGCCGTCCTCGCCGGTGTAGCCGGTGCGGGAGACGAACGCCCCCACGCCCGCCACCGTGCCCGAGGTGTGCCGGTAGTAGCCCAGGTCGGGGAGCCGGATGGTGGTGAGCGGCTGGAGCTTGGCCTCGGCGTTCGGGCCCTGCAGCGCCACCAGCCCCACCTCGTCGGAGATGTTCTTGAGCCGGACGTTCGCGCCCTGCTTCTGCGCCACCACGTGCTCCCAGTCCTTCTCGATGTTCGCGGCGTTCACCACGAGCATCAGCTTGTCCTCGTAGCGGTAGACGGTGCAGTCGTCCACGAAGGTGCCCTCGGGGGTGAGCAGCGCCGAGTACTGCACCTCGCCGGGCTGGAGGGCGCCGACGTCGTTGCAGGTGACCCGCTGGACGAGGCCGTTCCGGTCGGGGCCGGTGACCTCGAACTCCCCCATGTGGGAGACGTCGAAGATCCCGGCGTCGGTGCGCACCGCCTTGTGCTCGGCCATGATCCCGCCGGGGTACTGCACCGGCATCTCGAAGCCGGCGAACGGCACCATCTTGGCGCCGTGCGCGACGTGCCAGGCGTGCAACGGAGTCTGCTTGAGCATTTCGGAGTCCGGTGGGTAGGGGGAACGGGGAACGGGGAACGGGGAACGGGGTCGCGGGTGACGGGCTGTTCCCGTTCCCCGCTCCCGGTTCCCCGTTCCCCGTCTACCCCATCAGCGTCGCCATCAGGGCCTTCTGCACGTGCAGCCGGTTCTCGGCCTCGTCCCACACCCGCGACTGCGGGCCCTCGAGGACCGCCTCGGTGACCTCCTCGCCCCGGTGCGCGGGGAGGCAGTGGAGGAAGATCGCGTCCTTGGCGGCGCGGCCCATCAGCGCCTCGTTCACCTGGTAGCCGTCGAAGGCCTTGGCCCGGAGCACCGCCTCGGCCTCCTGGCCCATCGAGGCCCAGACGTCGGTGGTGATCACGTGCGCGCCCTCGGCCGCCTCGTCGGGGTCCTCGGTGATCACCAGCCTGGTGTTGTGCTGGTGCATCTGGAAGATCGCGTGGGCCGGCTCGTACCCCTCGGGGCAGGCCAGCCGGAGCTCGAAGCCGAGCACCCCGGCGGCGTTGATCCAGCTGTTGGCCATGTTGTTCCCGTCGCCGATCCAGGCGACGGTCTTCCCCTCCCAGGTGCCGAGCGCCTCGCGGATGGTGAGGAGGTCGGCCAGGATCTGGCAGGGGTGGAGCAGGTCGGTGAGCCCGTTGATCACCGGCACGCTGGCGAACCGGGCCAGCTCGACCACCTCGGCGTGGTCGAAGGTCCGGATCATGATCCCGTCCACGTAGCGGGAGAGGACGCGCGCCGTGTCCCGGATCGGCTCGCCCCGGCCCAGCTGGATGTCGCGGGAGGAGAGGAAGAGGGCGTGGCCGCCGAGCTGGTACGCGCCCACCTCGAAGGAGACCCGGGTCCGGGTGCTGCTCTTGGCGAAGACCATCGCCAGGGTCTTCCCCGCGAGCGGGCGGTCCCGGTAGTCGCCCGTCTTCATCCGTCCGGCGAGCTCGAGGAGGGCGTGGAGCTCCTCCCGGGTGAAGTCGGGGATGGCGAGGAAGTCGCGCTTGGGCATGGGGCGGGGGGTCCGGGGGACGGTCAATTTGGCAGGGAATATAGACGGAGAGACGGGTGGACGGATAGACGGGTAGAGGGGTGGGCGAAAAGGGGGACGGCGGGCTGCGGGCATCCTGCCCCGCAACCCGCCGTCCCGCACCGGAGTTCGATGGCGCCCCCTGGGGCCCCCACGAGTGTTCAGCAGTACCCGACGACCCCGAAGTCCCGTCCCCCCCGGATGTTCATGCGTGAGCCTGGATGTACCGGGCCGGTGAAGGCTCCATCCCCGTAGGAGGTGACGGTGAGGAAGTACTCGTCGCGCGGGAGTTCTCCCGGGAAGGCGTAGCTCCGCCGGTTCCCCGCGACCTCCGTATCGGTATAGGTGTAGGGGTTGCTCTTCCAGCACTCGAAAGCGGAGACGGTGAACCGGTCCGGGTTCGTGGCAGCGGTCCATTCCACCCGGATCGGATCGGCACGGGTGAACGTTCCGCCGACGGCGGTGATGACCGGCGGCACGGGCACGCTGCCGGTCGCCGTGTATACGTCGGGCCCCACGGTCACCGACAGGTCGAGCCGGCCGCCCACCGCCACCGGCG
>DATIBS010000079.1:0-3373 GCA_035457305.1 Gemmatimonadales bacterium
CCGCCGTCCCCTCCTTGACCCAACCCCCGCCCGGGGCTACTCTTCCGGGCTTACTGGAGGAGTGATTTCCGATGCAGCCGACCTACAGGCCGCGGAACAAGAAGCGGGTTGCGAAGCACGGGTTCCGGACCCGTATGGCCACGCGTTGGGGCCGCGAAGTGCTTTCGCGCCGGCGCAAGAAGGGCCGGAAGCGGCTCACGATCAAGCTGGCCTCGAAGCACGGGGGCCGCTGACGACCGACGCCCGGCTGCCGCGCGGTCGGCGGCTCGCCCGGGCGTCCGATCTCCGGCGCTGCCTGGAAGCGGGAAGGCGCCGGCGGGGCAGCGTGCTGGACTTCATCTGGATGGACAACACGGTGGGTCACCCCCGGCTGGGCCTGGTCGTTCCCCGGTACCAGCAGACGGCGGTGGCCCGCAATCGTCTCCGGCGGCGCCTGAAGGAGCTCTGGCGTCGCGAGGTGCAGCCGGAGGAGCCGGCCCGGGACCTGGTCATCCGGGCCCGGCGCGAGGCGTACGGGGCGGCGTTCGCCGAACTCCGGGCCGACCTGCTGGCCTGGCGCGCCGCCGCCCGCTGACCGGATGCCCGTCCTCCAGCTGCCGCGGCGGGGTGTCGAGCTCCTGATTCGCGGTTACCAGCGCGGCGTGTCGCCGTTCCTCCCGCCGAGCTGCCGCTTCTCCCCCACCTGCTCCCAGTACACGCTGGACGCCGTGCGCCGTTACGGGGCGCTCCGGGGCGTCTGGCTCGGCCTGCGGCGGCTCGCGCGGTGCCATCCCTGGCACCCCGGCGGGTACGATCCGGTGCCCTGACCCCGACCCGACAGGCCGATGGACCAACGGCGATTCATCCTCGCGATCGCGCTGATGACGGTCATCGTCGTCGCGCCGACGTTCTTCCTGAAGCGGCCGGCGCGGGTGCCGGCGGACGGTCGGGCAGACGGACAGTCGGACAGTGCGCTGGTGAGCCCCACGGCCCCGCTGCCCGACAGCCCGACGGTGCTGCTGCCCGACAGTCCGGCCTCCCGACTGTCCGACAGTCCGACCGTCCGACCCCCCGAGGACACCGTCCTCGTCACCTCCGGGCTCTACCGCTACGGGTTCGCCACCCGCGGGGGACGGCTGGTGAGCGCGGAGCTCGCGAGCTACACCTACACCATCCCGGGCCGGAAGGACGAGCCGGTGGACGTTCTCCCGCCGGACAGCCGGCTGATGGAGCTCCGCCTGGTGGACGGCCGGGACACGCTCCGGCTCGACGACTGGGTCTTCACGCCCTCGGCGACCTCGGTGGACGCCCGCCAGGGCGGGGAGCTCACCCTCGTCGCGGAGCGCGGCGCGGTGCGGGTGGAGCTCCGCTACCGCTTCGAGCCCGACGATTACCGGATGCACCTCCAGGGGAGCGTCACCGGCCTCGGGCCGGACGGGGGTCTCCTGCTGGTGGGAATGGGCCCCGGCCTCCGGAACACCGAGGCCGACTCGGCGATGAACTACCGGGAGACCGGCATCGTCACCGAGCAGCAGGGCACCGAGCTCACCCGGCTGCAGAGCCTCGACGCGGGGGAGACGCGCGCGCTCCCCGGCCCGTTCGACTGGGTGGCGCTCAAGTCGAAGTACTTCGTCCAGGCGATCCTCGCCCTCGACACCACTGCCGCGCGGATCAGCGGGGCCACCGCGACCGCGCCGGCGGACGCCGGGAAGCGGCCGCACCAGGCCGACATCCGGGTCGGCGTGCCGCTCACCCGGGCCGGCACCTTCGGGTGGCAGCTCTACCTCGGCCCGATGGAGTTCGACCGCCTCTCGGCGATCGGGCACGACTTCGACGACGTCAACCCGTACGGCTGGCCCGGCTTCCGCACCGTCATCCGCCCCCTCGCGGTGGGCGCCCGGTGGCTGCTGGTCTGGATGCACGAGCACCTCGCGCTCTCCTACGGCCTGGTGCTGGTGGCGTTCGGCATCCTGGTGCGCGTGCTCCTCTGGCCGCTCAACCAGAAGGCGATGCGCTCCAGCATGGCGATGCAGGCCATCCAGGGGCCGATGAAGGAGCTGCAGGAGAAGTACAAGGAGAACCCGCAGCGGCTCCAGCAGGAGATGATGAAGCTGTACAAGGAGCACGGGGTGAACCCGCTCGGCGGCTGCCTGCCGATGCTGATCCCGATGCCGGTGCTCTTCGCCCTCTTCTTCGTCTTCCAGAACACGATCGAGCTGCGCGGGGTGGCGTTCCTCTGGATCCCCGACCTCTCGATGAAGGACCCGATCTACGTCATCCCCGTCGTGATGGGCGCATCCATGTTCCTGCTGAGCAAGCTGGGGCAGCTGGGGATGGAGCCGACGCCGCAGACGAAGATGATGCTCTACTTCATGCCGGCGATCTTCACGGTGATGTTCCTGCAGTTCCCGTCCGGGCTCAACCTCTACTACGCGGTGAGCAACCTCGCGAGCCTGCCGCAGCAGTGGCTGATCGCCCGGGAACGGAAGAAGCGGATGCCGGTGCCGGCGCCGAAGCCGGCACCGAAGCCGGCGCCGCCCACCAAGCCGGGCGGCAAGCGGTAGGCCGCCGAGCTGCCGAGCCGCCGGTGCTGTCCGACCCCATCGTCGCCCTCGCCACGCCTCCCGGACGCTCCGCCCTCGCGGTGGTCCGGCTGAGCGGGGCGGGGGCGTTCGCCATCGCGGCCCGGGTGATCCGCCCCTTCCTGGCCGACCCGCCGCGGACTGCGCACCTCGCCGAGTTCATCGCGCCGGATGGCCCGGCGGTGGACCGCGGACTCTACCTCGTCTTCCAGGCGCCGGCGAGCTACACCGGCGAGGACGCGGTGGAGTGCTTCTGCCACGGCGGGCTGGTGACGCCGGCGCGGCTGGTGGCGGCGTTCGAGTCGGCGGGGGCGCGGCCGGCGGCGCCGGGGGAGTTCACCCGCCGCGCGGTGCTCAACGGGCGGATGGACCTGGTGCAGGCGGAGGCGGTGGGGGACCTCATCGCCGCGGATGCTCCCGCCCAGGCCCGCGCGGCGCTCGCCCGGCTCGAGGGCGGGCTCTCCCGCCGGCTCGCGGCACTCCGCGAGGAGCTGGTGGCCCTCCTCGCCCTCCTCGCCTACGACATCGACTTCCCCGGGGAGGACGACGGCGCGGTGGACCCCGCGGTGCCGCGCGCGCGCCTCGCGGAGGTCCGCGAGCGGGTGGCCCGGCTCCTCGCCACGGCACCCGCCGGCGCCCGGCTTCGCGAGGGAGCGCTGGTGGTGCTCGCCGGCCCGCCCAACGCCGGCAAGTCCTCGCTCTTCAACGCGCTCCTCGGCCGCGAGCGCGCGATCGTCACCGAGATCCCCGGCACCACCCGCGACGCCATCGAGGCCCACGCCGCGCTCGACGGCTGGCCGGTGCGGCTGGTG
>DATIBS010000080.1:0-15118 GCA_035457305.1 Gemmatimonadales bacterium
TGATGATGTTCGGGTCCTGCCGCAGGAACGCCCGCAGCGCCGCCGCGAAGGTGAGCCCGATCTCGCTCCGCACCTGGACCTGGTTGATCCCCATCAGGTTGTACTCGACGGGGTCCTCCGCGGTCATGATGTTCGTCTCGATCATGTTGATGCGCTGGAGGCAGCTGTACAGGGTCGTCGTCTTGCCCGACCCCGTCGGCCCCGTCACCAGCACCATCCCGTACGGGTTCAGGATCGCCCGCATCAGGTCCTGCTCCGCCTTCGGCTCGAACCCGAACTTGGTCAGGTCCAGCGTCAGGTTGCCCTTGTCCAGGATGCGGAGCACGATCTTCTCGCCGAACAGCACCGGCAGGGTCGAGACGCGGAAGTCGATCACCCGGGTCCCCATCTTGAGCTTGAGCCGCCCGTCCTGCGGGATCCGCCGCTCGGCAATGTTCAGGCTCGAGAGGATCTTCACCCGGCTGGTGAGCGCCGCCTTCATCTTGAGCGGCGGCTTCATCACCTCCTGCAGGGCGCCGTCCACCCGGTAGCGCACCCTGAGCTCGTGCTCGAACGGCTCGATGTGGATGTCGCTCGCCCCCCGCCGCACCGCGTCCGTCAGCAGGCCGTTGATCAGCTTGACCACCGGCGCGTCGTCGATCTGCGCCTGGGTGGCCGCCTCGTCCTCCTGCTCCTCCAGCACCTCGACGTCGTCCGCCAGGCCCTCGACGTCCTTCAACAGTTCCTTGAGCTGCTGCTCCCCGCTGTCGTAGTGGCGCTCGATGAGCGTCCGCAGGGTGAACTCCCCCGCCAGCACCGGGAAGACGTCGTACCGGGTGATGAACTTGAGGTCCTCCAGCAGCGTCACGTTGGCCGGGTCCACCATCGCCACGGTCAGCGTCCGCCCCTCCCGCTTCAGCGGCAGCACCAGGTGCCTCGTCGCCAGGTCCGGCGGCAGGAGCCGCAGGATCCGGGGGTCCACCTCGAAGCGCGAGAGGTCGACCGCCGGCACCCGGTAGATCCGGCCCAGCACCTTCGTCAGCTCGACCTCCTGCACCACCCCCATCTTCACCAGGTTCCACGCCAGCCCGTTCCCGTTGCCCCGGGACTCGCCCTGCGCGTGCTTGAGCTGCTCACGCGTGACGAGTCCCTCTCGGACGAGCAAATCGCCAATCGCGACCGGACCGGCGGTGGCAGTAGCCATCGGAGTTACCGACCTGGGCCTGGAGTCCAAGACCATTGCTGACAATGATTTGAGATGTACCGCCGCGCCCGGTTCCGGACTCGGCCTGCCCCGGGAAGCGCCAGTATCGTGCCACCGGCAGATCGGCTGCCAGACGGGCTCCCCGGACCGCTCGAGACCGCGGGTGCAAGGTCGATCGAGGCGCCGATGTCGGCAAGATGGCGTGAAACTGTCGAGATGGTGGCGGTATGACCGGGTGCCCCGATGGCTACCTCCCCACTCCCCACTCCCCACTCACCGTTCCCCGTTCCCCGTTCCCCGTTCCCCTCTCCCCTCCACCCCCACCCTCCCCCGCAGCCCCTCCACCGTCCTGGGCCCCACGCCGGGTACCCGCACCAGGTCCTCCACCCGCCCGAACCGGCCGTGGCGGGCCCGCCAGGCCACGATCGCCGCCGCTCGCGATGGCCCGATCCCCGGGAGCCGCGCCAGTTCCTCCGGCCCCGCCAGGTTGAGGTCCACGATCGCCTGCGGCCCCTCCCCCGCCGTCGCCACCTTCCCGGCCTTCCCAGCCGCCCCAGCCCCCCTGGCCGTCCCCGAGAACCTCGCGTGCGGCTCGAGCAGCCGGAGCGTCCCCGGCCCGATGCCCCGCACCCGGCCCAGTCCCTCCAGGCTCCCGAAGGGGCCGTTCGCTTCCCGGTCCGACACGATGGCCCGGGCGAGCGCCGGCCCGACCCGGGGCAGGCGGACCAGCTCCACGGTGCCCGCGCGGTCGAGGTCGATCCGCTCGCCGGGAGCGAGCGGGCGGGAGAGGCGGCGGGCGCTGTCGGCGTGTGCGCGGGGGTCGGCCTGCCCTCCGGGCAGGCCTACCGCGCCCGGGGGGTCGCCCGGGCGGGCGAGCCCCAGCCGGACGCCGTGGCCGACCAGGGCCAGCCCCAGCAGGGTGAGGAGGGCGCGGCGTTCGGCGGGGCGCATCGCCGCACGCTGCGGTGTTCCCCGCCGGCCGGGGGTGGCCTGCTACCGCGCCGACTCCCAGAGGAGCGCGAGCGCCACCTCCCCCACCGCCTGGAGGGTCGCGGCGCTCACCTTGTCGGGCGTGTCGTCGGGGGTGTGCCAGATCGCGCCGTTGAGGAAGCGCAGGTCGATCACGTCCACCGCCGGGATGCCGGCGCGCTGCAGCGGCAGGTGGTCGTCCTTGATGGGGATCCCGCTCTCCACCGGGAACATCGCCCCGTGCCCCAGGCGCTCGGCCGTCTCCCATACCCGGCGCACCACGTCCGGCGCGCCGGTGAGCGAGTAGCCCTCCTGCGCGAAGCGCGGGTTGGCGGCCCCCACCAGGTCGAAGAGCACCGCGTACCGCGGCCGCGGCCCCGGCGGGAGGTGGCGCGCGAACCAGGTGCTCCCGATCAGGACGTCCGCGCTGTCGGCGAAGACCCCGTAGTCCTCCCCATCCACGAACAGCAGGTCCACGCCCCGCGGCGGCCCGCCGGCCGACGCGATCGCGTCGGCCACGCCGAGCAGCACCGCCACGCCCGACCCGCCGTCGTTCGCCCCGGGCACCGGCGCCGCGCGATCGGAGCTGCCGGCCGCGTCGGCCCGCGGGCGCGTGTCCCAGTGGGCCAGGAGCAGGATCCGGTCCTCCGCCTCCGGCCGGAAGCGGGCGAGGAAGTTCCGGAGCGGCAGCGTGTCACCCGCCAGGGTGACGTGGTCGAACGCCTGCACCACGACCGTGTCGGCGCGCGCGGTGAGCAGGCTGTCGAGCCAGTCCCCCATGCGCCGGTGCGGCTCGGTGCCCGGCACCCGCGGGCCGAAGGCCACCTGCCGGGCCACGTAGGCGAGGGCGGCCTGTCCGTCGAAGGGCGGCGGGGGCGGGCCCTCCTGGCAGCCCGCGCCCAGCAGGAGGGCCGCGAAGAGCCAGCGCGGGATCATCGGAAGTCTCCGGCGAAGAGGGAGAGCGAGAAGCCGGCCGTGAGGATCAGCTGGTTGGTCCGGCGGTTGAGGTGCTTCGCGTCGTTGATGGACCAGTTGCCCTGGAGCGAGCCGGTCATGATGCGGCCGAGGTCGGTGTCCAGCGTGACGAGCACGTCGCGCCGGTAGAAGTCGGTGATCACCTCGCATCCGTCGGTGGTGGGGCGGTCGAGGCACGAGGTGTTGTTCGCGAGCCGGCCGGTGGCCGTGGCGCGGATGACCCGCCGCGAGCGGCTGATCCCCTCGGGAAGCCGGAAGGCGTAGTTGAGGGTCCCGACCACCTCGTCGTTGTCGAGCACCGTCAGGTTGCCGTTCGACTCGGTCTCCTGGTCGGTGGTGTTGTAGCCGAACCGGATCACCAGCCCGTTCCGGAACCCGGCCTGCAGGTCCCGGGTCCACGCCTCGGAGATCGTGGCCTGCCGCGCCGCCGCGCCGGTCAGCACCGGCAGGCGGGTCACCCCCTCGCGGTCCCGCACCGTGGCGCCCAGGACCAGCTGCGCCAGGGGGCCGCGCCGGAAGGTGCGGGTGAAGCGCACCGTGCCGATGGGCCATTCCGTGGTCTGCACCGAGGTCACCTGGAACTCGTCACCCACCCGCTGGTGGCGGTCGGTCTCGATGTCGCTGTAGGAGAGCGAGACCGAGAAGCCGAGCGGCAGGTCCGCCCCGAGCGTCATCGTGGCGCGGTGGATCTCCGAGGCGCCGATCGCCGTGTCCCCCTCCTGCACCAGGAAATCCTCCAGCCCGCCGAGGCCGAGCTGGTAGCCGAGGCCCGGGTCGAAGGTGGCCAGGTCGAAGGTGGAGGTGCGCGTGCGCCCGGTCGTCAGGTCGAGGGGACGGAGGCCCCGGAGGGAGCGGACCACGCCCGACGAGTCGCCCAGCAGCCCGGCGAGCAGCCGGTCGAGGAAGACGGTGGCCCCGAGCTCGCGCGTGCGGCTGTTGTTGTACGTCTGGGGCAGCAGGAACGCGCCGGCGGTGTCGTCCTCGACCCGCACCGGCGCGCGGCCGAAGAGGAACCGGTTGAGGACGAACGAGCTCCCGCTCGTGTACCGCGGCCGGAGCCAGCTGGTGAAGCGCGGCGCGAGGGTGAGCGCCGTGGTCAGCATCCGGTCCCGCTCCGTGCCCACGTCCATCCCGAGGAACGACTTCCGCGCGTCGCCGGCAAGCCGCCCGATGGTCGTGGAGTCGGGGTATTCCCGCAGGTCCCGCGTGCTCACCAGGTCCCCGTTCAGGGTGAGCATCCCCACCGGCTGGAGCGTGAGCCCCGCGGCGTTCCGCCAGAGGTGGGAGAGCGACGTGACCGGGCGGATCAGGTCGTCATCGGGCCGCTCCACCGGCACCGCGTAGGACGTGCGGTCGGTCTCGTTGCGCGTGAGCGTGCTGGTCAGCCGGAGGTTCGTCGGCAGGAGCGAGAGCCGGGAGCCGCGCATCCCCTCCGCCGCTTCGGTGCGCCCCAGCCACCCGGGCAGCGCGTCCAGCACCCCGCCGAGCGGGAGCACCGGGCCGGTGCGGGTGAGCAGCAGCCGGTAGCCGGCGTTGAACTGGTAGGCGGAGGCCGAGCCCGCGCTCAGCTCGGTGGAGTTCCGGCCGGTGGTGTAGTTGCCGGTGAGTGACAGGGGGTCCAGCACCCCGCGGGTGAGCCAGGTGGTGCCCCGCGAGGTGCGCCGCATCGCGGCGGTGAAGGTGGCGGTCCAGGCCTCGGGGCGCCGGAGTCCGTCGAGGTCGTCGGCGCGGAGGTCGGTGCCGGTCACCAGCTCCGGGTCCACCACGCTGCGGGTGAAGGCCGCCGTCAGCGGGACCGCCACCCCGAGGCGTGCCGGCAGGAAGCGCTCCAGCCGCGTGCTGCCCCCCACGCTCATGTTGGTGGTCGTCCGGTAGCTCGGGTCGCGGCCGATCTGCCGGAACTGGGAGCCCTGGCGCGTGAGCGAGAACGCCACGTCACCCACGTCCGAGGCGGTGAGCCGCGCGTCGAGCGCGTAGGCCGCGCCGATCTCGGAGACCGGGCGGGCCATCCGGATGTCGTCGATCCAGAGCTCCGCGCCGGTGGCCGCCGTCCCCGCCGAGGCCCGCCAGATCGCCGCACTCACCTCCTGCACCGCCGCGAGGTTGGGGGGGCCCACGTCGGGATCCCGGACGTGGACGAGGTAGGGGCCCTCGCACGCGACCCACGCCTCCGGGTCGCCGTAGCCGCACTCCGCCGCGCCGGAGGGCGGCTCGCCGCGGAGCCAGCGTCCCTCGGTCTCGCCCCGGAGCCGGCGCCACACGTCGAGGTCGATGGCGATCTCCGGCACCCAGGTCTCGGTGAAGGCGCGCGCGCGGTAGAGGTAGAAGTTGTCGGCATCGGTGCCGACCTTCACCAGCGCCTCGAAGTCGCCCTCGTCCCAGCCCGTGCCCTGGCCCCGGGCCCAGACCCGCATCTCCCGGTACTTGAGCAGGTTCTGCGGGCCGGCCGGGAAGCGGAAGTAGGCCTCCGCACGCTGGCCCGCCGCGAGGCCGGCACCGAGGATCCGGAGCGACTTCTCGTTGATCTGGACGCCCTGGGTGTCCTGGCTCCCGTCCTTGCGCGTCGTCTCGTCCCCCACGCCGGGCGGGCTCTCGTACCCGTCGTCCTCGGTGGAGACCACCGAGACCGCCACCTCGCCCGCCGGCTCGGCGAGGTCGCCGCTGATCCCCGCGATCGGCTGGTCGGCGCGCCGCACCCAGCTGGTGCCGAGGAACCGCATCCGCGCGAGGGCGAACCGCGCCGAGATGTCGTCGCCCCCGTCGTCCGGCGGCCCCGCCACCGTCACCCGCAGGTGCTGCGCCAGCCGCAGGTTCGGCGTGCCCAGCACGTGGTCGGGCAGGCGGATCGGGATCCGGTAGAGACTCCACTTCGAGACCAGCCCGGAGATCGGGTCGGTGGAGGTGACGCCGTCCCGCACGAAGTAGTTCCCCGCCCGGAGGTCCACCACCCAGCGGGCCACGTTGTCGTTCGCCCCGCGCGCGTCGAGCAGGTTGTCGTTGTTGAGGTCCTCGGTGTCGAGCGAGCCGTTCCCGTTCGAGCACCGGGCGCTCAGGTCGCCCCAGGGAAAGACCGGCACCACGTTGCCCAGCTCGCGCAGGCAGAGCGCCGGCTGCTCCACCGGACCCTCCGGTCCGGTCAGCTGGTCCGGCCGGTCGGAGAGGATCCCGATGTCGTCCACCGAGGCGTTGAAGACGCCGGTCGCCGAGCGCTCCGTGTCCAGCCGGCCCAGCCCCACGAGCTGGCGGCCGGTGTACGTCGTGTCCACGCCCGCGACGGTGAAGTCGGTCGGCGCGAGCGCCAGGGCATCCTCGCTCACCGAACCGAGGTCGAGCAGCAGCCGCACGCCGGCGGAGTCGGCCTCCCGCAGCCCGCTCTGGAACACCCAGAATTCGAGGATCTCGTTGCGGGAGAGGTCGAGGCCGCTCAGGCTGAGCGGGGTCACGATCGAGCGCCACCGCGGACGGAACGGCCGGGCCGGCTGGCTCCACCGCGAGCTGTTGTCCTGCTGGACGATCCCGCCCGCGGTGTCGGCGTGGAAGCGGAGGTAGAGGATCGTCTCGGGCCGGTCGCCCACCCCGGAGAGCAGGATCCGGTCGTCGATGTCCTGCGCCTTGAGCTCGAGCGCCCCGCCGCCCGGGCCGGGGATCAGGTTCTGGAAGGTGAGCTGGACCGCGTCGGCCGGGTCGAAGGCGGCGCCGAAGCCGATGTCCGCGAGCCCGTCGGCGCCCTGCGGCACGCTTCCGAAGCGCCACGCCGTCTCCCGGAGCGATACCTGGAAGCCGGCGTCCGCCTCGAAGTCGTCGAGGTACGCCACCCCCACGCGGTTCGGGTCCGGGCGGCTGAAGGCGAGCTCCGCGCTGACGTCGAGCCTCGAGGGGGCCGTCGCCGGGGTCGAGGTGAGCCGGTTGAAGAACCGGGTCACGCCCCGCGGCTGGAAGGTGAGCCGCGTGCTCAGGCCCCCCACGAGGTTCGACGTCGGCTCGAAGCCGATCGTGGGACGGTTGAACACCGTCTGCTCCGACTGGTACATCCCCACCAGGTCGATCCACCCGACCCGCCCGAGCGAGTACCGCCCCGCCAGCCCGTAGATGGTCTGCGGCGCCACGGCGAAGGCTCCCCGCTCCTCGAACCGCGCCGTGATGGTGGCGGCCCCCTGCCCGAAGAGGCCGTCGGGATTGAGGAACGTCACCTGCCCCAGCTCGTAGGAGATCGAGTAGTCCACCCCGCGCTCCAGCCGACGCCCGCCGAGCAGCAGCTGCTCGCTGCCCTCGACCAGCTGGAGCGCGTTCAGGTTCAGCGTCGTCCGGTCCCCCGCGCCCGCGGCCAGATACTCGAGCCCGAAGGTGAAGCGTGCCGGCGGCGCCTGCGTGGTGGCCATCAGGTAGAGCGGCGTCCGGTAGAGCGAGTCGTTCCGCTCCTGGGGCAGGAGTCGGGTGGCGTCCGCGAACGGCTCGAGGTGCGGGAGGACGATGTAGGCCTCGGGGAGGATCTCCCCCGCGCCCGGGTCCCGGAACCGCGGGAAGAGCCGGTTCTCCCGGTCGAATTCCTCGGTGTTGCTCTGGGTCGCGAGCCCGAGGAGCGAGAGGTAGGTGCCCTCCCCGGAGAGGGGCTGCGCCGACCGGTTCACCGTCAGCGCCACCACGAGGCTCGGCCGGTCGAGGTCGCTCCCGGCCACCCGGTAGACCTGCCGCATCTCGTGCCGGAAGGTCGGGACCTCGGGGCCGCGGAGCGGCTCGACGATGAGCCGGAGCGTGTCCGTGGTGGCCGGGTCGTCCGTCACCGGCAGCGTGCCGACCAGGCTGCCGTCCGCGGTGCGGTAGCTGACCGCCAGGAAGTCGTTCTTGTCGAGCTTGGTCGAGAGGGCGAACCAGAGGCCCGAGGGGTCGAGGTAGTAGTCCGAGCCCTGCAGCAGCAGCTCCCACCGCAGCGGCCCCACCTTCTGGATCCCGTCCTCGCCGAGCCCGAGCGCGAGGATGCCGCCGATGTCGGGCGTGCTGCCCCCCTGCGCGGTCCCCGGGCGGTAGCGGTAGACCTGCACCTGCGCCGGCCGCACCGAGGCCGGCACGACGTCGGGCGCCAGGTCGAGGATGTCCACCGCGGGGTAGGTCGCGATCTGGGCCGGGTCCACCGTCCAGTAGAAGCGGCCCGACTCGAAGTCGAGGTCGCGCGACTGCCGCTGCTGCGGGGTGCTGGTGGTCTGGCCGATGGTGTAGACCCGCTCGTTCGCCACCGAGCCGCGCTGCGATGCGTAGAGGGTCTGCAGCTGCACCGGCCCGATGTCGAACGTGGCGTTGACGCCGAAGTTGTTGCTGGGGATGGCCGCCGTCAGGAACCGGGTGGGGGGCGGCCGGAACGTCACCGTGCCCACTTCCACCCGGCGGATGATCTCGTCCTCCAGTCCCTCGTAGTAGAGCTGGATGTTGTTGTTGGCGGTGAATTCCCGCTCGGTGGCGTAGTCCACGTTGAGGTGAACCCGCCGGCCGATCAGCCCGGCCGCCCGGAGGTTGAACTCGGTGTCGAGCCGGGGCGCCTTCCAGGTGCCGTTGCAGCCGGAGTTGGGGTCGAGGAGCTGGATCGCGTCGCAGCGCTCGTTGCGGAACCGCTCCGTGCGGAGCTCCACCCCGGCCTGCCCCTCGAAGGCGATGTCGGCGTACTTGACCGGGAGGCCCAGGAGCCCGCGCGCCTCCGCCCGGGCGGAGTCGGTGGCCACGTCGGTGCGGGCCCCGTAGAGCCGCTGGTACCGCCAGGCCAGGTCGTCGGCGGCCCGCGCCGAGTCCACCGCCCGGGCCACCCCACGGTCGAACGCGGCGAGCGCCTCCGACCGGAGCCCGGGCGCCAGCCATGGCGCGCGAAGCACCGCCGGCTCCCGGAGCGCCGGGATCGGCCGGTCGAAGCGGGCCACGAGCCCGGGGGTGGCCACCGGCTCCTGCGCGGCTGCCGCCCCCGGGAGGGCCAGCAGGGCGGTGAGGAGGACGATGGGGGCCCCGCGGCTGGCGCGGGCGCGGCGCGGGTCCCGGGCGGGACGATTAGATTGCGGACGAGGCAAGGAAGCGAATATACACGTGCGCGGAACCCCTTACAACAGAGAGAGTTAGCGCGTGCGGATCCTGGACCGGTACCTGGTGCGGACGGTCGCGGGCCCGTTTGCCTACGCCTTCACCGCGCTGGTCAGCATCCTGCTGCTCCAGCAGGTGGCCAAGCGCTTCGAGCAGCTGGTCGGGAAGGGCCTGCCCTGGTCGGTCATCGGCGAGGTGTTCGCCCTGACGTTGCCCTTCCTCGTGCCGATGGCCCTCCCCATCGCGGTGCTGGCCGGCACCCTGTATGCGATGAGCCAGCTCGCGGCCGACAACGAGATCACCGCCATGCGGGCCACCGGAGTGAGTGTCGGGCGGATCCTCCGCCCCCTCCTCGTGGTGGGGCTCGTCTGGGCGGCGACCAATTTCCTCTTCCTCGACCAGGTGGTGCCGCGCACCAACGCGCGCCTCCGCACCCTCATCGGCGACATCGCGCGGGTCAAGCCAACGTTGCAGCTCGAGGAGCAGGCGGTCAATCCGCTTCGCACCGGCCTCTTCCTCCGGGCGGGCCGGATCGACCGGGGCGGCGGCCGCCTCCGCGACGTGACGATCTTCGACCTCTCGGGCCAGGACGTCCGCCGGGTGGTCTTCGCCGACAGCGGCGTGATGGGGCTGGTCCCCGAGGGAACCGACCTGGTCCTCCGGCTCTACGATGGCGAGGTGCACGAGTACCGGAGCACCAGCGCGACCCTCTTCCAGCTGACCGCCTTCGGGGTGAACGAGCTGCGGGTCCGGGGGGTCGCGAACCAGCTGGAGCGGGACGAGTTCGAGGGGGCGCGCGGCGACCGGGAGATGAGCACCTGCGAGATGCTGGACGTCGTCGCCACCAGCCGCGCGCGCCAGGCCGCGGGGCGGGACTGGGGCGAGGCGATGGTGGCGTCCGACCTGCGCCGGCTCCTCGGGCTCCGAGCCGCCCGGCCCGAGCGGCCCGTGCCCCCGGAGCTCTCCGCCGGCGGCTACTGCACCATGCTCCGCCGGGTGGGGCGGCTCCTCATTCCTAGGACGGCCGAGGCGCAGCAGCCCGCACAGGCCCCGGCCCGGCGCAACCTGCCGGAACGGCTCGACCGGTTCCGGCGCGGCGCCGACACCGCCCGTCCCGGCCAGGGGCGCCCGGAGCCCGGATGGCGGGGCCAGGGCCGCGCCCCCGCCGACAGCGCGGCGGCGCCGGTACCCGGGCCCGCGCTTGCCGGGATCGCCGGGCCCTCGGGCGAGCGCGGGATCCTCCTCGCCGCCCCCGCGGAGCTGGCGGAGGCCCGCGAGTCCGCGCTCGAGGCGCGGCGGGAGGCGTCCGAATTCCTGCTCGAGGTCCACAAGAAGTGGTCGTTGAGTGTGGCCTGCCTGGTCTTCGTCCTGCTCGGGGTGCCGCTCGCCCTCCGCTTCCCCCGCGGCGGGATGGGTCTGGTGCTCGGCGGCACCGGGCTCTGCGTGGCGGTCTTCTACATCTGCCTCCCCGCGGGAGAGGCGCTCGCCGACAACGGCTGGGTCCACCCCGCCATCCCGATGTGGGCGCCCAACGTGCTCTACGCGACCCTCGGCGTGCTGGGGCTCTGGATCGTGAACCGCGAGTCGGGCTCCACCCGCGGCGGCGACCTCGCCGAGCTCACCGGCCCGATCGTCCGCCTCGCGCGGCGCCTCCGCCGCCACCCGGAGCCCGCGGCGTGAGCCTCCGGATCCTGGATCGCTACCTCCTCGCGAGCTGGGTGCGGATCTACCTGCTCACCGCCCTCGGCCTGCCGCTCCTCGTCACCGTCATCAAGCTGAGCGAGGACACTCGGAAGCTGGTCAATCGCGGGCTCACGATCGGGGAGGTGCTGCTGGCGCGGCTGGTGTACGGGCTGCCCGAGGAGATGGCGCTCGCGATGCCGGCGGCGGTGCTCTTCGCGACCGTCTTCACGCTGGTGAACCTCGGCCGGCACAACGAGCTCACCGCGGCGAAGGCGAGCGGCCAGAGTTTCCACCGCCTCATCCGACCGCTCCTGATCGCCGCCGCGGTCGCGGCGCTCGCCGCGTACGGGGTCGGCGAGATCGCCCCGGCGGCCACCCAGCGGAAGCTCGAGATCGAGAAGGCGCGCGAGGCCCGGCCCTCGGAGAACCGGTGGAACTTCGTCTTCCGGGGCGAGGAGGGCTGGGTCTACGCCCTCCGCTCGCTCGACGCCACCCGCGGGCAGATCCGCTTCCCGGTGCTGGAGCGCGAGGGCACCGGGCCGGGCTATCCGGGGCTCGCCATCGTGGCCGAGAGTGCCACCTGGGACTCCACCGTCGGCCGCTGGCGGCTGGGACACGGTGCGAGCCGGGTCCTCGTCGGCGGCGACGCGGTGGCCACGCTCAACTTCGAGAGCCTGGAGCACCGGGTCTTCACCCAGCGCCCCACCGCGCTGCTGGCGGAAGCCAAGTCCCAGAAGGCGATGAACTTCCGCGAGCTCGGCCGGTACATCGACGCGCTCGGCCGCTCGGGCAACAACACCGACAAGCTGGTGGTCCGACGGGCGCTCAAGGTCGCGGTGCCCGTCACCTGCCTGATCATCGCGCTCTTCGGGGCGCCGCTCGCGGTAGCCGCCCCCCGGCAGGGCGCGGCGGTGGGGGTGGCGATCAGCCTGGCCACGACCATTCTCTTCCTGCTGCTGGTCCAGCTCTCCGAGGCGGTGGGGGCCGGCGGCGCGATCCATCCGGTGGCGGCGGCGTGGATCCCCAACGCGCTCTTCCTCGGCGCTGGCCTGGTGCTGCTGGCGCGGGTGAGGACCTAGGCGGGGAGCGGGGAGCGGGGAGCGGGCCGCCCCACCATTCCCCGCCGAAGTGGAACAAGCAGCCCCCCGGCGCCGGAGCGCCGGGGGGCTGCTTCACCTGAGGGCGCGGAGCGGGGAGGAAGGACCGCTCCCCGTTCCCCCTTCCCCGTCCTACCAGTTGTACGAAACCCCGAGCTGCATGGCCCACCGGCTGAGGTTGTTGTTCAGCCGGTCGCGGGTGGGGAGCGTGATGTCGTAGATGCCCCGCTGGTTCGCCGCGTCATAGCCCCGGAGCCGGACGATCTGCCCGCCCTCGAACGACGACGTCTCCTTCTGGAGCCCCCAGTCGCCGTCGATCAGGTTGAGCAGGTTGAAGATGTCGGCCCGCAGCTCGAGCCCCTGGGCGCCGAACGTGCTGACGTCCCAGGACAGCCGGGCGTTCAGGAGGTTGAACCAGGGATTGCGGCAGCTGTTCCGCTCCATCACCCGCCCCCGCTGGGAGCTGAGGCAGTGCTCGGTGGCGATGTAGTTCTCCAGGTCCGCGTAGGTCGCCGACGAGGTCGGCGCCACCGTGAAGTCGCCCGGGCCGGTCGGGACGTAGAACAGGTCATTGAACTCGCGGTTGGTGCCGCCCACGCCGTCGGAGTTGATGTCGCCGTTCACCACGTAGGCATACGGAGAGCCGCTCGACCCGATGTACACCAGTGACGCCGAAAGCCGCGCCGGCAGCTGCACCGTGCCGCTGATCGTCACCTTGTGCGGGCGGTCGAAGCTCGAGGTCGTGAGGTTCCGGTCCGCGATGGTGCCGTCCAGGGTGGCGAACCCGTAGTTGGAGAACGCGATGCTCGAGGTGAGCGCCATCACGTCCTTGGCGTTCGAGTAGGTGTAGCCGGCGTTGAACTCCAGGTTGTCGCTGAACCGCTTCTGGAGCTGGAAGGTGGCCTGGTAGGACCGGTCCTCGCTCTTGTTGTGGTGCCGGAGTGCCGCGTTGTAGGCGTCGCTCACCCGGGTCGGGGTGCCGCTCCCCGGTACGCCGTAGGTGATGCGGCCGGCCTCGCCCAGCACCGAACCCTGCGGCCCGGCCAGGTTGATGTCCTCGATGTAGAGCGAGTTCACCCACTTGGTGTACACCAGGTCCACCGTCCCGACGATGCTCCACGGCAGTTGCTGGTCGAGCCCGATGGCCGCCTTCATGTTCTGCTGGAACTTGAAGTCCTCGTCGAAGAAGGCCGGCGTGGACCGCGGCGGCGACGGGGCGCCTCCGCCGGCGCAGGTGTCGTACTGCGCCGAGGGGTCCAGCGTGTACGCCGGCAGGTTCCCGCTCGACTCGCGGCAGGTGATCTCCGCCGTCTCGAGGCCGGTGCCGGTGAAGGCGTTCGACATCCACACGTAGGCCGGGCGGCCGCTGAAGATGCCGATGCCGCCACGGAGGAAGGTGGTGCCGTCACCGAACACGTCGTAGTTGAGGCCCACCCGCGGCGACCAGAGCGCGTTGCCGCTGGGGAAGGCGCCGGTGTCCACCCCGAGGGAGTCCTGCAGCCCCGGGTTGGTCGGCGGCGTGTTGCCGAACGTGGGGATGTCCACCCGAAGGCCCGCCGTCATCGTCACCCGCTCGCCCAGGTTGAACTGGTCCTGCGCGTAGAAGCCCCACTGCGTGACGTCGAACTCCGCGGTGCCGCCGCCCGGCCGGAGCTCGAGGTTCCGGCGGTACTCGGTCGGGAGTCCCGCCGTGAGCGAGTCCGGCGACGTGAACGTCCACTCGCCGATCGAGCGCGGGAAGAAGACGTTCCGGAACGAGAAGAATTCGTTGTGGGTGCCCACCGTGACCCGGTGGCGACCCAGGTCGAACGTCAGGTTGTCGGTGACCTCGAAGATGTCCTGGTCCAGCTCGTTCGCCTGGGAGAACCGCTCGGCGCCGGTCACGAGGACGCCGGTGCCGGACGTGACCCGCACCGTCGGGAACGGCGTGTCGGGCGCACGGTCGTCCCGGATCGTCTGGTAGCCGAGGATCAGGTCGTTGCTGAACCGGTCGGAGAACACCGCTGCCCAATTGAGCCGGAGCGCGTTGGTGAGCGACTCGAAGGAGTACGTACCCCCGGTGAGGAGCCAGTCGCCGTTGTCCCGGCGGCTCAGCACGTCGTCGCTGGCCGAGACCCGGTTGTAGCTCAGGGTGACCCGGTTGTTCACCGCCGGGCTCCAGTCCACCTTCCCGAAGACCGTCGGATTCGGGGTCTCGATGGTGAAGTCGCCGCAGCCGCCCGCGTTGTAGCCCTCGGCCGCCACTGCGTCGATCACCTGCTGGCAGTCCGTGGCGCCGTCGACGCCGAGCGCCTCCGTCGCGGTCGGGCCGACGAACGGCCGCGAGGCGTCCTGGAGGTCCACCGCCGCGAAGTAGTGCAGGCGGTCCTTGAGGATCGGGCCCGACAGCGTGCCGCCGTACTGCACCGTGCTGAATTCCGCCGGCTCCACCCCGCCGATGTCGCCGACGAAGGTCTCGTTCTGCAGGACGCCGAACACCGACCCGCGGAACTGGTTGTCGCCCGAACGGGTGACGGCGTTCACCAGTCCGCCGGTGAAGCTCCCCTGCCGCACGTCATACGGGGCCACCAGCACCTGGAATTCCTTGACCGCGGTGGACGAGATCGCCCGGGCCTGCGCCTGCCCGCCCGGCGTGCCGGTGGAACCGAGGCCGAACAGGTCGTTGTTGACCGCCCCGTCGATCTGGATGTTGTTCAGCCGGTTGTTCTGGCCGCCGATCGAGGGCCCACCCGAGTTGGTCACGGACACCTGCGGCGCCGTCACGATCAGGGACGTGATGTTCCGCCCGATGAGCGGCAGGCTCTGGATCGCCAGTTCCGAGATGGACTGCGCCGAGCCGGTCCGCCCCGTGTTGATCAGGGGATTGACCGCCCCCGCCACGGTGACCTCCTCGACCTCCACCACCTGCCGCTCCAGCTCGAAGTCCCGGGTGAAGCGCTGGCCCAGCGTGAGCCGGATCCCGTCCAGGGTGGCGCCCCGGAATCCGATGGCCCGGGCCGAGATCCGATAGGGGCCGCCGGGGGTGACGTTCTCGAGGAAGTACCGGCCGTTGGCGCGGGTCACGGCCTGCAGGCGGGCGCCGGTGGAGGTGTTGAGGACCTCGATCACGGCCCCCTCGATCGGGACGCCACCCTGCTGGGTGATCACCCCCTGG
>DATIBS010000081.1:0-23554 GCA_035457305.1 Gemmatimonadales bacterium
GGCCACCGCGAGCGCGTTCTCGCCCTGGCGGACGTCCAGCTCGGAGGTGAGCCCGCCCTGGAAGCGCGCCCGCGCGAGGTCGAGCGACCGCCGCCGGATGGCCACCTGCGAGTCGGCGATGGCCACCTGGCCGTCGAGGTCCAGCAGCTCCAGGTAGGCGCGCGCCACCTCGCTCACGACCGTGAGGATCACGCCGCGGCGCCCCTGCTCGCTCGCGAGCAGCGTGGCGCGGGCCGACTCGTTGAGCCGGCGGAGCCGGCCCCACAGGTCGATCTCCCAGGACAGGCTCGCGCCGACGAAGTAGGTCTCGCCCTCGCTCAGCCCCCGGAGGAGGGAATCCGCCCCCTCGATCCGGTTCACCCCGGCCTGCACGTCGATCTGGGGCAGGAACTCGAGCCGCTGGATCCCGAGGAGCGCCCGGGCCTCGTTCACCCGGGCGAGCGCGATGTGCAGGTCGCGGTTCTCCCGGAGGGCGGTGCGGACCAACCCCTGGAGCGTGGTGTCGCCCAGCACGCTCCACCAGGGGAGGTTGGCGTAGGACGAATCCCGGAGCGCCATGGCGCTGTCCCGCCACGCGGCCGGGGCCGCGATGGTGGTGGGCCGCTCGTAGTTGGGCCCGACGGCGCACCCGGAGAGGAGGAGCGCCAGCGCGATCGCGCGATGCTCGCGGCGCATGGTCAGTGCCCCCCGGCCGGGGCCACCGGCGCCTGCCCCGGCACCGCGGTCTTCGCCTTCTTCCCGAACCGGATCCGCTCCACCATCGCGAAGAGCCCGGGGATGACGAACACGCCGACCACCGTCGCCACCAGCATGCCGGAGAAGACGGCGGTGCCCATCCGGTTCTGCGCCGCCGCGCCCGCGCCGTTGGCGAGCACCAGCGGCACCACCCCCATGATGAAGGCGAACGCGGTCATCAGGATCGGCCGGAAGCGGAGCCGCGCGGCCTCGAGCGCCGCCTCCTCCACCGATTTCCCCCCTTCGTGCTGGGCCTTGGCGAACTCCACGATGAGGATCGCGTTCTTGGCGGCGAGCCCGACCAGCATGATGAGGCCCACCTGCACGAACACGTTGTTGTCGTACCCCGCCACCCACACCCCGAGGAAGGCGCCGAGGGCGACGAGCGGCGTCTCCAGCAGCACCGCCCAGGGCAGCTTCCAGCTCTCGTACAGCGCGGCCAGGAGCAGGAACACGAACACGATGGCCAGCACGAAGGTGGGCCCCGCCGGCGGGGCCTGCTTCTCCTGGTAGGAGAACCCGGCGTAGGCGAAGCCCATCTCCCGGGGCAGCACCTGGGCCGCGGTCTCCTCCAGGGCCTGCATCGCCTGGCCCGAGGTGTAGCCCGGGCCCGGCACGCCGGAGATCTCGACCGAGCGGAAGAGGTTGAACCGGACGGTGATCTCGGTCCCCGACGCCGGGCTCACCCGCATCAGCGTCGAGAGCGGCACCATCTCGTCGGTGGTGCGGCTCCGCACGTAGAACTGCCCGATGTCCTCGGGCCGCTGGCGGAAGGCCGGCTCGGCCTGCACGTACACCCGGTAGAGCCGCCCGAACCGGTTGAAGTCGTTGACGTAGGCGCCGCCCATCGAGGCCGAGAGCGCCGCGAAGACGTCGTTGACCGCCACCCCGAGGCTCCGGGTCTTCTCCCGGTCGAGGTCCACCGCGACCTGGGGCACCTGCGGGTTGAACGAGGTGAAGAGGTTGGCCAGCTCGGGACGCTGCCGCGCCGCCTCCAGGAACACCTGGGTCTGCCGGCCCAGGTCCGCCACGCTCAGGGTCCCGCTCCGGTCCTGCAGCAGGAAGTTGAAGCCGCCGGCGGCCCCGAAGCCCGGGATGGTGGGGGGGGTGAACGGGAAGATCACCGCGCCCGGGATCGCGGCCAGCTGCCGCCGGAGCGTCTGCTGGATCCCGCTCACGTGCAGCTCGGGCGACTCCCGCTCGTCCCACGGCGTGAGCTTGCAGAAGAAGGAGGCGTACTCCGGGCTGAACGAGTTGGTGAGGATGGCGCTGCCGCCCACGGCGGTGCACGCCAGGATGCCCTCGGTGCCCTTGAGCACCTCCTCCACCTGGGCCACGACCTGGCCGGTCCGCTCCAGCGACGAGGCCGGGGGCAGCTGGACGTTGACCATGAAGATGCCCATGTCCTCCTCCGGCACGAAGCCGGCCGGGAGGGCGCGACCGAGCAGCCCCGTGATCGCGGTGGCGGCGACCACCACCCCGATGGTGAGCACGGCGCGGCGGACGAACAGCCGGGTCCACTTCACGTACCCGCCCGTGGTCACCTCGAACACCTTGTTGAACCCGCGGTAGAACGCCCCCAGCGGCCCGCCGGTGGGCTTGGCCGGCTTGAGGATCATGGCACAGAGCGCCGGGGCCAGGCTCAGCGCCAGGAAGGCGGACAGCAGGACCGAGATGGCGATCGTGAGCGCGAACTGCTGGTAGAGCCGGCCCGTGAGCCCTCCCAGCATGGCGACCGGAATGAACACCGCCGAGAGGATGAGCGCGATCGCGACGACCGGGCCCGACACCTCCTTCATCGCCTGGACGGTGGCGTCCTTGGGCGTCATCCCGTGCTCGATGTGGTGGATCACCGCCTCGACCACCACGATCGCGTCGTCCACCACGATGCCGATCGCGAGCACCAGCCCGAACATCGTCAGCGTGTTGATCGAGAACCCGAGCAGCGGGAAGAAGATGAAGGTGCCGATGAGCGACACCGGCACGGTGAGGAGCGGGATGATCGTGGCCCGGAAGCTCTGCAGGAACACGAACACCACGAGGCTCACCAGGATGAACGCCTCGACCAGGGTGTGCAGGATCGCCTCGATGCTCGCCTCGACCGAGGGCGTGGTGTCGTACACGATCTCGTACGCCATGTCGCCCGGGAAGAAGCCGGCCAGCTCCTCCAGGGTGTGGTAGATGCCCTCGGCCGAGGCGAGCTGGTTGGCGCCCGGCAGGAGGTACACGGTGAGCGCGGCCGCCGCCCCCCCCACCCACTGGCCGGTCGAGTCCTTGACGATGGCCCGGCCGAACGAGCGGTAGTTCTCGCTCCCCAGCTCGACCCGGCCCACGTCCTTGATCCGGAGGGTGCCGCCGCCGGCGGTCTGCCGGAGGATGATCTGCTCGAACTCCTCCGCCGTGACCAGCCGGCCCGGCGCCTTCACCGTGTAGGTGAATTCCTGGCCGGGCGGCGACGGCGCGGCGCCCACCTGCCCCGCCGGGGCCTGGAGGTTCTGCTCCTTGATGGCGTTGATGACGTCCGTGGGGGTGAGCCCGAGCGCGGTCAGCCGGTCGGGGCGGAGCCAGATCCGCATGCCGTACTCGGCCCCGCCGTAGAGGTCCACCTGGGCGATGCCGGGCACGCGGAGCAGCGCGTCCCGGATGTTGATCATCGCGTAGTTGTTGAGGAACTGGGCGTCGCGGGTGCCGCCCGGCGAGTAGAGCGAGACCACCATCAGAATGCTGGGGTTGATCTTCTTGACCGTCACCCCCTGCTGCAGCACCTCCTGCGGCAGCCGCGACTGCGCCTGCGACACCCGGTTCTGGGCCAGCACGTTCGCCATGTCCCGGTCCATCCCCACCTGGAACGAGACGTCCAGCAGCATCCGGCCGTCGCTGGTGTTGAGCGACTTCATGTAGATCATGTTGTCCACGCCGTTCACCTGCTGCTCGATCGGCGTGGCCACCGACTGCTCCACCACCTCGGCCGCGGCGCCCTGGTAGGTCGTCTCGACCCGGATGGTGGGCGGCGAGAGCTCGGGGTACTGCTCGATCGAGAGCCGCTGCAGCACCGCGAGCCCGAGCAGCGTGATGACGATGGACGCGACGATGGCGACGATGGGCCGCCGGATGAAGAAGTCGGCCATCGCTCAGCCCTGCCCCGCCGCGCTGTCCGCGGCCGCGGGGGCCGGTGCGGCCGGCGGCGGGGCGGCGGCCGGCCGCACCTTGATGCCCGGCCGCACCTTCTGCAGCCCCTCCACCACGATCCGGTCGGCCGGCTCGAGGCCCTCGGCGATCACCCAGTCGCTGCCGACGCGGTTGGCGGGCTTCACCGCCCGGACCTGCACCACGCTGTCCGGGCCCACCACGAAGACGTTGAACGTGCCCTGGAGCTCCTGCACCGCCCGCTGCGGGACGACGATCGCGTTCCGGCGGGTGGAGATGGGGAGCCGGACCCGGCCGAACTGCCCGGGCCGCAGGAGCCCGCCGGGATTGGGGAAGGTGGCCTGGAGCGGGAGCGTCCCGGTCTCGGGATCCACCCCGCGCCCCACGATCGTGATCCGGCCCTTGTGCGGATGCACCGAGCCGTCCGCCAGGATGAGCTCGAGCCGCGGCTCGGTCGGGGGCCGCGTCCGGCCCTCCGCTCCCGCCGCCCGCGCGAAGGCCAGGTAGTCGGCCTCCGCGATGGTGAAGTCGAAGCGGACCGGATCGAGCGCGGAGACCACCGTCAGCACCGTGGGCTCCGGGCTCCCCACGAAGGAGCCCACGTCCACCTGGCGGTTCCCCGCCATGCCGTCGATGGGGCTCGTCACCCGGGTGTAGCCCAGGTCGAGCTGGGCCGTGGTGAGCTGCGCCTGGGCCGCCGCCACGCTGGCGCGGCTGGCTTCCTCGACGGCCACCGCGTTGTCCAGGTCCTGCTGGCTCACGGCGTTCGCCGCCGCCAGCGGCCGGAGCCGGTTCACCTGGATCACGGCGCGGTTGTGCAGCGCCTGCGCCGACGCCAGATCGGCGCGGGCCCGTGTGGCGGTGGCCTCGAACGGCCGGGGGTCGATCACGAAGAGGAGGTCGCCCCGCCGGACCAGGGTGCCCTCGCGATAGTTGATGGACTGCAGGAACCCCGCGACCCGGGCCCGGACCTCCACGTCCTCGGCGCCCCGCACCTCGCCGGTGAACTCGACCTGCACCGGCATGTCGCGCACCTCGACCGGCTGGACCGTGACCTCGGGGGGCGGGGGCGGGAGCGCCTCCTCCTTCCCGCAGCCGGCGATCCCGGCCAGGACGAGGCACATCACGAGGCGCGAGACTTCGGGAGGAACCTGGTTCCGGCGCACCATGATGGGGTGCCTCCTGTATTCCGGCTGGGTAGGGAGCCATCCTACGGCCCCCCGGATGAAGTAACCTTGAACCCCGTCTGACAGGGGCCCGGCATGGAGCCCGGCACCCTTCCCGTGCACGGGCCCAGAATCAGGCCGGAGGCGAGATGGTACCGCAAAACCGTCCGACGCGACAGTGGTTCCGATATGGATCGTCCCCGGACCAGGCGGGCGACCTCCACCGTCCCCCGGCGCGCCGGCCGCCGGTCGTCTGCCTGCTGCACGGCGGTTTCTGGCGGATGCCCTACGGTCGCGACCAGCTGGAGGCCATCGCCGGGGACCTGGCATCCCGCGGCTTTGCCGTCTGGAATCTGGGGTACCGGCGGCTGGGAACGCCCGGGGCCGGATGGCCCGGCACGTTCGAGGACGTCGCGGCCGGCCTCGACCATCTCGCGCGGCTGTCGGCCGACGGCATGGACCTCGACCTCGACCGGGTGACGGTCGTCGGTCACTCCGCCGGCGGGCACCTCGCCCTGTGGGCCGCCGGACGCAGTCGTGCCCACGACCGGCAACTGCCGCCGGTGCGCGTGCTCGCCGTCGCCGGTCTGGCGCCGATCGCCGACCTGGCCCGCGCCTGGGAGCAGCGGATCGGGGGGGAAGCGGTCGCGGAGCTGCTCGGCGGGACGCCGAGCCGGCATCCGGAGCGCTATCGGGCCGCCTCACCGATCGAGATGCTGCCGCTCGGCGTGCCCCAGCTCGTGCTGCACGGCGCCGCCGACGACGCCGTGCCGGTCGAGCTCTCGCGCGGCTATGCCCGCGCCGCCGCCGCGGCGGGCGACAGCATCGAGCTCATCGAGCTCGCGGACACCGGCCACATGGAGTTCCTCGACCCGAACAGCGCCGCCCACGCGGCGCTCTGCCGCTGGCTCTCGGCGCGAGCCGGCACGCGCTGATTGGCGGGCGCCGCGGAGCGCGTGGTATCTTCGCCCGCGATCGTGAGCCCCTGCCGCCCCATCCACTTCCGGAGCCGGGAATGAGATCGGTTCGGTCCGCCGCAGCCGCACTGATGTTGCTCTCGACGCCGGCGCTCGCCCAGGGCGCCGGTGACGGCACGAGCCCGGCGTCGGCCCTCGCGATGGGCGAGACCTTCACCATCGAGTCCCGGGCGCTGGGCGAGACCCGGCGCATCAATGTCTACCTCCCGCCGGGCTACGCCGCGTCGCCCGAGGTGCGCCTCCCCGTCCTCTACATGCCCGACGGCGGCATGGCCGAGGACTTCCTCCACGTCGCGGGGCTGGTGCAGGTCTCGGTCGGCAACGGGACCATGCGCCCCTTCCTGCTCGTGGGCATCGAGAACACCCAGCGCCGGCGCGACCTCACCGGCCCGACGGAGAACGCCGAGGACCGGAAGATCGCCCCGCAGGTCGGCGGTTCGGCGGCCTTCCGCCGGTTCATCCGTTCCGAGCTGATGCCCGCCGTCCAGGCCCGGTACCGGACCACCCCGGAGGCCGCGATCATCGGCGAGTCCCTGGCCGGGCTCTTCGTGGTGGAGACCTTCTTCGTCGAGCCCGACCTCTTCGATACCTACGTCGCCTTCGACCCGAGCCTCTGGTGGAACGACGAGGGACTGCTGAAGGGGGCGGCCGCCCGGTTGCGCGCCGGCGGGGGCGAGCGATCGCTCTACCTCGCGAGCAGCGGCGAGCCGGAACTCTCGCGCCTGACCCGGGAGCTCGCCGACCTGCTCCGGGCCAACGCGCCGGAATCCCTCCGGTGGCACCACGAGCCGATGCCGGGCGAGACGCACGCCACCATCTACCATCCGGCGGCACTCCGGGCGCTGCGGCACCTGTTCCCGCCGGCGCCGGGCGGCCGGTAGCCGCCGGTTCTCTCCCGGGCACCGGCCGCCACCGGAGCGAACGATCCGTGGACATCCTCGACGCCATCGGCGACACCTCGCTGGTCCGGCTCCGCACGGTCGTGCCGGCCGGCTGTGCCGACGTCCTGGTGAAACTCGAGTGGGAGAACCCCACCGGCAGCGTCAAGGACCGGATGGCGCTGGCCGTGATCGGGCGCCCGGAGGCGGACGGCCGGCTCGGGCCCGGCGACACCGTCGTCGAGTACACCGGGGGGAGCACCGGGGCCTCGCTCGCCCTCGTCTGCGCGGCCCGGGGCTACCGCATCCGGATCGTCAGCTCGGATGCGTTCAGCCGGGAGAAGCTGGATCAGATGGCTGCCCTCGGGGCGGAGCTGACCCTCGTTCCGAGCGAGGGCGGCCTCACCACCAGGAAGCTGATCCTCGACATGATCGCGGCCGCCCGCGAGCTGAGCCGGGAGCCGCACACCTACTGGACCGACCAGCTCAACAACCAGGACAGCATCGCGGGGTACTTCCCGCTGGGCGAGGAGATCTGGCGCCAGACGGAGGGCAGGATCGACGCCTTCGTCCACTGCGTGGGGACGGGGGCCTCGTCCCGGGGCGTCGCCACCGTGCTCAAGCGGTACCGGCCCGGCGTCACGATCGCCGTGGTGGAGCCCGCCGAATCGTCCGTGCTGCTGGGGGGGACGCCGGGTCCCCACAAGATCGAGGGCGTGGGGATCGGCTACACCCCGCCGCTCTGGGAGCCGGCGCTCGTGGACGAGATCCTGCCGGTCGGGACCGCGGAGGCGAAGGCGATGGCGCGGCGGCTCGCGCGGGAGGAAGGCCTCTTCGCGGGGACGTCGTCGGGGGCGAACGTCGTCGCTGCGCTCCGGATTGCGGAGCGGCTCGGCCCGGGCGCCACGGTGGTCACGCTCATGGCCGACTCCGGGCTCAAGTACCTCAACACCGACGTGTTCCGGCGGGGCTAGGCCCACCGCGGCCCGGACCGCTGCTGGCGGCCCGGGCCCCCCGGTCGCAGTATTGCGGGAACTTCCGCGATCCCGATCCCTGCCCATGGCCGGCTACAGCGGCACCCCGCTCGTCCAGAAGCTCGGCATCAAGCCGGGCATGCGGATCGGCATCCGGCGCGCCCCGGCCCGGTTCGCCGAGCTCCTCGTGCCGTGGCCCGCCCGCGCCGAGGTCACGACCCCCGCCACCGGGCCGCTGGACCTGCTGATGGTGTTCGTGGAGCGGGCCGCCGACCTCGAGCGGGACTTCCCGCGAGGCGCGGAGTCGCTCACGCCGGCCGGCATGCTCTGGGTGGCGTGGCCCAAGCGGGCGTCGGGCGTGCCCACCGACCTCACCGAGGATCGGGTGCGCACGATCGGGCTCGCCGCCGGCCTCGTCGACGTGAAGGTGTGCGCGGTGACCGAGGTCTGGTCGGGGCTCAAGTTCGTGCGCCGGCTCGCCGACCGCCCGAAGGCGGCGGGCGGAGCCGAGGGGTGAACGCGGCATGAGGCGCCGGGGTGCGACTGGTCGGCTGGCCCTCGTCACCCTGCTGGGCGTCGGCCCGGCAGCCGCCGGGTGCGACGACTCGACGGCGCCGGCCGCGGCCGTCCCGTGCGAGCCCGACCAGGCCGTGACGATCGCCGTCTCGGTGGAGCTCGCCCCCAGGTTCACCTGGGATCCCGCGTGCGGAATGGCCTCGCTCTCGGTCTACCTCGCGGGCGGGGCGCCGAACGGGATGTGGATCCTCTATTCCGGGGAGGACGCAGCCGACAATCCCCTCCGGTCGGGCATCCGCTACGGCGTGACGCCGGCCGGCGCGATCTCCCCCTCCCCCGCCCAGCCCCTGCAATCAGGCGTGGAGTACACCGTCGAGGTCTCCCGCTGGATCGGCGACCCGGGCGGACCGGGAAGCCTGTTCCCGGCGGGAGCGGCGAACTTCACCCGCTGACCGGCCCGCATCGCGTCAGAACCTGAACTCCACGAATCCCGAAAGCCCGAAGAACACCAGCGTGTTCTCGTGCAGCACCTGGTCGCCGCCGGCGCCGGGCACCACCCCCGGCGGCACCCCCACGTCCCACCATGCCGCCGCGTTGACCCCCACGCCGAGGGCGAGCCACTCGGTCAGGCCGTACCGTCCCCTGGCCTGGAGGTCGGTGATCGGGATCGCGACGTCGCCCGACCTCCCGAAGGTCTCCTCCGCGACGTACGTCGGCGAGCCGCCGAACGGGCCGGTGAAGTCCCGGGCCTGGGTGTTGAACGCCGCCTCCCCCAGGATCACCGACTGGCCCACGTATCCCTCCAGCGACCCCCGGCCGATCCGGACGGTGCCCGCCATCCCGACCAGTGGTCCCGTCATCCGGCCGTAGTTGGACTCGGCGTCGAAGCGCGAGCCGACCGTGTTCTCGAGCCCGGCGACCACGCGGTAGTCGTTGTCGAAATCCCCGAACCGCACGCCGAGCCGGAGCGCCAGGTGACTGCCCTCGGATGCCGCCAGGGTCCGCTCGGCGAAGAGGTCGAGGGTCCAGAGCGCGACCTCCGTGTCCTCGAGCACCTGGAAGTAGACCACCTCGCCCGGGCCCGTCGACGTGAACTCCCGGTCGGCCACCTCGAAGGTGACCACGTCCCCGCCGCCGGCCCCGGACCGGGCCAGGTCCGGGCTCGCCTGCTTCGTCTGGAACCAGGCGAACTCCGTGCCCCACGCCCAGCGGCCGCTCGTGTACCGGAGTTCCGCGCGGTAGGAGGTGCCTGCCTCGGTGTCGAGGGCCACGGCTGTCTTGCGGTCGAGGACGGAGATCGCGTCCACATGGTGAATCGTGAGCACGTGCTGGTCGTGCCCGTGCACGTCCAGGTAGGTCGGCTCGAGCCGGATCCTCCAGCCGGCGTCCTGGGCCCGTGCCGAAGGAGCCAGCGTGAGCGTCACGAGGAGCAGCCCCGCCACCCGGCCCGCCTGCGCGAACACGCCCGCCAGGCGGCCACGAGCCGCGGTCGGGATCGGAATGCCCGCCATGTCACACCTCCGCCTCCGGGTGCGCGGGAGGGCCGGGCCGCGGGGTCGCGGTCCTGTCGGTGTACCCCCCGCCTGCGCGAGGGAACCGCCGAGTCGGGCGGATTGTGACAGGGTCGGGCCGTCGCGCCTGACCGGGGGTTGCCCCGGGAGCCGGCCGGCGGGAACTTCGCTCCATGGGCCCGGACGCGTTCGTCCCGTTCCGCTGCGAGATCTGCGGCCAGCAGCTGGGCGAGCAGGCCGTGCCCGTCTGCCCCGGCTGCCATCGGGTGGTCTGCGGCAAGCACCTCCGGGTGGGACTCGGCCGCACCGACGGTCGCTGCGACGCCTGCCGCACCCCTTCGGGTGAACCGGACCGCCCCGACCCCGGGGCGCGGCCGTGAACCCCGACGAGCGCTTCGTCGAGCTCGTCACCCGCGCGCACGAGTACCTCACGCTGGCGCAGGACCGGCTCCGCGCCGAGTTCGCCCTCGGCGACCACCAGCGCTGGCACTGGGACGTCCCCGGCCAGGTGCTCGAGTTCGCCTCCGACGACGAGCCGCAGGTGGTCGCTCACACCCGCGTCGTCGGCTCGGTCTCGTCCCGCTCCGGCACCTGGCTCTGGGGCTGGGCCAACCCGAACCTCGACCCGGCGTGCTGGCGCGACCTGCTCGAGGTCCGGCGGCTCGGCGAGCAGCGCGACATCTGGCAGCTCCGCACCCCGAAGTGGGAGGCGGACGAGACGGACGGCTGGGAGATGACCTCGATCGCCGCGCACGTCCTCCACGCCGAGGGCGCCTACCGGCTGCCCTACCCGGACACGCTGTACTACCTGATTCTCGACGAGATCCGATGGGTGAACCCGCGATGACCACCCGATGATCCCCGCCCTCGAGGCCCTGCAGCGGCTGCGCGACGGCAACGCGCGCTTCGTCGCCGATGTCCGGAACCACGAGCCCCTCGGCGGCCACGCCCGCCGCCAGGAGCTGGCCAGCGGCCAGGAGCCGTTCGCCATCATCCTCGGCTGTTCCGACTCCCGGGTGCCCGCCGAGCTGGTTTTCGACCAGGGCCTCGGCGACCTCTTCGTGATCCGGGTGGCCGGCAACATCGTGGCCCCCTCGCAGGTGGGCAGCGTCGAGTTCGCCGCCGCCAAGTTCGGCACCCGTCTGGTGGTGGTGCTCGGGCACTCGGAGTGCGGCGCCATCGCGGCCACACTGGACGAGATGACGCGGCCGACGGAGGACCAGTCGCGGAACCTCCGCTCGATCGTGGACCGGATCCGGCCCTCGGTGGCCCCGCTCCTCGCCACCGAGCTGGCCCGCGACCGGACCGCGCTCGCGCGCAAGGCGACCCGCGCCAACATCCGCGCCTCCGCCGACCACCTGCGGCATGGCTCGGAGATCCTGGAGCAGCTGATCCTGCGGAGCGGATTGCTGGTGGTGGGCGCCGAGTACTCGATCGAGACCGGCGTGGTGGACTTCTTCGACGGGGTGCCCTAGGCGGCCGGCGCCGCTTCCGCCCGCGCGGCACCTGCCCGCACCACCACCACCACGAGCACGCTGATGAGCGCCGCGAAGAAGCACCAGACCGAGACGAAGTATTCCTGGTAGACGAGCCTTGAGATGACCAGCGCGGCGATCATGGCCACGCCGATCACCCGCAGCCCCCGGTGGCCGGAAAGGAGCAGCGGGGGCACCGTCACCAGGTAGTAGAGGAGGTCCACGGGCACTCGGAAGAGGACCGGAGCCTCGATGCCGTACCGGACGTGGTGCCCCGCGAGGTCCGCCGTCACGGGAAACGCCGCCAGCGCGTAGGCGCCGAGGAGGCCCTCCAGCACCCCGAGGGCCAGCAGGACCGAAAGCGCCCGCCGGCGACCCGGATCCTCGTCCACCGCCCGCACCATGAGGGGGACCCACGCGGGCCAGAGGACCCTGGCGGCGAGGAGGAACATGTAGGTGGCGGGCGTCTGCCACGCCGCATCCATCCTCCCGCTGGACGCGAGCCAGAGCACGCCCTCGGCGAGCTGCTGCAGGGCGAAGAACAGCGGCATCCCGGCGAGCAGCCGGTGAGCGGGCTGCCTCGCCCCGGTCACCGCGGCCACGCCGGCGATCGAGGTGAGGCCCGACGCGGCGAAGCTGGCGCTGGCGGAGAAGCACATGGCGGGGAGTCTCCCTCGGCGGCCGGGTCGGTTATCGTGAAGATACCCCGAATCGAGGACCGATGGGCACCAACCGGCTAGAGGCCTTCAGCGATGGCGTCCTCGCCATCATCATCACGATCATGGTGCTGGAGCTCCGCGCCCCGCACGGCACCGCGCTCGCCGACCTCCGGCCGCTCATCCCGGTGTTCATGAGCTACCTGCTCAGCTTCATCTACCTCGGGATCTACTGGAACAACCACCACCACATGCTGCACGTCACCCGGGAGGTGGACGGCGCCATCCTCTGGGCGAACCTGCACCTGCTGTTCTGGCTCTCGCTGATTCCGTTCACGACCGCGTGGATGGGCGAGAACCGCTTCGCGCCCACGCCGGTGGCGCTCTACGGTGCCGTGCTCCTGATGGCGGCCATCGCGTACTTCATCCTCCAGGCCATGATCCTGCGGCACGAGGGGGAGGACTCCCTCCTCCGCGCCGCGGTGGGCCCGGACTGGAAGGGAAAGCTGTCGCCCGTCCTCTACGTGCTCTCGATCCCCGCGGCGTACGTGGCCACCTGGATCTCGGGCGCGATCTACATCGGCGTGGCGCTCATCTGGCTCGTGCCCGACCGGCGGATCGAGCGGGCGCTGCCCCGGCGCACGGCGGCCGGTGCGTGAGCGCTCGCCCCTTCCACTGAGGCCCGCTGGGGAGGCCCGTGCCGTGGAAGGCGTTGTGCGCCATATTGCCGCAATAGCCCACCGGCGGCGGAGCGATGCTGCAGGGCGTCCAGCCGGACCTGATCTTCCGCATTCCCCCCTGGGTCGCCGGCGCCTCGCTGGGACTCGCGGCCGTGATGGCCGTCGGCGCCCTGTGGGCGTACGGGGCCGGCCACCGGAGGATCCGCGAGGTTGCGACCGCCCTGGCCGCCGGGCTCGTCATCCTCACCCCGGTGATGTTCCACCGCCAGCGCATCAAGGTCTACCCCACGCGCATCGAGCACTTCCAGGGCTTCGCGCCGCATCGGCACGACACCGGATTCCGTTTCGCCGAGGTGGATTCGGTCCTGGTCACGAAGGAGTGGGGACGCCGTGGCCACAGGAACACCTGGTGGACCGTCTGGTTCCGCGACGGCGGCACCTACAAGTTCACGCCCTCGCTGCTGTGGAGCTGGCACACCCGCGAGATCATCGCCTACCTGCGGGGCCGGGGCGTTCGCGTCACCGACAAGCGCTGAGCCAGCCCCCCACCCGGACAAACGGCGAGGAACCTGCCGATGATCCCCGCGCTCGAGCGCTACCTCCACGAGCACATCCCCATCTCGGCTCCCCTCGGCGTCCGCGTGCTGGACGCGGGCGCTCACGGGGTGCGGCTCGCGGCCCCGCTCGCACCCAACCTCAACCACCGCCGCACCGCGTTCGGCGGCAGCCTCTCGGCGGTCGCCATCCTCGCGGCGTGGAGCTGGCTCCACCTGAAACTCCGCGGGGACGGGTTCGTAGGCCGCATAGTGATCCAGGGCAACTCGATGGAATTCCTGGCCCCGGCGGAGGGCGACTTCGAGGCCGAGTGCCGGGCACCCGGCCCGGAGCGCTGGGAGCTCTTCGCCCGCGCCCTCGCGGCGCGCGGCCGGGCCCGGATCGAGCTCGACGCCGAGGTCCGGGTGGGGGACGCCCTCGTGGCGAGCTTCCGCGGGCAGTACGTGGCGCTCCGCGCGTGACCGCGCCCGCATCCCGCTACGACCGGTCCCTGGTCGAGGGGCCGCTCCGGCCCGCGGTCTGGAAGCTCGCCTGGCCCACGGTGCTCACCAACGTGGTGGGCGGGCTCCAGGGGATCGTGGACCACGCCCTCGTCGGCCACCTGGTCGGCTTCCGGGGCAACGCCGCCATCGGCGTCTCCTGGCAGATCATCATCATCGTCATCGTCTTCATCACGTCGCTCTTCACCGGGATGAGCGTGCTGGTCGCGCGCTTCACCGGCGCCGGCGAGGAGCACAAGGTGGACCGCACCGTCTACCAGGCGTTCCTCACCGCGGTCGGCATCTCGGTGCTGGTGATGGCGCCGCTCGGCTACGTGCTCTCCCCGGCGCTCCTCGACCTGGTGAACGCCGCGCCGGAGGTGAAGGTCGAGGCCCTGCCCTTCCTCCGCATCATGTTCCTGTTCAGCAGCGGGATGCTGGTCTTCTACATGCTGGGCGGGGCGCTCCGCTCCGCGGGCGACGCGCGCACCCCGATGGTGCTCGGCCTCGTGATGACCGTGCTCAACCTCGTGCTCAACGTGGTGCTGATCCGCGGGCTCGGGCCGATCCCCGCCTTCGGCACCACCGGGTCCGCGATGGGCACCGTGCTCGCGTCGGGGAGCGTGGCGCTCTACGCCATCTGGCGGCTCTGGCGCGGGGGCTGGGTGGTGGCCTTCCCCCGCGGCCAGGGCTGGGGCCCCGACTGGGACATCATCCGCGCCCTCTTCCGCTTCGGGCTCCCCACCGGGATCCAGGGGCTCGCGATGAACGTGGGCGGGATCCTGATGCTCGCCTTCATCGGCTCGCTGGCCGAGAGCGCCGAGGCGCAGGCGGCGTTCGCGGTGTCGTACACCCAGCTCTTCTCGCTCATCACCTGGACGTCGGTGGGCCTGATGGGCGCCGCGGCGGCGGTGGCGGGCCAGAACCTCGGCGCGGGCCGCCCCGAGCGCGCCGAGGAGGCGGTGCACGTGGCGGCCGCCTTCGGCCTGGCGGGCGCGGCGCTGGTCGGCAGCCTCTTCCTCCTCGTCCCCCGCCAGCTCCTCGCCGTCTTCGGGATGGCGGATCCCGTGGTGGTGGAGATCGGCTCGCAGCTCCTCCGCGTGCTCAGCCTCTCCGGGCTCTTCGTCACCGTGGCGCTCACCTACACCGGCGGCCTCCAGGGGACCGGCGACACCCGGAGCCCGCTCTACATCTCGATCGTGTCGCAGGTGATCATCCCGCTCGGCACCTGCTTCGTGATCCAGCAGACCGGCACCCTGCGCCCGATCCACATCTGGCTCGCGATCCTCGCCGGCCACGCCACCCGGTGCACCCTCAGCATGCTCCGCTTCCGCCAGGGCCGCTGGCGCGGGATCGCCGTGGACATCGCGCCGAAGGCCGGCTGAACGGTTCACCCTGCAACAATGTGATGGCCGCTCCTGACGCTGTCGAATCCGGCCGCGTTCGTTCGTCGTCCCCATGAACCCGGGGGATGCACCCCGCGACCAACCCGTACCGAGGGAGACCGACCATGCGGTTCATGATCATCGTCAAGGCCACCAGGGACTCCGAGGCCGGCGTGATGCCGGAGGAGAGCATGTTCGCCGAGATGGCCACCTATCACGAGGAGCTGGCCAGGGCCGGCGTGCTGGTCGCCGCCGACGGGCTGCAGCCGAGCTCGAAGGGCTTCCGGGTCGAGTACAAGGGGAACCGGCGGACGGTGGTGGACGGCCCCTTCGCCGAGACGAAGGAGCTGATCGCCGGCTTCACCATGATCCAGGTGAAGTCGCGCGAGGAGGCGATCGAATGGGCGAAGCGCTTCCCCAACCCGGCGGGCGCGGACTGCCACATCGAGGTGCGGCAGGTCTTCGAGCTGGAGGACTTCGGGGAGAGCCCCTCGGTCGAGCGGTTCCGCGAGCTGGACCAGGTGCAGGGGAAGGCGAAGTGAGCCCGGCGCTCCGGACCCGGTCCCGCGACGGGACGGCCATCGCGTACGAGCGGCGGGGCGAGGGCCCCCCGCTCATCGTGGTGAGCGGCGCGCTCTGCAGCCGCGCGTTCGGGGCGCAGCCGAAGCTGACCGAGCTCCTGGCGCGGCGGTTCACGGTGTACGACTGGGACCGGCGGGGCCGGAACGAGAGCGGCGACACCGCGCCCTACGCCGTGGCCCGCGAGCTGGAGGACCTCGCGGCCCTCATCGGGGAGGCGGGCGGCTCCGCCCACCTCCTCGGCTTCTCGTCCGGCGCCGCGCTGGCGCTCGAGGCGGCGGCGGCCGGGCTCCCGGTGCGGAAGCTCGCGCTGTACGAGCCGCCGTATGTCGGCCGGCGGAACGGGGGGCCCGAGCCCGACCATCGCGGCCGGCTCGAGGCGCTGCTCGGGGCCGGCCGCCGGGGCGCCGCGGTGCGGTACTTCATGGCCGACATGGTCGGCATGCCGCGGATCGTCGCCTGGGCGATGCGGCTCTTCCCGATGTGGCCGAAGCTCGAGGCGGTGGCGCACACCCTGCCCTACGACGCGGCGATCATGGGTGACTGGGAGGTGCCGGCGGCGCGCGCCGCGGCGGTGAAGGTGCCGACGCTGGTGCTCGGCGGCGGCAAGAGCCCCGCCGCGCTCCGGAGCGCGGTGGACCGCACCGCCGCCGCCATTCCCGGCGCCACCCGCCGGGTGCTCGAGGGCCAGAGCCACCAGGCGGCGCCGGACACGCTGGCGCCCGTGCTCACGGAGTTCCTGGCATGAGATTCCTCTGCCTCTGCTACTACGACCAGGCGAAGTTCGACGCCTGGACCCCGGCGGACGTGGAAGCGATCGGGAAGGCCTGCCAGCCGCACGACGCCGCACTCCACCGGAGCGGCAAGGTGCCGCTGGTGGGTTCCCTCGCCCTCCCGGGGATGGCGCGGACCATCCGCCCGACCGAGGGCGGGCCGTCGGTGACGGACGGCCCGTTCCTCGACACCCCGGAGCCCTTCGGCGCCTTCTTCATCGTGGAGGCCGCGGACCTGGACGAGGCGGTGCGGGTCGCCTCGCTTCACCCGGGCGCCAACCTCGGCCGCTGGTTCGGCGGCGGGATCGAGGTGCGGCCCATCGACCATTTCGACTACAAGTCCTTCAGCAAGGAGTGACGATGCGATTCGTGTGCATCTACCGGGCGCGCGAGACGAACGAGCCGCCGACCCCCGAGCATGTCGCCGAGATGGGGCAGCTGATCGAGGAGATGACCGCCGCCGGGACGCTGATCGCCACCGGCGGGTGCCTGCCGAGCGCGCTCGGTGCCAGGGTCCGGCGGAACGGCGGGAGCTACACCGTCACCGACGGGCCGTTCACCGAGGCGAAGGAAGTGGTCGGGGGCTTCGCGATCCTCGAGGCGCGGTCCAAGGAGCACGCCATCGAGCTCAACAAGCGGTTCCTCGCGGTGGCCGGCGACGGCGAGGTCGAGCTCCGGCAGCTCGCCGAGGCGCCGGTGGAGGCGACGGCCGGCTGAGTCGAGCTCCCGGGGCCGGGGCCATGGGCAGTTGACCGCTGCTTGACACAGGGCGCCTAGTGTTGTCTCCGGACGCGGTGACCACCAACCCGGAGCCATGGCCATGAGAACGATGATTCTCCCTGGATGGGCCGCCCGAGCGCTCCTCGGCGCGGCCCTCGTTTCGTGCGGAGGGGACGACGGTGGGGGTGGGGGGCCGGGCCCGGACGACCCGCCCGGTCCCGTGGACCCCAGCCTCGTGACGACCACCGGCCCAGGCCCGGGGCACCTGATCCTGGACGGGGGCACGCTCTTCTGGAGTGAGTCGAGTGATGACCGGGTGGCGGTCCTTCCCGCAGGCGGGAGCCGGGCTGCCCTCGCCCACCGGATCGGCGTCCCGGAAGGAATCGCCGTGGAGGGCGGCACGGTCTACTGGCTGGATGACCGGATGGAGGGGATCTGCACGCCCGCCAGCAAGAACCGGCGACTGGTGCGCACACCCGCGGGCGGGGGCGCGACGGAACTTGCCTCGGCGGCGAACTGCGGTCTCGCCCCGGGCGACCTCGTGCTGGCGGGCGGCGATGCCTTCTGGATCGGAGCCACCACCTCCCCCGAGACTTTCACCATCTACCGCACGCCCGCGGCCGGCGGGGCCTCGACCGTGGTCTGGACGGCCACGATGCATGTCGCTGCGATGCTCGCCGACGGCGGGTACCTGTACTGGCTCGAGAACACCTACCCGAACCCTGAACCGGCGATGGCGATCCGGCGGGTCCCGCTGGCGGGCGGCGCGGTGGAGCCGGTCGTCGAAGATCTCCAGACGTGGGGACGAACGTTCGCCGTGAGAGGTACCTCTCTCTTCCTCTCGGTCGTGAGCGGCGGCAGCGAGGAGATGGTGGAGATCCCCCTTGCCGGCGGGCCACCGACCCCGCTCGCGACGCTTCCCCGGACGCCGCGAAAGCTGGTGGTGGACGAGACTGCGCTCTACTGGATCGACGACGTCGCGGTCGCGTCGGTACCCCGCGGCGGAGGCACCCCCACCGAGCTGTGGTCCAACGGGCGCGCCCCACTCGACCTGCTCCTGCAAGACGGCAGCCTGACCTGGACCGAGACCACGGGGCCCGCTCACGGCGAGACGGGCGCCGTGCGCACGATGCCGGCGGAGGGGGGCACGGCCGCCGTGATCTCCGAGGGCGGGGACGCACCCCGCCGGGTGGCTGCGGATGCGAACGGGGTGTACTGGACGGAGGGCGGGTTCATCGGCAACATCGAGGGTTTCGGACGGATCGCTCACGCCCCGGCCGGAGGCGGTCCCGTCGTCACGCTGGCATCGGGCGTGGCGGCCGCCTCGCCCCCCATCGCCGTCAACGCCAGCCATGTCTTCATCGCCGACAAGTTCCGGATCGAGCGGGTTCCGCGCGGGGGCGGGCTCCCCGAGACGGTGGCCGCGGCGGACTTCAGCGTGACGAGCCTCGTGGCCGACGCCACCCACGTGTACTGGGTGGAGGAGCCCTTCGCCCACGTCTACCGGGCGCCGGTCGGCGGGGGGGAGCCGGAGCTCCTGGGGACCACGGGAGTCCACAACGGCCCTGGTGGGCCGATCCGGCTCAGGAATGGGTCCGTCTACTGGATGAGCCACTACAGTGCCATCCTGAGGGTGCCCGCGTCCGGCGGGCCCGTGCAGGTGATCGCGTCCGGCCTGCCGTTCCTGTCCGACTTTGTCGTGGACGATGCATTCCTCTACTACTCCGAGAACGACACCGGACTGATCAAACGGATGCCGCTCGAAGGCGGCGACGCCACGACATTGGCCATCGGCCTCGCCGCGTCCTACAACGTGCTCGCGGAATCCGGGGCCGATCTCTACTGGCTCGACCAGACGTGGCTCCAGGTGGTCCCGAAGAGCGGGGGGGAACCGCGCCCACTCTCCGAGCCCGTGGCTCCCAGCGTCCTGCTGCGGCCGGCGATCGCCCTCGACGCGGCCAGCGTCTACTGGACCGAGGTGCTGTACGAGGGCATCGTCAAGGCCCCTCGATAGGCGGGGCTTGGCGCCACTTGCTACACCGGGGGACCACGGCCTGATTAGGGGCCGTGACCACCCCCGAGATCCACCGCGCCATCGCCGCCGTCTGGCGGATCGAGTCGCCCCGGCTCATCGCCGGCGTCGCGCGGATGGTGCGCGACGTCGGCGTGGCCGAGGACCTGGCGCAGGACGCCCTGCTGGCGGCGCTGGAGAAGTGGACCAGCGTGCCCGACAACCCCGGCGCGTGGCTCATGGCGGTCGCCAAGCGGCGCGCCATCGATCACCTCCGCCGGGACCGGCGGCTCGAGGCGAAGCACGAGCAGCTCGGCCGCGAGCTCGACGCCTTCCGGGCGGCGGACACGCCCGACCCCCACGAAGCGCTCGACGACGACGTGGGCGACGACCTTCTCCGGCTCATCTTCACCGCCTGCCACCCGGTGCTCCCCGCGGAGCAGCGGGTGGCGCTCACGCTCCGGGTGGTGGGCGGGCTCACCACCGAGGAGATCGCCCGTGCCTTCCTGGTGCCGGTGCCGACGGTGGCGCAGCGGATCGTGCGCGCCAAGAAGGCGCTGGCCGACGCCGGTGTCCCCTATGAGGTGCCCCGCGGCGCCGACCGCGACGCGCGGGTCGCATCGGTGCTCGAGGTCATCTACCTGATCTTCAACGAGGGCTACTCGGCGACGGCGGGCGACGACTGGATGCGCCCCGCGCTGGCGGAGGATGCGCTCCGGATCGGCCGGGTGCTCGCGGGCCTGGCCCCCGAGGAGCCCGAGGTGCACGGGCTGGTGGCGCTGATGGAGCTCCAGGCTTCGCGCTTCGGCGCGCGCACCGGCCCCGGCGGCGAGCCGATCCTCCTCCTCGACCAGGACCGGGGCCGGTGGGACCGGCTCCTCATCCGGCGCGGGCTCGCCGCACTCGACCGCGCGGCGGAGCTGGGGGGCGCGCTCGGCCCCTTCGCGCTGCAGGCGGGCATCGCCGCGTGCCACGCACGGGCGCGGACGGCGGAGGAGACCGACTGGGGGCGGATCGCCGCGCTCTACGGCGTGCTGGCCCAGGTGGTGCCGTCGCCGGTGGTGGAGGTGAACCGTGCGGTGGCGGTCGGGATGGCGGAGGGGCCGGCGGCGGGGCTCGCGCTGGTGGACGCGCTCGTGGGGGAGAAGAAGCTCGAAGGGTACTATCCGCTGCCCGCGGTGCGGGGCGACCTGCTGCAGAAGGCCGGCCGGCTGGCGGAGGCGCGGGAGGAATTCGAGCGCGCCGCCGCGCTCACCCGGAACGAGCGGGAGCGCGCGGTGCTGCTTGGCCGGGCCGCCGAGTGCGGGCCGGCGTGAGGTGGTTCACCGCAGAGGCGCAGGGAACTGCTTCACCGCAGAGGCGCAGAGGACGCAGAGAAGTGCGATGGGTTGTCCCCCGCCCACCCCGACTGCTCAATGGGGGGTGGGGCGGGGGAACAATGTATTTGCACTTGCTGTTCTCTGCGTTCTCTGCGCCTCTGCGGTGAAGCAGTTTACTCCCTTTCCCTCTCCTCTTCCTCCGCCGCCGTCCGCTCACGGGGGACAAGCCCCACCACCCGGATCCCCGCCGCCCGCGCCAGGTCCACCGCCTCGACCACCTCGGCGTATTCCGCGTCCTCCGCTCCCTCGACGAAGAGCACCTTCCGCGGCCGGTCCCGGAAGACCTCGGTAATCCGCGCCGTGAGCCCGGCGGCGGGCACCGCCTCATGGTTGAGGGTGTAGGCCGGCCCCGGTCCCACCCGCAGGATGATCTGGTCCCGCGCCTGGGCCGCGCTGTAGGCCTCCGCCGGCTCCGGCGGCGGGACTTGCAGGTCCAGCCCCTTCACCAGGCCCGGCTGGATCACCATCACCAGGATGAGCAGGCAGAGGAGCACGTCCACCATCGGCGTGATGTTGATGTCCGCGACCGCCGCGCCCCGCGCGCCGGTGGCCCCGTGACGTCGCCGGCGCTTCATCGCGACGCCCCGGCGGCCGCGCTGTCGGCCGCCAGGCCCCGCGGCTGGCTGATCGCCCCGACGGTGCGCACCCCTGCGGCGCGGGCCGCGTCGATCGCGTCGAGCACCACCCGGTAGGGGAGCGCGCGGTCGGCGCGGAGGTAGAGGAGGTGGTCGCCCGGCCGCGCCGCGTAGATCGCCCGGAGCCGCGCCGGCAGCTCGGCCGGTGGGAGGCTGTCCCCCTCGAGGAAGTAGGTCCCCTGCGCGTCGATGCCGAGCGTGACCGCGTCCCGCAGGGTCTGGGCGGTGACCCAGGTCGCCGCCGGCGGCGTCGCCGAGTACTCGGTGAGCACCGGCGTCACCACGATGAAGATGATGAGGAGGGCGAGCATCACGTCGATCATCGGCGTGATGTTGAGCTCTCCCATCACCCCCTCGCCGCCCATCGCCTTCGGGCCGGGCAGCCGGGAGCCGGCGGGGCCCACCCCGCCGCCGCGCCGGGTCGAGAACCCCATCTCAGGCGCCTCCCCCCATCGCGACCGGCGTGCGGTAGTGGAGCACCAGCCCCGCGCGGCGGAGCGAGAGCCAGTCGATCAGCTCGTCGCCGGCGAAGGAGAGCTCGGAGAAGAGCTCCTCCAGCCGCGAGATGAAGTAGTTGTAGAACCAGAGCGCCGGGATGGCCACCAGGAGCCCCACCGCGGTCGTGACCAGCGCCTCGCCCACCCCGCCCGCCACCGCCTCGATCCCGCCGCCGCCGGTGGCCGCGATGCCGACGAAGGAATTGGTGATCCCGACGACCGTGCCGAGCAGGCCCACGAACGGCGCCGTGGCGCCGATGGTGGCGAGGGCCGGGAGCCGCCGCTTGAGCTCGGCGGCCAGCAGCACCTGCTGGCGGCCGACGGTGCGCTCGGCGGTGTCGATGGCGGCGTCCGCGTAGGCCGGGTCGCCCAGCATCGGGGCGGCCCGCTCCAGCGCGTCGCCCAGCACCCGGGCGAGCGGCGAGTCGCCGTGCTCGTGGGTGAGCGCCACCGCGTCGTCGAGGCGGTCGTCCTGCAGCGCGCGGGCGAAGGCCGGGGCGAGGAGCCGGGTGCTCCGCCGGAGCGCCCGGAGCTGCCGCCACTTGATGAAGCCCACCGTGAGGGTGAGCACGTTCATCGCGGCGAGCAGGATGATCACCAGCCAGGGCACCAGGCCCATGCGGGTGATGAGGTCGAGGACGGTCACGACAAACCTCCTACGCTGGTTGCGACCACCGGAGCGGCAATCGCACGACTACCGGCACGGCGAGCAGGCGCCCGCCCACCACCGACTTCGCCGGGGTGAACCGGGCCTGCCGAACGACGTCGAGCCCAGCCTTCCCGAACATGGGATGCGAGGCCGCCAGCACCTCCGCCGAGCCCGAGGTGACCGCGCCGTCGCTTCCAACCACGAACTGCACGGTCGCGGTGCCCTCCACCCCCGCCTCCCGGAGCGGCACCGGCCAGGCGGCCAGCAGCAGCCGCGCCAGCTCCTCCCGGTTCTCGAGCTGCGGGTGGATCTCCACCTCCCCGAGCTCGAAGGCCGGGACCACCTGCCGGCGCGCCGCCGCCATCTCGTCCGAGAGCTTCCCCTCGAGCGCCATCGCGGCCGCGAGCGCCGCCGGCAGCACCGGCGCCGGCCGGCCCCCCGCCACCCCGCCCACGATGCCCCGGCCGCTGAAGTCGCGCGCGTCGACCGGCGCGGTGAGCGGATCCCCGGCTCCCGGGGCGGGGAGCATGGCGACGTCCTTGGGCGCGAGCAGCTCCTGGAAGCCCGCGATCTTGTCGGGATGCAGCACGTCCCCCGCGGCCGCGGGGATCGTGACCGCGTCGCTCACCGCCACGCGCCGCGGACGGACGAGGCGACGGGGCGACTCCGGCTCGGTCGGAGGCGGGACGTCGAGGTAGGTGGCGGTCTCCAGCCCGGCGAGCGCGTCGGTGGCCGCGGCGGCGGGCGCGACCTGCCGGACGGCGAGGAGCGCCCCGAGGTGCACCGCCCCGAGGAAGGCGGCGGGGAGCACGTCGCGCAACCGCCGGCGGAGACTCGGGCGGCCGGCGATCAGGCTGTCGAGAAGGGAGAACCCGACTTCAGGAGGGAAACCCGCCGCCGGGGCTGCGAGCGGGGCTGCCGGGGTCATCCGACCCCGGCTCCCGAGGTACCTCGGCCTGCCGGCTGCGATCCCGCTCACCATCGCCCCTCGCTCGGCGGCACCGGCGCGGACTCCGCCCGGTGCACGCTCGCGGGTCAACGTAAGCCGAGGGGAGTGAACTGCCGGGCAAGCGACTGTGAAGGGGAGCTACTTATTCACCAGAGAGGCGCAGGGAACCACATTCACCGCAGAGGCGCAGAGGACGCAGAGTACTGCGCGGCTGCTTTCCCCCACACC
>DATIBS010000082.1:0-2738 GCA_035457305.1 Gemmatimonadales bacterium
GAGGAGGCGGCGCGGCTCGAGCTCGCCGTGACCACCGACGGCCAGCCCCACCGATTCGGCCACGACCTTGGCGCCGTGGTGCGGGCCTACGCGCTTGGCGACCCGGCCCGGCTCCTGATCGCGTTCGGGGTCCCGGCCGCGCGACTCGAGTCGATGGCGCACGGCGGCGGCTCGGTCTTCGCCCTGCGCCTCCGCCTCGCGGCACTGCCCGCCCGCGGCTTCCCGGTCACCCTCGACACCACGCTGTTCTACGATGCGAGCCGCGCGCTTCGCCCCGACCACTGGGTGCTCGGGCTCCTCGAACTGCCGGTGGCCCCGGGCGCGTGGGAGGTCCGCTCGATGGTGACCGACCACCGTCCCGGTGCCGGCTCCACTGGCTGGCAGGCGGAACTCGAGGTGCCCGCCCCGGGCGAACCCTCGGTGAGCACGCTGGTGCTCGGCACGCCCCGGAGCGAGCTCCAATGGGCTTCACCCGCGGGCCCGTTCCCGTTGAGCCCGCTCAATTCCTACCGGCGGGATGACGAGGTGGCACTCTTCGTGGAGGCGTCGGGGTTGGCGGGGACGGAGGCGGCGGAGGTCCGAATGCGGGTGAGCAACGCCAGCCGGCCGGACCGCACCGTGCTCGAGCTCCGGTCGGAAGAGCCGGTGACGGGCGGCAGGATCCGGTTGGTGCGGACCATCGGGCTCGAGCGCCTGGCCGCGGGCGCGTACCTGCTGCAAGTGGAGGTCCACGCGCCCGGCGGCGTGGTGGCCGCGCGGGCGCAGCGGTTCCTGGTCCGGAGGTGATCAGCGCGGCGCGGGCACCCCGGCGAGCCGGCGGGTATGGTCGAGCGTCGAGACGTGCAGGTTCACCTCCCGCCCGACGCGCAGGCCGAAGGTGCCGTCGGTGACGAGGCCGGCACGCGGCACCACGAAGAGCTGGGTCCCGTTGGCGAAGACGTGCACGGAGTCGCGCCGCACGTCCACCCTGAGGAGGTTGCCCGTCGCCTCCTCGCCGGCCTGCGGCTTGATCGCCTCGTGCCGGGCCCAGGGTACGACCCACTCGTGCACCCCCGGTCCATGCCGGAGGAGCGCGGCCGAGCCGTCCCGCCTGAAGAGTGCCGCCAGCCAGCTGGCGCCCCCGCCCTCGCCGCTCCCGCCGAAGAAGAGCCCATACCCCTCCGCGCTCTCGCCCGGGAAGAGGAAGATGTTGGATTCGAGCGCGTAGCGGTCCGCGGCGTGGAACGCCGGATCGGAGAGGCGCCCGCCCGGCCCCATCGTGATGTGCCAGCCGGGCCGCATCTCGACGAACCAGTAGGCGTCGGCGCGCGCCCGCGCCCCCTCCTCCAACGCCTGGGCGGTGGCTGGGGCGTCGAGGTCGAGCCGCCACCCGGCGGGCGCCTGCGCCGCGGCGGGGATCGTTCCCGCGATCACCATCACCGCCGCCGCGACCCACCGTCTGATTCCGCGCATCATGTCGAGTGCTCGCTGTTCGAGGATCGGAGTCGGTCGTCCCAAACTCCCGCCTTCAGCCGCCCGGGGCAAGTCGGAGCCGCGTCTTCTCGGGGAGTGCGGGGCAGCCTGCGAGCCCGCGCCGGAGTTCCTCCGGGGCCCGCGCGTCGAGCATCACCCGGAGTGCCTGGGCCACTGTCCACCCCGGAAACGGGCGCTCGAGCAGCCTCACCGGTGCACCGGCCTCGACCGGGCCCTCGCGCAGGACCCGGAGGTACCAGCCCGTGCGGCCGCACCGCGCAACGCGCTTCACGAAATCGCGGATGCCGAAGTGGCGGGCCAGCGTCTCGCAGGGCAGTCGCGGGAGGCTGACCTCGAGCCGGGCGCCCCCCACCTCCCAGACGTCGCCCAGGCAGGCCGCCGTCTCGTCCGCCCCCTCCACGGTGAGGTTCTCGCCGAAGCCGCCGGGCAGGAGCGCGGGATGATGGCCCAGCTCCGCCCGCCAGGTCGCGAAGTGCGCCGCGGCATAGGCGAGCACCGCCTGGTCGGGCCCGCCGTGGTGCCGATGGTCGGCCACCTCGTCGCCCTCGAAGCCGAGCCGCCCAAGCCACACCGGCCCCGCGGCCGGGCGCTTCCGGATGGCGGTCCGGTGGGTCGGGTCCCCGCCCTCCCGGGCGAACGGGTCGGGAAGGTGCTCGGGCTGGCCCAGGTTGAGGGAGAGCAGCTGCATCGGCAGTGGGGTGAGGGTCACGGAAGGTAAGCGGTGAGCGGTAAGCGGGAGGTGGGGGGGCCCGCTCACCGCTTACCGCTCCCCGCTCACCTCCCCTACCGTTATCTCCCCCATCCACTTAGGTTTGGCCGGTTGCCAATCATCCTCCCCGGACCCCACACCAGGGCCGGGGCGCACAGTCCGAAGGAAGGTGTGCATGACCCGGAAGTACGAGGCGGTCTATATCTTCGATTCCGCCCTCGAAGAGGCCGCGATCAACGAGCGGCTCGACCGCTACCACGCCCTCGTGAAGTCCGGTGCCCCCGAGGCCCCGGCCGTCACCCACTGGGGCAAGCGGACCCTCGCGTTTCCCATCAAGCGCCACGAGACGGGCTACTACGTCCTGGCCAAGTTCGAGACCTCCCCCGAATCGCTGCCGGAATACGAGCGCCTCGTCAAGCTGGACGAGGGGGTGCTGCGCTTCCTCGTGGTCGTCGAGGGTGAGCAGCCGCGGCCGCCGATCGAGCGCAAGGGCGCCGAGGAGGACGAGGAATGAAGCGCCAGGCCAAGACCTGCGCCATCTGCGAGTCGGGCGTCC
>DATIBS010000083.1:0-4081 GCA_035457305.1 Gemmatimonadales bacterium
CTGGCCAAGGCGATCGGCTACACGCACAGCGACCAGTCGGTGAGCTCGCTGTTCGACTGACCGCCGCAGGACCGAACGCAGGGGATGACCGATGGCAGAGCAGGTGGCAGTGGCGGCCGAGCGCCGCGACGAGACCGGGAAGGGGGCGGCCCGCACCCTCCGGCGCGCGGGGAAGATCCCCGCGGTGATCTACGGCCACGGGCGTGAGCCCGAGGCGCTGGTGCTGGACGCCACGGCCTTCGGCCGCGCCATCCAGGGCCACGCCGTGAGCAGCACCATCCTCGACGTGAGCGTCGCGGGCGCCGCACCGGTGAAGGCGCTGGTGCGCGAGATGCAGCGCGATGCGCTGCGGGCCGACACCATCCTTCACGTGGACCTCTACGAGGTCCGGGCCGACGAGGCGATCCTCGTCGAGGTGCCGATCCACCTGGTCGGCATCCCCGACGGCGTCCGGAACCACGGCGGCGTGGTGGACCACTCGCTGCGCGCGGTGGAGATCCGGGTCCTGCCGACCGAGATCCCCGAGTTCCTCGAGCTCGACGTGACGGCCCTGGGCATCGGCGACCACCTCTCGGTGGCCGACCTCGTCCTCACCAAGGGCGAGTTCGAGACCGACGCCGAGACGGTCGTCTGCAGCGTGCTCGCCCCGCGGGCGGAGGAAGCGCCCGCCCCGGTCGCGGCCGAGGCCCCCACGGCGGAACCGGAGCTCATCCGGAAGCCGAAGGCCGAGGACGAGGCCGAAACGAAGGAGTAGGCCCTGCGCGTCGTCGTGGGGCTCGGGAACCCGGGCCCCGAGTACGAGGACACGCGGCACAACGCGGGCTTCCGCCTCGCCGACCACCTGGCGGCGCGGTGGGGCGTGGCGCCGTTCCGGCGCGCCGACCGCGCCCGCGAGGCCCGGGGCCCGGTCCGCGGCACCGACGTCCGGCTGCTCAAGCCTTGGACCTACATGAACCGGAGCGGGGCCGCGCTGGCCCCGCTCCGCGACCTTTCCGGGTTCGATCCCGCCCGCCACCTGCTGGTCCTGGTGGACGACGTCGCGCTGCCCGCCGGCCGCTTCCGGCTCCGGGCGAGCGGCTCGGCCGGGGGGCACAACGGCCTCAAGAGCGTCGAGGCCGCGCTCCGGACCCGGGAGTACGCCCGCCTCCGCATCGGGGTGGGCCCCGCGCCGGAGGGCCTGGAGGACCTGGCGGATTTCGTGCTGGACTCCTTCGGGCCGGAGGAGCGCGCCGCGCTCGCCGCCCTGCTCGACCCGATGGCCGAGGCCGTGGACTGCTGGCTGGACGACGGCATCGAGGCCGCGATGAACCGCTTCAACCGCTGATGGAGGGGAAGTGACCGACCTGGCGCACTACGCGACCTACGCCGCCGGCGCCGGCCTGGCCGGGCTCCTGCTGGCGCTCGTCCTCTACGGCTACATCAAGGCCCAACCGGCCGGCAACGACGTGATGCGCGGCATCGCCGAGTCGATCGAGGAGGGCGCCATGGCCTTCCTGCGCCGCGAGTACCTGGTGCTGGTGCCGTTCCTGTTCGTGGTGGCCGGCCTGCTCCACTGGAGCGTGGGGCAGCCGACGGCGATCGCCTACATCCTCGGGGGCGGTTGCTCCATTGCCGCCGGCTTCATCGGGATGAAGGCCGCCACGAAGGCCAACGTCCGGACCTCGGAGGCGGCGCGCGGCGCGGGCCAGGCGAAGGCGCTCGGCATCGCCTACAACGGCGGGGCCGTGATGGGGCTGGCCGTCGCCTCGCTCGGCCTGCTCGGCATCGGCAGCGTGACCTGGCTCATGGGCGGCCGCGAGCTCTTCTCGCCCGAGGCCTTCGTGCGGTTCAGCGAGACCATCAGCGGCTTCGCCATGGGGGCGAGCTCGATCGCCCTCTTCGCCCGCGTGGGCGGCGGCATCTACACCAAGGCGGCCGACGTCGGCGCGGACCTGGTGGGGAAGGTCGAAGCCGGCATCCCGGAGGACGACCCGCGGAACCCCGCCACCATCGCCGACAACGTCGGCGACAACGTCGGCGACGTGGCGGGCATGGGCGCCGACATCTTCGAGAGCTACGTCGGCGCGGTCATCGCCACCATCGCCCTCGCCTGCACCACCGCCGTGATCCCCGAGGCCAACCGCGCCAACGCGGTCGCGCTGCCCCTCCTGATGGTGCTCGCCGGTTTGGGGGCGTCGGTGATCGGCATCTTCTCGATGAAGCTGCTGGAAAAGAGCTCCCCCGCGAGCGCGCTCCGGCTCACCACCTTCATCGCCGCCGGGCTCTTCGTCGTCGCCGCCTGGTGGCTGGTGACGCAGCTCCCGCTCGGGATGGCCGGCCGCCCGGCGCTCGGCCCCTTCTGGGCCGTCGTCGCCGGGTCGGTGGCGGGCGTGCTGATCGGGCTCTCGACCGAGTACTACACGGCGGCCAAGCCGGTGCGGGACATCGCCCAGGCCTCGCTCACCGGCCCGGCCACCAACATCATCGCCGGCATCGCGGTGGGCCTGAAGAGCGTGGCGATTCCGCTGGTCCTGATCGCCGGCGCCATCTACGTCTCGTTCTGGGCCGCCGATCTCTACGGCATCGCGATCGCCGCCGTGGGCATGCTCGCCACGGTCGGGGTCACGATGACGGTGGACGCGTACGGCCCGATCGCCGACAATGCCGGCGGCATCAGCCAGATGAGCCACCTCGGCCCCGAGGTCCGGAAGATCACCGACGGGCTCGACGCGCTGGGCAACACCACCGCCGCCATCGGCAAGGGGTTCGCCATCGGGTCGGCGGCGCTCACCGCGCTGGCCCTCTTCGCGGCCTTCGCCACCGCGGTGACCCCGCCGGGCGCCCCGCCCCTCAGCCTCGACCTGGTGAACCCGATGGTGGTGATCGGCCTCTTCCTGGGCGGCGCGCTGCCGTTCGTGATCGGGGCGATGACCATGACCGCCGTCGGCCGGGCGGCCGCGGGGATGGTGGAGGAAGTGCGCCGCCAGTTCCGCGAGATCAAGGGGCTGATGGAGGGCACCGCCAAGCCCGACAGCGCGCGCTGCGTGGACATCTCCACCAAGGCCGCGCTCCGGGAGATGGTGCTCCCCGGCGTCACCGCCGTGCTGGCGCCGGTGGTGGTGGGCTACACCCTCGGCGTGCAGGCGCTGGGCGGTCTCCTCGGCGGGGCGACGCTCGCCGGGGTGCTCCTCGCGCTCTTCATGGCGAACGCCGGCGGCGCGTGGGACAACGCCAAGAAGTACATCGAGGGCGGCGCGCACGGCGGCAAGGGCTCGGAACCGCACAAGGCGGCGGTGGTGGGCGACACCGTGGGCGACCCGTTCAAGGACACCAGCGGCCCGGCGATGAACATCCTCATCAAGCTCATGAGCGTGGTGAGCCTGGTGCTGGCGCCGTGGTTTGCGGCGCTGGGGCGCTGATCGCGGTTCGCTGCTCGCTGTTCGCTGTTCGTTCGAACGGGTGGCCTGGTGGTCACCCGTTCGGTCGTTTCCGGGCGAGGATGCCGCTCAGCATCGGCCCAAGGCGCTCGGCATGTGCAATCAGCGCCCCAACGACCTCGTTATCGAGGAACCCCAGCTGACTTGCCAGCATCAGATGGCTGACCGCCTCGTGCAGCGAGCCGCGGGCAATTCGCGTGAAGGCATGAAAGGCCCCTGGCGATCCGCGGCCGGCTCCCTCGGCCAGATTCGCCCCGACGGACGAAGCGGCACGACGCACCTGGCTCCTCAGCCCGAAGCGTTCGCTGACCGGAAACTCATCCGTGGCCCGGTAGACAGCCACCGCGAAGTCCATCGCCTCCTGCCAGGCCCGGAGCCTCCGGAAATCGCCCATCCCGCACCATGGATTGGGACCCGTGTCCTGAGCACTCCTGAAGCCGCGCTGCGGTGCTAGATTCCCCGCGCTCGCGGGGTGCGCGAAGCGAACAGCGAACAGCGAATAGCGAACAGCGATGCTCCGCCTCGGAATCGTCGGCCTCCCCAACGTCGGCAAGTCGACGTTGTTCAACGCCCTCACCAGCGCCGGCGCGCTGGTGGCCAACTACCCCTTCGCCACCATCGAGCCGAACACCGGCGTCGTCACCGTCCCCGACCCGCGGCTCGAC
>DATIBS010000084.1:0-4468 GCA_035457305.1 Gemmatimonadales bacterium
AGCAGGGCGGCGAGGAGGAGCAGCAGCGCGCTCCGGCGCGGGGGCATCATCATTCGCCCTCCCCCAGGGCGGCCACCAGCACGACCTCGCGGTTCGGTCGATCGGCCGCGGCCACCATCGCCCCGACCCCGTCCGAGCCGAAAGCCTGATCGAGCGTCGCCGATGGCGAGGCGCCGTTGGGCCGGGCGGACCAGAGGCCGGCAGCGAGGAGCAGCGTGGCGGCGGCAGCGGCCAATCCCGGCCACACCCAGCGGGCCAGCACCTCGAGCGGGGACTCGGCGGCGAGCGCGGCCCGGAAGCGGGACGCGAACTCCGCTTCGCCCGTGGGCCCGAGCGCGGCGCGCAGGGCGGCGCCGAGCTCCGGATCGGGGCGGCTGTCGAATGGCGTCATCTCGGTCATTCCGTCTCTCCTGCGTACGGCCCCAGTTCAGGCCTGAGGGCGCGCCGTGCCCGGAACACGTCGGATCGCACCGTTCCCTCCGCCACCCCGAGCAGGTCCGCGATCTCGGCGTGGGACCAGCCCTCGACGTCGAACAGCACCACCGCCGTGCGTTGCCGTTCCGGCAGCGTGGCCAGTGCGGCGCGCAACCGGTCGCCGAGCAGGGCCCGCCCTGCCTGCCGCTCCGGACTCGGCGAGCCGGCCGGGAGGTCCGGCGCCAGGGCCACCACCCGGCGGGCGGTGCGCCGGCGCAGGGCATCGGTGGCGGCGTTCACCACGATCCGCAGCAGCCAGGGGCGAAAGGGCCGGGACGGGTCATACCGGTCGATGGCCCGCCAGGCCGACAGGAGCGCGTCCTGCACGGCGTCGTCGGCGTCCTCGGCGCTTCCGAGGATGCCGCGTGCCACCCGGCGGGCGGTCGGGGCCAACGCGATGGCGAGCTGTCCGAACGCCTCCCGGTCCCCGCGGGAGGCGGCGGACCGCAGGTCGGCCTCATCCACGACTGTTGTACGCACCAGGGATGGCCGGCGTTGCGGGGCTCAGTCACCCCGCCGGCGCAGGGCCTCGCGCGCGGCGGAGAGGGCCAGCCAGGCCGAGAGGATCGCCACGATCGTGGCCATGGTTCGGGGGAGGAAGGCGAAGAGGCCCGCGATGACGAGGAGGGCCCCGGCCAGCGGGCCGAAGACCGACCGGCGGGCGCCGGCCAGGACGCTCCGCAGGGTGCGCCCGGCGCGGTAGCTCCGCTCGCGGAGCCGGGGCCGGGGCATGGAGACGCTCTCCTGGGGCAGGGTCCGCTCGAAGGCGGTGGGGAGCACCCGGCCCAGCCGCGGCATCGCCGCGGCCAGGCGGCGGGGACGGACCTCGATCTCGGAGGTCCGCGCGAGGTCCCGGCGGAACTGGAGCTCCACCGCAGCGGCGAACGCCTGGTCCTCGACCAGCACGTCGAGCTCGTAGTTGCCGAGGAAGCTCGAGGGATTGAGGTTGCTCGACCCGATCCGCGCCCAGCGGCCGTCGGCCACGAAGGACTTGGCATGCAGCATCGGGCCATCCCACTCGAAGATCCGCACGCCGGCGCGGAGCAGGTCGCGGTAGCCGAAGCGGGTGAGGTTCCGCACCAGCGGGATGTCGCTCGACCCGGGCACCAGCAGGCGCACGTCCACGCCGGCGCGGGCCGCGTCCCGGAGCGCGCTCCGGAGCTGGGGCAGGACGACGGTGTAGGCGTCGGTGATCCAGACCCGATCCACCGCGCCGGCCGCGAGCAGTTCCAGCAGCCGGGCGATCCGCGCGCGGCCGGGCTGGGTGGCGATCACGTGCACGATCGCGCCGCCCTCGGCCTCGCCGTCGGCGACGGCCTCGTCGGCCGGGATCGTCCCGCCGGCCAGGCCCCAGGTCTGCGCGAACGCGACGGCGAGCGCGCCGGCCGCGGGTCCCTGCACCAGGACGGCGGAGTCGCGCCAGGGCGGGACGCCGCGGGCGGGGTCGCCTTCCCACTCGTCCCCGACGCAGAGCCCGCCGAGGACGGCCGCCCGTCCGTCCGCCACCAGCAGCTTGCGATGGTCGCGGGCGAGGCTCCCGTAGAGATCCGTGGCCCGGGGCCGGTTGAAGCCGCGCACGTCCACCCCCGCCGTGCGCAGGTCGCGCCAGTAGCCCCGACGGGTTCCCTTGCAGCCCAGCCAGTCGTAGAGCAGGCGCACCTTCACCCCGCGGCCGGCCGCGGCCGCCAGCGCCTCGGCGAAGCGCCGGCCGGTGGCGTCGGCGCGGATGATGTAGTTCTCGAACTCGATGCTGCGCCGGGCGGCGCCGATGAGGTCGAGCATCACCGGGAAGACCTCCGGCCCGTCCTGGAGCTGCCGGACCGCGTTGCCCGGAATGGCCCGGCCCCCGGTGGTCCGCGCGAGGACACGCGTGGTGAGGTCCCCCGGGACGTTGTCCACCCACCGCGGGTCGATGCCGGTCACGCCGCCGGCCCGAGGCCGAGCGTGCGCTCGTGCGGGCGGAGCGCCTCCAGCAGGAACGCCACCAGCTCCTCGAGCGGGACGCCGAGCTCCTCGGCGCCGCGGTAGACGTCCTCGCGGCTCACGCCGCGGGCGAACGCCTTGTCCTTGAGTTTCTTGAGGACACTCCGGGGCTCGAGGTCGGCGAGGCTCCGCGAGGGGCGGACGAGGGCGCAGGCGACGAGGAACCCGGCCAGCTCGTCGACGGCGAAGAGGGCGCGCGCCATGGGAGTCTGGCGGGGCACGCCGGTGTAGGCGGCGTGGCCGAGGATCGCCTGGCACGCCTCCTCGTCGAGGCCGCGGGCCCGGAGGATCCTGACGCCCTCGCTGGGGTGCTCCTCCTCGGGGGCGCGGGCCGGGTTCGGGAAGCGCTCGTAGTCGAAGTCGTGGAGCAGTCCGACGAGGCCCCAGCGCTCGGGGTCCTCGCCGGCCCGCACGGCCATGGCGCGCATCGCGAGCTCGACGGCGTACATGTGCCGGCGGAGCGCCTCGGAGGCGGTGTACTCGTGGACGAGGGCGAGGGCGTCGGGACGGGAGAGGGTCACGGTGGGGAACGGGGAGCGGGGAGCAGGGAGGGGGTGCCGTTCCCCCGGATCGTGGGCGAAAGGTGGCGTGGTTTCGCGGGGGCCGGAAGGCCGCGCGCCGCGGCCCGGTGGGGCCGCGGCGCGCGGGAACGGAGTCCGGCCGTCGGTCAGCGGGGGACCGGCACCGGGATGGTGGTGCCGTGCGTCCGGTTGATCAGGGCCGCAAGGGAATCGGCGATGAGGCCATGGCCGTCGGTCGAGGGGTGGACCCCGTCGAGCGAGACGAGCGGCCCGAAGGTCACCGGCTGGCCGGCGAGGGCCGGGAGGAGATCCGGGAGGGCCGGGATCATGCCATTGGCCACGTTGGCCAGCTGGATCGCGTTGAGGTCGAGGTAGGCCATCCCGCGCGCCGTCGCCTGCGCTTCAATGAAGGCGTTGAAGCCGGCCAGGGCGGTCTGGAGCCCCACGTACTCCGCCGGCGTCACGACCTCGGTGTCCACGTCGCAGTCGAGAGTCTGGGGCACCGGGCCGCCGGGGTTGGTGGCGGCGCCGAGCTTGGCGAGGATGACCGGCCAGGGCACGAGGGTGCCGAGGCCGGCCGCCGCCGGGGAGCAGGAGGCGGTGACGGTCCAGACCCCGAGGCCGGCCAGCCCGGCGAAGTTGGGGTCGGGATCAGGCGGGAGGGGCGCGACGCAGACCGGATCGTCATAGGTCAGGCAGTAGTAGATCGCGGCGCGCGAGGCGTAGGGAAGCGTCGTCACGTCGCCCAGGCCGATGAGCACGGCCGGCGCCCCGGTGGCCTCGATGGCATCGAGGATGGTGCCGTAATTGTCCTCGAACGCCAGCTGGGGCGTGATGAGCGCCGGATTGCCCGGATTCGCCTCGAACGTCAGCGCGCCCAGCAGGTCGTTGTTGCCGATCCAGAGCGACACCAGCGTCGGCTCGGCGTCCTGCATCGCCTGGATCTGGGTCCGGCCGCCGAGGATGAGGGTGGTCAGGATGGAGGAGTTCGCGGCGGGGCTCAGATTGTTCACCGGCGAGAAGCTCGTCGCACCCGGGACCGCGACGTTGCTGAGCCAGGGGTGCTCGTCCAGCGCGCGGAGGTCACACGTCTGGTCGGTGCCGCCGCCGACTCGCGCCGGCGGGTCGGTGATGTTGCTGACCATGGGCGGGCGGCAGCCTCGGCCCTGGAGCGAGGCGTAGTAGTACGGGAAGCCGCTGGCGCGCGCGACCATCGCCGCGTAGCTGCGGCGCTGGGTGCTGTCGTTGATGCCGTCGCTCTGCCAGCCGGCCGTGATACTGTTGCCCATCGCCACGTAGCGCGCGAAGATCGCGTTCTCCGGGGCGGTGTTGGGCGTCACCAGCCGGTCGCTCTCGACGCAGGCGCTGGTGAGGAGCGGGAGGGCCAGCGCGAGGCCCGCCGCGACAGTGCGAAGCTGCATAGGGTGGCGTCTCCCCGGGTCAGAACTCGTAGGTGAGCGTCAGCCCGATGAGATGGGCCGAGAAGGTGT
>DATIBS010000085.1:0-4503 GCA_035457305.1 Gemmatimonadales bacterium
TCTCCGCTGACCCTGCCGCGGCGCCCCGACTGGCGCCAAGCCCCACGCTCGATCTCACTCCGGACGAGTTCCGCCGGCTCGGGCACGAGCTGGGGGACCGGATAGGCGAGATGCTCGCGGCGATGCCGGCGGGCCGGGTGACGCCGGGAGAGCCGCCGCGGATGGTACGCTCGGCGCTGGGCGGCAACGGCCTCCCCGCCCGGGGCACCGCCCCGGCGGAACTCCTCGCCGAGGCAACCGACCTGCTGTTCGCCCACTCGCTCCACAACGGGCATCCGAGGTTCTGGGGGTACATCACCGGCTCGGCGGCGCCGCTCGGGATGCTGGGCGATCTGCTGGCCGCCTCGGTCAACCCGAACGTGGGCGCGTCCATCCTCTCCCCGATGGCGACCGAGATCGAGTTGCAGGCGGTCCGCTGGATCGCCGACCTGGTCGGCTGCCCCGCGGGGACCGGTGGCCTGCTGGTGAGCGGGGGCAACATGGCGAACATCGTCGGCCTGCTCGCCGCCCGGCGCGCGAAGGCGCCGGGCGACGTCCGGGCCGACGGGGTGCGCGGCCTGCCGCCGCTCGTGGTGTACGCCTCGAGCGAGGCCCACACCTGGGTGCAGAAGGCCGCCGACCTGATGGGGCTCGGCACCAAGGCGATCCGCTGGATTCCGGTGGACGGCGAGGGACGGATGCGGCCGGATGCGCTGGAGGCCGCCATCGTCGCCGATCGCGCGGCCGGCCTCCGTCCGATCGCGGTGGTGGGCACGGCGGGCACGGTAGGCACGGGCGTGGTGGATCCGCTCCGGGCCATCGCGCTCACCTGCCGCGCGCACGACCTCTGGTTCCACGTGGACGGGGCCTACGGCGCCCCGGCCGCGGTCCTGCCGGAGAGCGACCCCGACCTCCGGGCGCTCCGGGAGGCCGACTCGATCGCGCTCGACCCGCACAAGTGGCTCTATGCCCCGCTCGAGGCGGGGTGCGTGCTGGTGCGCGACCCGGACGAGTTGAGCCGCACCTTCAGCTTCGACCCGGTCTACTACAATTTCGCCGGCGACCCGGACGACCCGCCGGTCAATTTCCTCGCCCTGGGCCCGCAGAACAGCCGCGGGTTCCGCGCGCTCAAGGTCTGGCTCGGGCTGCGGCAGGCGGGCCGCGAGGGGATCGTGCGGCTGATCCGCGAGGACATCGCCCTCGCGCGGGCGCTGCACCGCGCGGTGGCCGCCCGGCCGGAGCTCGAGGCGCTCTCCTGCCGCCTCAGCATCGCGACCTTCCGTTACGTCCCGCCGGATCTGCGGGCCGAGGCGGGGAGCCACGGGCAGTACCTCGACCGCCTCAACAAGGCGATCGTCGACCGGATCCAGCGGGAGGGCGAGGCGTTCGTCTCCAATGCCGTGGTGGACGGCCGCTACGCGCTCCGGGCCTGCATCGTTAACTTCCGCACGACGCTCGCCGACGTCGAGGCGCTGCCGGCCATCATGGCCCGGACGGGGAGGGACGTGGATGCGACGCTTCGGAACGCCTGAGGTGCGCCGGCTCGCGGCTGCCGCGGCCCTCCTGCTCCCGGCGACGCCGGCCTTCGGCCAGGCCGCGGCCGAGCCCGGGCGCGCGCGCGCGATCGCGGCGGAGGTCGAGCGCCTCGGCACGGCGCCGCTCTGGCCGGGCTACGAGCCGCTCCGGATCCCGCTCGCCATCTACACCGGCTCGGCGACGTTCCTCTTCCGCCACCCGGCGCCGCCCGAGGGATTCGCACCCGCGGGGGACGGCATGCACCGCTGGGAGGGCCGGCACCCGGCCGCGACGTCCAACTCGAGCGCCGACATCGGCGGCATCCCGACCGCCACGCTGCTGGCCGACGGCCCCCGGGCGTCGCAATCGCCGGAGGTGCTGGCGGCGGTGGCACTGCACGAGGCCTTCCACGTCTTCCAGCGCGCCCGGCACCCGGCCTGGATCGGCAACGAGGGCGACCTCTTCCTCTATCCGTTCGACGACGCGCGACTGCTGGCACTCCGCCGGCTCGAGTCGGCGGCGCTCCGGCGGGCGCTCGCGGCCGCCGGTCCAGCCGACGCGGCGTGCCACACCCGCGGTGCGCTCGACGCGCGCCGCCAGCGGTTTGCCGCCATGGACTCCGCGTTCGCCGCCTATGAGCGGGGGAACGAGCTCAACGAGGGGCTGGCCACCTACATCCAGCTCCGGGCCCCGGGCCGCACCACGGTGGCGATCCCGGAGGCGGAGTGGCCCGCCACCGGCGTCCGGGACCGGTTCTACGTGGTGGGCCCGGCGCTCGCGTTCCTGCTCGACCGGTTCCGGCCGGGGTGGCAGGCGGAGCTCGAGCGCAACGATCACCAGGCGCTGGACGTGATGCTGAGCGACGCGCTCGGGGGGAACGGGGAACGGGGAACGGGGAACGGGGATTGTGCGATGGACAGGGCTGAGAAGGCGGCCGTCGAGGCCCGGGCTCGGGCGGATGCCGGGGCGGTGGTGGCAGCGCGCGGGGAGCGGCGGCGTGCGTTCGACGCCCGGCCGGGCTGGCGGCTGGTGGTGGAGCCGGCGGCCGGGAAGCCGCTCTGGCCCCAGGGCTTCGACCCGCTCAACCTGGAGCGGGCGGAGGGCGGCGTGCTCCACACCCGCTTCCTCCGGCTCGGCAACGAGGCCGGCACGGTGGAGGGGGTGGACGGCGAGGCCGACCTCGAGGCCTTCACCGAGGCGGCGGGGGCGCATCCGCTCTTCAACGGCGTGCGGCGGGTGGCCTTCGTGCTGCCGGCCCGGCCCGAAGTCGTGCGGGAGGGAGGGAAGGTGGTGGTGCGGGGCCCCGGCTTCCGGGCGGAGTTCGCCGGCGGTGAGGTGGTGGAGGCCGAGGGGGCGGTGACTATCCGGTTGCAGCCGTAGCCGCACCCTTCCCGGCACCGTTGGACGCTGGCTCACCGGCCTCGAGCAGGGCGCGGCCGGTGTGGACCGGCCCGCCGAGATCGAGCACCCAGTCCACGCCCCTCGACGTGATCGCCAGCAGCCCGTTGTCCAGCCGCTGCATCAGGCCGACTTCCCGCAGGTACCAGACGTGGAACTTCATGTGATGCTCGGGGCAGCCGAGCATCCGCTCGAGGTCCACGATCCCGAGGCCGGGCTGTTCGGCGTCGTTCCGCCGGGCGGTGTAGAGGATGGAGAGGAGGGCGATGCGGACCCGGCGGTCGGCGGCGAGGTCGTCGGTGGCGGTGCCCTGGTCGAAGACCCGCCAGCGCGCCTGGAGCGCCTGGTCCCGCCGGGCGTCGTACCGGGCGCGCTGCTCGGGGTCGGAGAGCAGCTCGAACGCGTGCATCACCAGGGTGAAGCGGTCGGCGTCGCCGCTCTCGGCGTTGTCGGGGTGGTAGCGCTTGGCGAGGTGGCGGAAGACCCGGTCGATCGTCTCCGCGTCGGCGGTGGACGAGACCTGGAGCACCTCGTAGAGGTCGGGCAGGGGGGACTCGGCCACGGCGTCTCCGTCGTTCCCGCGAAGCTAGTGAATAGTGAGCCTCCCGTCCACATCACGCGGTGAGCGGCGGGGTGGCGCCACGCCGGTCCGGGGTCGAGATTGGCGACGGGGCGCGCGGAGGGGATCCCATGAAGGTGGTGGAGCGGCTGGGCGCGGCACTCGCCGACCGGTACGAGGTGCGGGGCGAGATCGGGCACGGCGGGATGGCCCGGGTCTACCAGGCCCGGGACCTCCGTCACGCCCGGGAGGTGGCCATCAAGGTCCTCCATCCCGAGCTGGCCGCGGCGCTCGGCGCCGACCGCTTCCACCACGAGATCCGGATCGCCGCCGGGCTGCTCCATCCCAACATCGTCCCCCTGCTCGACTCCGGCGAGGCGGCCGGGCTCCTCTACTTCGTGATGCCCTTCGTGCCCGGGGAGACGCTCCGGGCGCGGATCGAGCGCGAGCGGCAGCTGCCCCTGGCCGAGGCGGTCGCGATCACGAGCCAGGCGGCCGCCGCCCTCGAATACGCCCATCGGCAGGGCGTCATCCACCGCGACATCAAGCCGGAGAACATCCTCCTGCTCGAGGGCCAGGCCGTCGTGGCGGACTTCGGCGTGGCCCGCGCGATCGACACCGCCGGCGGCGATCGGGTCACGAGCAGCGGGTTCGTGGTGGGCACCCCGGCCTACATGAGCCCGGAGCAGGCTGCGGCCGATCCCTCGCTCGACGGCCGGACCGACGAGTACAGCCTGGGCTGCGTGACGTACGAGATGCTGGCCGGGCGGCCGCCGTTCGTCGGGGCGACGGCGCAGGCGATCAGCGCGCTCCGCCTCACCACCATCCCGCCCCCCATCCGGGCGATGCGCGAGGGCGTCCCGGAGCCGGTGGACGCAGCGATCTTCCGGGCGATCGCGCGATCACCGGCGGATCGGCACGGGGGCCCGGGGCCCTTCGCCGCCGCGCTCCGCGCCGCGAGCGCGGTGCCGGGGCCGGATACGGTCCCAATGCTCCCCCCCACCGGAACCCGTGCGCCGCGCCGCCTCGGCTGGGTCCTGCCGCTCGCGCTC
>DATIBS010000086.1:0-12911 GCA_035457305.1 Gemmatimonadales bacterium
GATCCTCCACTCGGTCGCGGACATGCTGAAGCTCCGCGTGGAGCTCGGCGACTTCCTCTACAGCAGCAAGCCCTTCGATGCCGCCGACCTGGAGGCTTTCTTCCAGGACGAGTTCGGCGAGGAAGCCGAAGCAACCGTGGACAGCAAGTTCAAGAACGACCTCACCCTCACCGTGGGGTTCCTGCTGCACCAAGGCAAGTGAGCCTGGCCGGATGGGAGCCCTGGGAGCACGGGCGTGGCAGGCTCCCCATCCAGTGCGCGTCGAACGGCGTCCATGTTCCCACTCGTGGAGCGCTCCAGGCTCCGGCTCGAGGGCACCACGGTTTCCGCGCCGACGCCGCTGGCCCCCGGGGCGGCACACGATCACGTCCACCGTCACCTACGACGGGGGGGGCGCCGGGTTCGGGCGGGGTGAGCCGGCTGGCGGTGGGCGGGGCGGTGGTCGTCGAGCGGCGGGTCGAGCGGACCGAGCCCCACTTCCCCTCGGAGGAAGGGGTGGACGTGGGGATGGACAACGAGACGCCGGTGACCGACGAGTGCGGCGCGAACCGCTTCACCGGACGGATCCTCGGGGTGACGGTCGCGGCCGAGCCTCCGCCGGCGGCCGGACCCTAGACCCGGAATCCCCCCACGGCGCCGGTGAGGCGCTCCGCGGCCTCGGCGAGATGGTGCGCCGAGGCCGCGATTTCCTGGGTGGAGGCCGAGAGCTGCTCGGCAGCAGCGGCGATCTCCTCCGCAGAGGCGGCGTAGTCCTCGGTCCCGGCGGAGACCTCCCGCATCCGCTCGCCGATGCCGCCGACCAGCCCCCGCACCTCGTCGGCCGACTGCGAGATCCGCCGGGTCCAGGCGTCGGTGGCGTCCGCGTCGGCCGCGACGCGCGCCAGCCCCTCGGCGGCGGCGCGCGCCGCGTCGCGAGCGGCCAGCCCGCCCTCCCCCAGCCGGAGCAGTCGCTCGCGCGCCGTCCGGACGCGATCGACCACCTGCTCCACCGTGGTGCTCGTGGTGGTGGCGGCCTGCTGGGCCTGGCCGGCGAGCTTCCGCACCTCCTCTGCCACCACGCCGAAGCCGCGACCGGCCCCCTGGGCGTCGCCCCGCGAGGCCTCGATGGCGGCGTTGAGCGCCAGCATGTGGGTCTGCTTGGCGATCGCCTTGGTCTGGGCGATGAACGCCTCGATCTGGGCGGAGGACTCGCCCAGCGCCTCGGCGTCGGCGGCGGCGCGCTCGGCCTCGCCGGCCAGCCGCTCGAGTTCCGCCGTGCTCGCGTCGAGCCGCTCCCGGTGCGAGCGGGCCAGGCGCGCGAGCGCCGCGTTCCGCTCGGCCGCCTCGACCGCGCCCGCGGCGAGCGCCTCGACGATGGCGAGGATGCGTGCGGCGTCCTCCGCCGCGGCGCGCACGGTCTGGGCCTGGCGGTTGGCCCGCTCGGTGAGGTCGCCGGTGGTGCCGGCCACCTCCTGGGTGGAGGCGGACATCGCCTCGGTGGAGGCGGAGATCTGCTGCGCCATCGCCGCGGCCTCCGCCGCGGCGTTGCGGATGGCTCCGACGAGCTCCCGCAGGCTCCCGACCATCCGGCCGATGCCGCTGGTGAGCGGGTCCCGCGCCGAGAGGCCCTCGACCTGCACCGTGAGGTCGCCTCCCGCCACCGCGGCGGCCACCGCCTGGGCCACGCCGAGCTGCCGGAACACCCGCCGCTCGATCCACGCGGCGATGCACCAGGCGATGAGCAGGAGCATTGCCGCCACCACGCCGAGGGTGGCGGGAAGCTGCGCCGGCGCGGGCCCGAGTCCGGCGAGGCGGTGCAGGGCCCAGAGCGCGAGCCCGGTGGCCGCCACGGCGAGCAGATAGAAGCCGCCGAGGACGCGCAGGACGACGAGCGAGGGAACGCCGGCGAACCAGCGAGGCATTGGGCCCCCTGCAGGGGTGGTGATGGGGTGGTCCCGGGAAGGTTACGAACTCCGGGCCCCGCGCGGCAAGCGGGGCCCCGGCCCGCCCGGGCCGGGGGCCGCTTAGATTTCCCGGCTGGCCATCACCCGAGCCCGACCGGACGCATGACCGACCGCCATCCCGCCCCCGACTCGTACGACCCCCAGGCCGTCGAGGCGAAGTGGCAGGCCCGCTGGGCCGAGCGCCGCACCAACGAGGCGGACCTCGCCGGGGCGGACCGGCCGTTCTACAACCTCATGATGTTCCCCTACCCCTCGGCGGAGGGGCTCCACGTGGGGAACATGTTCGCCTTCACCGGAAGCGACACCTACGGGCGGTTCAAGCGGCTCCAGGGCCATGACGTCTTCGAGCCGATCGGCTTCGACGCCTTCGGGATCCACAGCGAGAACTACGCCATCAAGGTCGGGGTGCACCCGGCCGAGCTGATCCCGCAGAACATCGCGAACTTCACCCGCCAGCTCACCCGCATCGGCGGGATGTTCGCCTGGGACCACGTCCTCTCGACCACGGACCCGGCCTACTACAAGTGGACCCAGTGGATCTTCCTCCAGCTGCTGAAGGCGGGGAAGGCCTACAAGAAGAAGGCCGCGGTCAACTGGTGCCCGAGCTGCAAGACGGTGCTGGCCAACGAGCAGGTGGTGGACGGCCACTGCGAGCGGTGCGGCACCGCGGTGGAGCAGCGCCTCCTCGAGCAGTGGTTCTTCCGGATCACCGAGTACGCCGGACGGCTGCTCGAGAACCTGGACGACCGGTCGAAGATGGACTGGTCGGACACCACCACCACGGCGCAGCGGAACTGGATCGGGCGGTCGGAGGGGGCGGAGCTCGACTTCGCGCTCGAGGGCGGGGGCGCCATCCGGGTGTTCACCACCCGGCCCGACACGGTCTTCGGAGCCACGTTCATGGTGCTGGCGCCGGAGCACCCCCTGGTGGACCGGCTCACCGCCCCGGACCGCCGCGCGGCGGTGGAGGCCTACCGCACGGCCGCGGCGAAGCAGGACCTCGTCAGCCGGAAGGTGGCCGACAAGGAGAAGACCGGGGTCTTCACCGGCGGCCACGCGACGAATCCCGCGACGGGGGCCCCGGTGCCGGTGTGGATCGCGGATTACGTGCTGATGGAGTACGGCACCGGTGCCATCATGGCGGTGCCGGGCCACGACGAGCGGGACTTCGAGTTCGCCGGGAGGTTCGGCCTGCCGGTGGTCCGGGTGGTGGCCGGGGAGGACGAGGACGCCGGCACGCCGCTGGCCGAGGCGTTCGTGGACAACGTGGCCGGGAGGCTGGTGAACTCGGGGCGGTTCGACGGGCTCCCGGTGACCGAGGCCAAGCGCGCGATCGTGGCGTGGCTCGCCGAGCGGGGCACGGCGACGCCCAGGGTCCAGTACCGCCTGTACGACTGGACCATCTCGCGCCAGCGGTACTGGGGCCCGCCGATCCCGGTGATCTACTGCGACGCCTGCGGCACCGTGCCCGTGCCGGAGGACCAGCTCCCGGTGCTGCTCCCGCCGATCGAGGACTTCCGACCCGACGACACCGGCGTGTCGCCGCTCGCCCGGCACGGGGAGTGGTACTACGTCCCGTGCCCCGCCTGCGGCGGCCCTGCCCGGCGCGAGACCGACGTCTCGGACACCTTCCTCGACTCGGCCTGGTACTACCTCCGCTACCCGAGCACGGAGTTCGCCGACCGCCCCTTCGACCGGGAGCGCACGGCGAAGTGGTGCCCGGTGACGATGTACATCGGCGGAAACGAGCACGCGGTGCTCCACCTGCTCTACAGCCGGTTCATCGCGATGGTGCTCCACGACCTGGGCCATGTGGGCTTCGAGGAGCCCTTCCGCCGCTTCCGGGCGCACGGCCTCATCGTGAAGGACGGCGCCAAGATGTCGAAGTCCCGGGGGAACGTGGTCATCCCCGACGAGTACATCGCGAAGTGGGGCGCCGACACGTTCCGGCTCTACCTGATGTTCCTCGGCCCCTTCCAGGAGGGCGGGGACTTCCGGGACGAGGGCATCAGCGGCCCGCGCCGGTTCCTCGACAAGGTGTGGGCGCTGGTGGACCAGTGCGAGCGCACCACGCTGATGGGCAGCGAGCTCCACAAGAGCGTGGTGGTGAAGTGGCACCAGACGAAGCGGAAGGTCACCGAGGCGATGGAGGCGCTGAGCTACAACACCGCCATCGCCGCGCAGATGGAGCTGCTCAACACCGTGCGGGAGTCGAATTGCTGCGAGCGGCACCTGGTGAAGGAGATGGTGGTGATGCTGGCCCCCTTCGCCCCGCACTTTGCCGAGGAGTGCTGGGAGCGACTGGGGCACGAGACCAGCGTCTTCGACGCCGCCTGGCCGTCCTGGGACCCGGCGCTCACGGTGGAGGACCGGATCGAGATCGTGGTCCAGGTGAACGGGAAGACCCGCTCCAAGGTGGAAGTGGCCCGGGGTGCCGGCGAGGAGGCGGTGCTGGAGGCGGCACTCGCCGACGAGACCACCCTCCGGTTCACGGGCGGAAGGGAGATCCGGAAGCGGATCTACGTGCCGGGGCGGCTGGTGAACCTGGTGGTGGGGTAGGGGGACCGCTGGCCGGCACGACGGCACGTTTCAGGGACTGAAACGTCCGGACCCATCTCCACGTAGGATGAGGGGTTCTGCCGGGGCCGGGGTGCGACGTTTCACCCCTTCCCGGCATCCCTAGAACGACATGTCCCGGACCCTGGTGATGGATTCCTTCCTCCTGGCGGACGCCGAGTCGGTCGTGGCGCGGGCGCGCGCCGGCGACGCGGCGGCGCTGGAGGCCATCTACCGCGCGTTCGAATCCCCGGTCTACAACCTGGCTCGCCGGATCTGCCGCTCGGTGGAGGACGCCGAGGACGTGCTGCAGGAGACCTTCTTCGAGGTCTGCCGGAGCATCCGCACCTTCCGGGCGGAGGGGAGCCTCTGGGGCTGGATCCGCACGATCGCCGCGAGCAAGGCGCTGATGCGCCTCCGGCGCAACAAGTACCGCGACACCGACGAGCTGCACGACGAGGTGATGGCCTTCCGGCGGGAGGACGTGGGTCTCCGCATGGACCTCGAGGCCGCCCTGGAGCGGCTCTCCGACACCGCCCGTGCCGTGGTCTGGCTCCACGACGTGGAGGGTTACACCCACGACGAGATCGCCGCGCTGATGGGCAAGACCACGAGCTTCTCCAAGTCCCAGCTCGCGCGGGCGCATCATCGGCTGCGCCGCTGGCTCGGCGAGGAGGTGACCGCGTGAGCGCGCACCTGTCGCTGGAGCAGCTGCTCGCCCTTCGCGAGCCGGGCGTCGAGCCGGGCACCACCGAGGCGCGGGACCACCTCGAGCGCTGCGCGGCCTGCGCCGAGGAGTTCCGCCGGCTGGAGCAGCGGGCGGCGCGGCTCCGCGCCCTGCCCGCGCTCCGGCCCTCGCGGGACCAGTGGGCGGCGGTACAGGGGCGGCTGGCGGCGGAGCAGCGGCGGCGGCGGGTGCGGTGGGCGGGCGTGGGGAGCGTGGCGCTCGCGGCGTCGCTGCTGGCGGCGGTGGTGGTCCGCGACCTCGCGGCTCCCGCGCGGCTCGAGGCGTCGACCGAGCTCGGCTCGGTGATGGCGCAGTCGCGCATGCTGGAGGAGGCCATCCGCGCCTACGGGCCGGAGGCGCGCGTCGTGGACGGCTACACGGCCGCCGTCGCGGGCCAGCTGGAGGAGCGGATCGCCCGGCTGGATCGGGAGCTGGAGTCCTCGCAGTTCCTGGACGCGGCCGAGCGCCAGGACGTGATGGTGCAGCTCTGGCGCGAGCGGGTGGGCCTGCTCGACGCCCTGGTGGACGTGCACCTCGCGAGCGCGAGCAACGTGGGGCTCTGACCATGCGCTTCGCCTCCGCTCCCGCGCTGGTCCTCGTCCTCGTCCTCGCCGTCCCGGCCGCGGCCCAGGAGCCGGTCCGCCAGCCGACGCCGACCCCGCCCCCCGCGGAGGCTCCCCGCATGCGGTGGGCGCCCCCGGCCGAGCGCGCGTTCGACGTGCAGGTGTTCCCGCTCCGGCGCGCGCGGATGGGCATCACCGTGAGCATCGAGCCGCGGGTGACCGATTCGATCGGCGCCCTCGTCACCGCCGTCTCCCCCGGCGGGCCGGCGGACCGGGCGGGACTCCGCTCCGGCGACCTCGTGGTGCGACTGGCGGGCCGGAGCGTCCTGGTGGAGGGGACCGGCGGCGAGGCGGCCATGGCGCGGACGGTCTCGCCCGGCATCCGGCTCATCGAGCTGGCGGCCCGCCTCGAGCCGAACGACACCGTGGCGGTCGAGTTCCGGCGCGGCGCCGACCGGCGCACGGCGAGCCTCGTGACGGCGCCGGAACCCGACTACCAGGTGCTGGTGGCGCGGCTCGACTCGATGCGGGGCCGGAAGGAGATGGTCCGGGTCGAGGTCCTGGAGCGGGCCCTCGCGGAGCGGCAGGCGGAGCTCGCCCGGGTGGCCGAGCGGCAGTCCGAGCTGTCCCGGACCTACGAGCGGGTCGCCCCGACGCGGCCGGCGCCCGAGGCGATGGCGTGGGTGCGCCTCGCCGGCCCGCTCGCCGGACTGGAGTTCGCCACGATGAACCCGTCGCTGGCGGAGTACTTCGGCACCGCGAAGGGCGTGCTGGTGACCCGGGCCGACACCGGCGCGCCGTTCGGGCTCCGCGGCGGCGACGTCATCCTCTCGGTGGACGGCCGCACGCCCTCGGGCCCGGCGCACCTCGCGCGCATCCTCCGGAGCTACGATCCGGGCGAGCGGGTCACGCTCGACGTGCTCCGGAGCCGGAAGCGCATCACGCTTGCCGGCGTCCTCGCGCCGCCGCCGGCCTCGGCTCCGAGCCCGCGCCGCTAGATTCCGGGGGTGGCGACGCCGCCCCCGACTCCCGACTTCCGACCGCGCCGGCTCCTCCTGCTCGCGACCCGCGCCCTGGGCCGCCGGTGCCCCAACTGCGGCCACGGCGGGATCTTCCTCTCCTATTTCCGGCTTCGCTCCAGCTGCCTCGAATGCGGCCTCCGCCTCGACCGCGGGGAACCGGGCTACCAGGTCGGGACCTACCTGTTCAACCTGATCGCCGCCGAACTCCTCTTCGCCGCGATCCTCGTGGGCGTGCTGATCCTGACCTGGCCCGATCCGCCATGGCGCCTGCTGCAGTACGGCGGCGCCCTGCTGATGGTGGCGATGCCGGTCGCCTTCTATCCCTTCGCGAAGACCCTCTTCCTCGCCTTCGACCTGGTGTTCCGGCCGGCGGGGGCGGAGAGATAGACGGCGGGACCGCGGGTTGCGCACCGCGCACGGCTGCAACCCACCTTCCCTCCGTCCCGGCGTCCCCAAACACGACGCCCGGCCACCGACAAGGGACGGGGCCGGGCGCCGGTTCGCTTCCGGGCGGGAGAATCAGGCCGAGGGGTCGGCCTGCGTCCGGAAGAGGAACTGCTCCAGGTTGCTGTAGAGAAACTCCTTCGCCTTCGGGTCCCGCAGGTTGATCCCGTAGTGGTTGATCAGGGCCTGCTGCTGCTGCAGCCACTCGCCCCAGCAGGGGCCGCAGATCTCGTCGAAGACCCGCCGGCCGAGTTCGTTGGGGAAGGGACGGAACGGCATCGCCTCCCGGGTCTGCCCGCAGCGGGTGCAGTCGATGGTGGGCATGGCGGTAAGATAGTCAAAGGTCGAAGGTCACAGGTCGAAGGAGGGGGGCGAGGGCCTCCGACCTGCGACCATCGACCTTCGACCCCTACCGCGGCAGCGCCAGCCGCTTGAGGTCGCGCACCCCGCTCGACGTGCCCATCCCGACCCCGATCGCGAAGAGGGCGGCATACTTTGCGGTGATCACCGGGAGGATCGCCGCCACCGGCCAGGCCACGAGGGCCGCGACCGCCGCGGCGATGAACGGCGCCGCGGGCGAATAGACCGCGTCGACGAACCGGAGCCGGCCCCGCACGAACCGTCTGGCGGCGACGAACCCGAACACTCCGGCCGCGGCGATCAGGCCGACCTGCAGCAACTCCCACATGTGACGCTCCCGAGGCTGGTGTGTTGCATTACGAAACAGCCCGCCGGAATGTTTCAGCTACCAGCGCACCACGCAGCTTCCCCACAGGAACCCGGAACCGAAGGCGGTGAATACCAGCAGGTTACCCGGCTGCACCCGGCCCGACCGGACCACCTCGTCGAGGGCGATCGGGATGGTGGCGCTGGTGGTGTTCCCGTACCGCTGGATGTTGTTGTAGACCTGGTCGTCGCGGAGCCCGAGGCCTTTCTGGATGGCTTCGGAGATCCGGAGGTTGGCCTGGTGGGGAATCAGGAGGTCCACGTCGCCGAAGCCGAATCCGGCCTTCGCCAGGGCCTTTCCCGCGGACTCCGGCATCCTCGTCACGGCGTGGCGGAAGACCTCCTTCCCGTCCATCTGCAGCCAGTGCCGCCCGGCCTCGAGGTCGGCCGCGCTGATCCGCGGGTGCCGCGCGGAGCTCGGCGCGTCCACCCAGAGCTTGTCGGCGTGGGCGCCGTCGCTGCCGAGGTCGAAGGCGAGGAGGCCGCGGTCGGGGGCCGGGCTCTCCCCGACCACGACGGCCCCGGCGCCGTCGGCGAAGATCACGTTGACGTGGCGCCCCTCGGTGGTCATCAGCATCCCGGTGGACTGGATCTCCTGGCCCACGACGAGAAGCCGGCGGTACATCCCGGTCCGCACCCAGGCGTCCGCCACCGCGAGGGCGTAGATGAACCCACTGCACTGGGTGCGGACGTCGATCGCGGGGATCGGCCCCACCCCGAGCCGCTGCTGGAGGTAGACCCCGCCGCCGGGGCAGAAGTGGTCGGGCGAACTCGTGGCGTAGACGATGGCCTCCACATCCCCGGGGGCCATCCCCGCCGCCTCGAGGGCCTTGAGCGACGCGGCGTGGGCGAGGTCGGCCCCGGTCTCCCCTTCCCGGACCCAGCGGCGTTGCTCGATGCCGGTGCGGCTGCGGATCCACTCATCCGAGGTGTCCATGCGCTGCGCCAGTTCGTCGTTCGTGACGACGAGATCGGGCACATGAAAGCCGGTGCCGAGGATGTGAGCTCGGGTCAAGGGCGGTCCGTCCGTTGGGGTCCGGGGAGAAGGTGCAGGCCGGCGGGCCAAAGGTCAAAGCCCGTGGCGGGGGTCGGCCCTACGGCCGGCGGATGAGGTACGAGACCTTGAGGAAGAACCCGTCCTCCTGCCGCTGCAGGGCGCCGAAGTCGAACGCCTCGCCGCCGCCCAGGGTGGCGCCGTAGCCGATGTAGGCCGCGGTGCCGGGCACCGGCTCATAGGAGACGAGCCAGTCGGTGCGGAGGCCATTGTCCTCCTCCTCCACCGCGGGTGCGCCATCCACGACCAGCGGGTCCCCGGTGACCGGGTCCTGCAGCGCCGCCTGCCGCTGCGCGCGGTACTCGGTGATCACGCGGAAGAAGAGCGCGCGGGTCGGCTGGTACTGGATCCCGATCCGGGGGAGTACGGCCCGGGCGAACTCGGAGCCGTCCCGCCGCTCGAGCCGGGCGTAGACCAGCCGGGCCGAGGCGCGGAGCGACGGCACCGGACGGACCTCGACCTCGGCCTCGACCTCGAGCCCCCGCCCCTCGGTGGCCTCGTCGAACAGCGGGACGGCGCCGGCCTCCAGGCCGACCTCGGCCTCCCAGTGACGGAAGGTCGGGGTCGCCGCCTCGATCCCGGCGCGCCAGAGCCCGTCGACGCCCGCCACCGGCGTGAAGGGCGCGGGCCCGCCGGGGCCGGCCACCTCGTACCCGGCATAGTCGGCGGGATCGAAGTCGTAGAACTCCCGGCCGACGCTGCCGTTGAGCTGCCAGCCGCCGCGCCAGGTGGTGTTGAAGTTCACCTCGTCCTGGCCCTCCTGCGCGTCGCCCGCCTCCCACCCGGTGTAGTCCCACAGCCGGTTGAGCCCGAAGAACGTCGTGAAGTTCTCCAGCGCCGCCCCGGGCGCGCCGTACCAGCTGAGCCGGTTGAAGGCGCGGGCGGTGACGACATCGGTGCGGTTGACGAAGCCGGCCTCGGTGACGAAGTCGGGGCTGATGCCGTTGACCTGGTAGTTGAAGCCCCACTGCCGCCCGGTGCGGTCGAACTCGAGCTTCCAGAGCGGGCCGCTCCGGGTGCTCCCCGCGTCGCCGGTCCAGGAGCCGCCCAGCTGGGTCTCCACGAAGTAGAGCTTGGCGAAGACGATCCGTGCGTCGGCCGACGCCACGCTGTTGAAGGCGCTCCCCTCCCTCCGGTCGGTCAGGGTGAAGCCGGTGAGCGAGTTGGCGCCCACGTCGCCCCGGAGGCGCAGGACGTTGAACACGGCGTGGCCCTGGTCCGCGCCGTCCACGGCCGCGAGGTAGGCGATGCCGAGGCGGCCGAGCTTGCCGGTGAGCTTCGCGCCCACGTCGGGATCCACGATGCGCCGGGTGTACACCAGCTGCTGGGGCGTGGAGAAGAGCTCGATGCCCTCGAGGAAGAACGGCCGCTTCTCCGGGATGAACAGGGCGAAGCGCTCGTTGACGGTGACCAGGCCGACGTCGGACTCGACGGTGCTGAAGTCGGGGTTCACCGTGGCGTCGAACGCGAGCTTGGTGAACCCGAACTTGAGGTTCGCCCCGAAGCTCGGGTCGGGATCCTCGCGGCTGAAGGAGCCGCCGGCGTCCCGCACCCCGCGCCAGCTGGTGGTCATGAAGGGCTGGGCCTCGACCACCATCCCCCGGTCGAGGTCGCGCAGGCCGGCGAGGGACCCGCTCTGGACCAGGAAGCTCGCGTTGGCCCGGCGGACGTCGGTCCAGGTGTCCTCGTAGCCGGTGCGCTGGGTGATCCGGGTGACGTTGACGCCCCAGACCTGCTCGCCGCTGCCCGGGAAGCGGAGGCTGCTGAAGGGGATGCGCAGCTCGACGACATAGCCCTCGGGCGTCCGCACGCCCTTGGAGTCCCAGGTGTAGTCGGGATTGAAGTCATCGGAGGCGCCGAAGAGGTTGCCGGCGCTGCCGGTGCCCTCGCTCCGGATGCCGTCGGCCTGGGCTCCGAGCGGGTTGACGGTGAAGAAGTAGGCGCGCCGCCGGTCGTTGAACGTGTCCAGGAAGAGGGCGACCCGGTCGTCGTTGCCGAGGTTGTCCCGGTCCGCGACCGTGGCGCGGATGGCGCCGGGGTCGGAATCGAAGGCGAGGATGCCGACGTGGATCGCCTCCGGCGAGTACCAGAGCAGGACCTCGGTGCGCTCGGCGGCGGGGCGGCCGTCCACGGGCCGGTACTGGTGGAAGCCGGTGAGCCGCGCCGCGGCGCGCCAGGCGGGTTCGTCGAGCAGGCCGTCCACGGTGATGCGGGCGGTATCGCCCTCCAGCCGCGGGATCGTCACCTGGGGGGCGCCGGCCCCCGGGACCGCCGGTCCCCCGGGCGCGACGGCGGCGGGCTGCTGAAGGGCAGCGAGGAGGAGGAAGGTGAGCACGGGGGCGGAAGGTAATGGGGTGGTCGAGGGAGTCGGGAGCCGTGGGGCACGAGTCGCGAGCCGCGAGTCGGCGGTACCGACTCGTGACTCGCGACTGGCGACCTGCGACTACTCGTACCGCAGCGCCTGGATCGGGTCGAGCTTCGAGGCGCGGCGGGCCGGGACGATGCCGAAGAAGAGCCCCACCGCCGCGCTGAACAGGAAGGCCAGCGCCACCGCCCCCGGCGAGACCGACATGTTCCACTGCTGCCACTTCGCCAGCAGGATCGACGCGCCGCTGCCGAGCAGGATGCCGATGACGCCGCCGACGAGGCAGAGCACCAGCGCCTCGATGAGGAACTGGAGCAGGATGTTGCCGGGCGTGGCACCGAGGGCCTTCCGGATGCCGATCTCGCGGGTCCGCTCGGTGACGGACACCAGCATGATGTTCATGATCCCGATGCCGCCCACCATCAGGCTCACCCCCGCGATGCTGGCGAGCAGGATGGTGAAGACCTGGGTCGCGGCCTGCTGGGTGGCCAGGATCTCCTGCTGGTTCCGGATCTGGAAGTCGTTCTCGCCCCCGGGCCGGATCTTGTGCTCCCGCCGGAGCACCCGCTCGATGTCCACCATCCCCTGCTCCAGCGGCACGCCTTCCGCCACCTGGACCGAGAGCGAGCGGATCCGGTCGGAACCGAAGACGCGGAAGCGCGCGGTCTGGAGCGGGATGAGGATCTGCTCGTCGGGGTTGTTCCACGACCCCTGGGAGCCCTTCTCGCCCAGCACCCCGATGATCTCGAAGGGAATGCCGCGCAGGCTGATGGTCTGCCCGATCAGCGCCGCGGGGTTCATCTCCATCATCCCCGGCACCGAGGCTCCGAGGACGGCGTAGCGCTGGCGCGCCTCGTTGTCGCCCGCGGTGAACATCCGGCCGTGCGGGACGGTGTAGTTGCGGACCGAAGTGTAGTTGGGCGTGGTTCCGACCACGTTCACGTTCAGGTTCTTGTTGCCGTACTTGAGCTGCAGGCTGCTCTGCATCTCGGGCACGACGGCGACGAGCTGCCGGGCGTCCCGCTCCAGCGCCTCGGCGTCGTCCACGGTGAGGCTCACCCGGTTGCCCGACGCCACACCGCGCTGGAAGGACTGCCCGGGGAAGATCGTGAGCAGGTTGGCCCCGAGGGAGTTGATCCGGTCCTCGATGGCCTTCTGCGCGCCGGTGCCGAGCGCCACCATGGTGATCACGGCGCCCACCCCGATGATGATGCCCAGCATCGTGAGCATCGACCGGAGCTTGTTGGCGCGGATGGACTGGAAAGCCACCCGCAGGATCTCGTCGAGGAGCATCGCTACCTCCCCGTGGTCCCGGACTGGGTGCCGGACTGCTGGGACCGCATCCCGGGCAGGGCGCCGCCCCCGGTCATGTTGTTGATCCGCTGGCGGAATTCCTGCTGCGACTGGATCAGGCTCGCGCTGGGCAGGGTGAGCACGGAGTCGCCCGCCTGCAGGCCCTCGGTGACCTCGCTGTACTCCAGGTCGGTGAGCCCGGTCCGGATGCGCACCGG
>DATIBS010000087.1:0-6814 GCA_035457305.1 Gemmatimonadales bacterium
GCGGGCCCGGTCGTCGGGGCCGACCACCACCGCCCAGCGGGCGCCCCGGGTGTCGGCGAGCTTGAGCTGCTTCCCGAGGGCCTGGTGACCGAGGGGATACTCGACTCCCAGCCCGGCGTCGCGGAGCTCGTGCACCAGCTGCAGCACTGCCGGGAGGTCCGCGGGCGTGACCACCGCCACGAAGACGTCCACCGCCGGGGAGCGCACCGGCGCGAGCCCACGCTCGCGGAGCAGCTCGGCCAGCACCACGTCGCCCATGCCGAAGCCGAGCGCGGGAAGGTCCACCCCACCCAGCGCCTGGAGCAGGTCGTCGTATCGTCCCCCGCCGCAGATGGCCCGGAGCGACCGGCCGGCATCGAAGAGCTCGAACACCGTGCCGGTGTAGTAGGCGAGGCCCCGCACGATGCCGAGATCCACCTCGATCCACTCGGCCAGCCCCATGGCGGCGAGTGCGTCGAGGGCGGTTCGCATCGGCGCCCCGGCCTCGACGCCGCCCGGAGTCTCCGCCAGGGCCGCCTCCACCGCGGCCCGGCCCCGGAGCGCCGCCACGTCCAGCACCCGGCCCGCCGCGCCGGCGTCGAGCCCCGCGGCGACCAGCTGCGTCACGAGCGCCCCCCGCTCACTCCGTTCCACCTTGTCGATGGCCTGGTACGCCAGGCCGAGGGCCTCCTCCGGCACGCCGTGGCCGCGGAGCAATGCCGCCAGCACCCGGCGGTCCGAGAGCCGCACCCGCACGTCCGCCGGGCCGAGCCCCAGGGCGCGCATCACATCCACCGCGAGCGCGATGATCTCGGCGTCCGCCACCGCGCCGGGCTCGCCGATGAGGTCGCAGTTGAGCTGGAAGTGCTCCCGGAGCCGTCCGCGCTGCTGCCGCTCGTACCGGAACAGCTGGGGAATCGAGAACCAGCGGATCGGCTTCTTGAGGGCGGCGGCCCGCGTCGCGACCATCCGCGCCAGGGTTGGCGTCATCTCCGGGCGCAGTGCCACGGCCCGGCCACCCTTGTCCTCGAAGTGGTAGAGCTGGCCCACGATCTCGGCCCCGCTCTTGGCGGTATAGAGCTCCAGGGGCTCGAGCGGGGGTCCGTCGTACTCCTCGAATCCGTACCGCCGGGCCACCTCTCGCCAGACGCGGAACAGGTGGGCGCGGAAAGCGAGGTCGTCTGGCTGGAAGTCGCGGAACCCCGGGAGGGCCTGGGCTGGCATGGCCGGGAAACTTAGCCGGGTCAACGGTTTCGGCCAACTGACCGGACCCGGCCGCCGGAGTGAGGAAACTCCTGCGCGGGCACCCGAACCCGGCGTGTTCTCGCCGGCCGGACCGTCAGACCGGCCCCAACCCGAGGGCCGCCATGACGTCGCCGACGGTGTGGAAGCTGCCGGTGACGAGCACGGTTCCGGCGCCGGCCTGGGCCCGCGCCAGCGCCGCGTGGAAGTCCGGGACCAGGTGCCATTCCGCCCGGGCGGGCGGCCGGTCGCGCCGCCGGAGCCAGGCGGCGAGCCACCCCAGGTCCCAGCGCCGCGCATCCGCCGTCGGCGCGACGGTGAGGATGCCCACGTCCGTCACCGCATCCAGGCGCACCAGCATCTCCGGCCAGTCCTTGTCGCCCAGGATCGACACCAGGGCGTGCACCGGCGGCCGGGGGGGATCGGCACGGAGTGCCGCCACCAGCGCGTCCACTCCATCCGGATTGTGGGCCACATCGAAGAGCCACCGGCCCCGCCGGTCGAGCCGCCCCGGCACGCGGACGCGCGCGAAGGCCACCGCCACGTGCTCCGCTCCCGGCCGCCACGGCGCGGGGAGGAGCTCCAGCACGGCGGCGGCGAACGCCGCGTTCCTCCGCTGGTGCGCGCCGGCCAGCCCGAGCGGGCCGGTCCACCGGCGGTCCGGGGGCACCACGCGGATGTCGGCCGGCCGCGCGCCGCCGACCTCCACGGCGGCGCGGGCGAGCACGTCCGCCAGCCGTCGGTCCGGTTCGCCGATCACGAACGGCGCGCCCGGCTTCGCGATGCCGGCCTTCTCCCGGGCAATCGTCTCGAGCGTGTCGCCCAGGTACTTCTGGTGGTCGAGCGCCACGTGGGTCACGCCGCTCACCAGCGGCTCCAGCACGTTGGTGCTGTCGAGCCGCCCCCCGAGCCCCACCTCGACCACGGCGATCTCGGCCCCGCGCGCGGCGAAGTCCGCGAAGGCGATGGCCGTGGTCGCCTCGAAGAACGTCGCCCCGAGCCGCTCGATCCCGGGGCGGAGCCGCCCGGTCCACATCGCCACCGCTGCCTCGCTGATGGGCTCCCCGCCGACCCGGATCCGCTCCCGGAAGCTCACCAGGTGCGGCGAGGTGTAGAGCCCCACCCGGAATCCCGCCTCGGCGAGCGCCTCCGCCACCAGCGTGCAGGCACTCCCCTTCCCGTTCGTCCCGCCGATGTGGACGGCGGGAAGGACGCGATGCGGGTCGCCCACCGAGCCGAGCAGCGCCCGCGTGGTGTCGAGGCCGAACTTGATGGTGGTGGTGCGGGGGAAGAGAAAGTCCAGCGCGGAGGCGTAGTTCACAGAGGGCGAACGGGGACCGGGGAGCGGGGAGCGGGAGGTGGGATGCCGGGGCAACGGGCCGGCGGAGGCGGCCTGCTCCCCGCTCCCCGCTCCCCGTTCCCCGACTTCCCTACTCCCCGACCGCCACCTTCCGCCCCACCATGTGCCGCAGCAGGCGGGAGAGGGTCTCCCGCAGGGCCGGCCGCGGGACGACCTCGTCCACCTGGCCGTGCTCCAGCAGGAACTCCGCGGTCTGGAAGCCCTCGGGGAGGTCCTGCCCGATGGTCTGCTTGATCACCCGCTGCCCGGCGAACCCGATCACCGCCGCGGGTTCGGCGAGGATCACGTCCCCCTGCATCGCAAACGAGGCGGAGACCCCGCCGGTGGTGGGGTCGGTGAGGACGGTGACGAACGGCAGCCCCAGGGAACCGAGGTGGGCGATCGCGGCGGAGGTCTTCGCCATCTGCATCAGCGAGAGCACGCCCTCCTGCATCCGGGCGCCGCCGGAGGTGCACACCAGGACCATCGGCCAGTGCCGTTCGGACGAGCGATTCGCCAGCCGGGTGATCTTCTCCCCCACCACGGAGCCCATCGACCCGCCCATGAACGCGAAGTTCATCACGCCGAGGTGGTAGGGCGTACCGTCGAGCCGCGCCTGTCCCGTCAGGATGGCGTCACTCGCCCCCGCCTTCTTGATGGCGGCGGCGGTCCGCTGCGCGTAGTGCTCGAACTCCAGCGGATCCACCGACCGGAGGTTGTCCCACAGCTCCCGCCAGCTGCCCTCATCGCTGAGGAGCTCGATGTAGCCGTCGGCGGTGAACCGGGCGTGGTGCCCGCACTCCGGGCACACCCGGAGGGAGCGCTCGAACTTCTCCCGGAGCATCAGGTGGTCGCAACGGTCGCACTTGATCCAGGCGTCGGCCGGGATCTCGCGCCGTTCGCGGACGGGCGTGCGGGGCTTTCGTTCCTTCCTGAACCAGGCCATACCTCTCCCAGGCAGGGCCGCCCGGGGGGCGCGGCCAGCCAAGAAATGTGGGGCCGGGCCCGTTGCCGCGCCAGCCCCGAACTCGTAAGTCGTTGTGATTACTCGGAATAGCCGGCCAATCGGCTCTCCCTGGCCACCCGGACAGCAAGCCCGACGGCGAGGCAGCAGGAGAGCAGGAATGACCCCCCGTAGGAGAAGAACGGGAGCGGGATGCCGGTGATGGGCATGACGTTCACCGTCATCCCCACGTTCTCGAAGACGTGGGTGAAGAGGAGCCCGAGCACCCCGAAGGCCACCAGGCTGCTGAAGGGGTCGGTGGCCCGGCGGGCCACCCGCACGAGGGTCAGGAAGAGCGCCAGGAAGAGGCCCAGGGCGATGGCCACCCCGAGGAACCCCAGCTCCTCCCCCACCACCGAGAAGATGAAGTCGGTGTACTGCTCGGGCAGGAAGGCCAGGCGCTTCTGCGGCCCCTCGGTGAAGCCGTGCCCGAGCCAGCCCCCGGAGCCGATGGCGTTCTTGCTCTGGATCGCCTGGTAGCCGGCGTTCTGCGGGTCCACCTCGGGGTTGAGGAAGGTGAGGAGCCGGTTCTGCTGGTAGGGGGCCAGCCGCTTCCACAGCGGGATGGCCACCGCCCCCATCGCCGAGTTGACGATGTAGACCGTCACCGCCTCGATGGCGTAGGGACGCCAGACGAGGAGGAGCACGAGCAGCCCCACCATCCACGCGCCCCAGATCGAGGTATTGAACGCGAGCAGGAGGCTGATGACGGGGGAGGCGGTGAGGAAGAGGAGCCGCCCCGGGGTGCCGGCCCAGAAGAGCATCGCGAAGAAGATGCCGACGAAGACGATGGCGCTGCCCAGGTCCGGCTGCGCCATCACCAGGAGGAAGGGGATGCCCGCGAGCAGGCCCGGGGGAATGAGCTCATGGAGCGTCTGCGGCGCGTTGCGCCGGCCGGAGAGGTAGCGCGCCAGCATCAGGATGAGCGCGAGCTTGGCCAGCTCGGACGGCTGCCCGAGCCGGTGCCCGCCGATGGCGATCCAGCTCTTCGTGCCGGCCGCGGTGCCGGACCCGGTGCCGATCAGCAGGGTCAGCGCGAGGAGCGCCAGCGAGAAGACATAGAGCGCCGGCGCCCCCCACTCCAGCAGCCGGGGGGAGGTCCGGGAGGCGAGGAGGAGGATCGTCAGGCCGGCGCCGATCCAGACCAGCTGGCGCTTCCAGGCGCCGGTGGCTGCCGTGGGGACGTCGGTCTGCCCGGCGGAGTAGAGCACCAGGACCCCGAACAGCAGCAGGAGGCCGACGATGACCAGCAGCGGGCGGTCGAGTCCTCGCCTCACGGGACGGGCGGCTCGAGCGACGGGGTGATGACCGACTCGCGGGGCGGCGCCTCCACCGGCCGGGGGGTCGGGCCCAGCTCCAGCACTCGCGGCGCCGAGTCCACCTCGATCCCCGGGAGGTTGAGCGGCTTGGCCTCCTCGGCGGGCTCCGGGCCGACGAGGAACCGCCGGATGATCCGCGCCACGTAGGGCGCCACCGACGAACCGTGCTCGGCGAACTCCATGATGGCGCCGACGATGATCTGCGGCTCGTCGGCGGGTCCGAACCCGAGGAACCAGCCGTGGTCCTTCCCGAAGGGGTTCTGCGCGGTGCCGGTCTTCCCCGCCAGCTGGAACTCCTGCTGCGCGCTGGCGCGCGCGGTGCCGCGCCGGACCACCTGCACCATCGCGAGCCGCAGGCCGGCGAGCTGCTCCCCGCTGAGGCCGAGGTCGCGGACGTGGCCGGCCCGCGGCTTCACCAGGTAGGGCGGGCCGACCTTGCCGCCCGACGCCATCGCCTGGTAGAACGCCGCCATGTTGATGAGCGACTGGGTGTTCTCCCCCTGGCCGATGGAGAAGTTGAGCTCCACCGAGCGGGCCGACCAGCCCCGCGGGGTGTACCGGCGGTCGAAGTAGGCGGTGGTGGTCGGGTAGATCGGCTGGATCTCGTTCTCGAGGTCCACCCCGCTCCGCTCGCTGAACCCCATCGCCGCGCCCTCCTCGAGGATCGCGTTCACCCCGAGGCGCATGCCAAGCTGGTAGAAGTAGACGTTGCAGCTCTGGGCCACCGCCCCCTCGAGGTCGAGGCTGCCGTGCCCCTCGCGCTTCCAGCAGCGGAAGTAGCGGTTGCCCACCTGGATCCCGCCGGTGCAGAGGATCGGCATCCGGCTGCGCAGGTTCACCAGCCCGCGCTTCATCCCCATCGCGGCGATGGCGAGCTTGAACGGCGAGGCCGGGTTGTACATCGCCTGGATCGCGCGGTTCATCATCGGCCGCGCGGAGTCGGTGGTGAGGCGGCGCCAGTCCTCGGTGGCGATCCCGCCGATGAAGAGGTTGGGGTCGTAGCTCGGCGCCGAGTAGAGCGCGAGGATCTCCCCCTCCGGCGTGAGCGCCACCAGCGCCCCGCGCACCCCGGGGGCGTCGGCGGTCCAGAGACTGTCCACGTACCGCTGCAGCCCCAGGTCCACCGTCGTGGTGAGCGGCCGTCCCGCCTCGGGGGCGAGCGAGGGGGCGCCGTCCTCGCGCACCAGCCGGCCCCGGGCGTTGATCTCCACGTAGCGCACGCCGGCCCGCCCGCGGAGCGCCGAGTCGTACTCCTGCTCCAGCCCCAGCCGCCCGACGATCGTGCCGAGCCGCGCCCCGGGGAAGCGCTTCGCCTCCAGCTCGCGCTCGGTGACCTCGCCCACGTACCCCACCAGGTGGGCCACCGCCTGGCCGTCGGGGTAGTGCCGCTTCGGCTCGGACTGGATCACCAGGCCGGTGAGGACGGGCCGGTGCTCCTCCAGCCGGGAGACCGTCTCGAACGTGGCGTCGGGGAAGACGATCGCGGGCTGGTACGGGGTCCGGCGGAACCGCTCGAGCGCGCGAGCGCGCACGGTGGAATCCACCGGCACGAGCTCGGCCATCCGGTCGAGCACCGCGCGGAGCGAGTCGGCGGAGACGGCCAGGATCCGGACGGTGTAGCCCGGGATGTTGTCGGCGATGATCGCGCCGTGCCGGTCGAGGAGGGCGCCGCGGGGCGCGGCCAGCGGGATCTCCCGCAGCCGGTTGGACTCCGCCCGGAGGCGGAAGCGCTCGTGCTCCACCACCTGGGCCCGGAAGAAGGCGCCCAGCAGCACGGTGAAGGCCAGCGCGAGCCCCACGCGCGCCTGGGTGGCGCGCCGCTCGAGCCGGTGGCTGTGGAACTCCGACACTATTCCTCGAGCCGGATGGCGAGCCAGTCCCGGAAGATCATCACCAGGAGCACCCCGGCCACGGCGGTGGACAGGGCCTGCA
>DATIBS010000088.1:0-12639 GCA_035457305.1 Gemmatimonadales bacterium
CCCCCGAAGGCCAGGGCGGCAAACCACTCGATGAACTCGTAGCAGGCGCTCACCGCCAGGCATGCCGCCGCCACCAGGGTGAAGAGCCACTTCCCCGGCCGGAGCGGCGAGGTGCGGAGCAGGAGCTCGCGCGCGACGATCGCCGGCACGAAGCCCTGCGCGAAGTGGCCCAGCCGGTCGTAGTGGTTCCGCTCCCAGCCGAAGAGGTCGGACACCCACTCCCCGGGCGGCACGCGGGCGTAGGTGTACGCGCCGCCGAGGATCAGGATCAGCCCGTGCACGAAGATCAGGACGTAGGCGAGGCGGGTGAGCGGGAAGCGCCGGCGGGTGAGCCAGAGCAGCGGGGCCGCGATCAGCACCGGAAAGACCTCGAGCCACCAGGTGGCGCGGTCGTAGGGCGCGATGCCCGACGCCACGAGCGCCAGGGCCCAGAGGGCGAGGAGCGCCAGGAGGAACCGGTCGCCCCGCATCACCGCCGCCCCGGCTCCGCCACGAGCCGCCCGCCGCGGACCGTGGCACCCACGGCGAGGGCCGCGGCCGCCAGCACCAGGTTCTTGATGATGTACTGGCCCTCGAGCGTCGGCGCGAACGGCACCCGGGTGAAGGTCTCCGCGGGGAAGAGGAAGAGCGGCATCACGGTGCCCGGCAGCTGCAGGAAGAGGAGCAGCAGGGTGAGCCGGAGGAACCGCCCGGTGAGGAGGCCGATCCCGATCAGGGTCTCCCAGGCGGCGAGCACCGGCAGGCTCACGACGGCCGGCACCGTGCCGCCGGTGAGCCGGGAGATCGTGGCCGCCGCCAGTCCCTCGGCGGGGCTCCAGCCCGGCACGAACTTGATCGCCCCGAACCAGAGGAAGACGATGCCGAGCCCGACCCGGATCAGCGTGATGGCGTGGCGCGCCATCCACCGGGTGGCGGCGCCGTCCAGCCGGTCGAGCCAGGCGGGCCCGCGGACCCGGCTCACCGCGCCGGCTCGATCAGCGCGAGCACCGCGCCGGCCGGATCACGGATGACCGCATAGCGGCCGTGCGCGCCCATGTGCCGCGGTCCGACCACCACGGCGCCGCCGCCCGCCTCGCAGCGCGCGAGGCTCGCGTCGAGGTCGGCCACCGCGACGTACACCAGCCACACCGGCGGCAGGTCCGCGTTGACGCCGCGCGCGTGACAGACGCCGGCCACGGCGGTGCCGTCGTCGGTCTCCATGGACCAGTCGGCGTACCCGCCCATCTCCACCGCCGCCGGGGTCCAGCCCACGACGGCCTCGTAGAAATCGCGGATCCGCTCCGCATCGGGCACGGTGAGGTCGGTCCAGAGGATGGCGCCGGGGCGCGGGGCGGCGGGTTCGGTCATCGAACCTCCACGGTGTAGACGGCCTCGGGCTCCCGCCGCGCCGCGCGCTGGAAGAGCAGGCGGTAGGTGCCCGGGGCGGGGCTGACCAGGTAGTCCTCCGCCTGCCCGAGCGCGAGGACGGTCCGGCCCGGGCGCGAGGCGGTCTGGCCCGCGGGCAGGTCGGCGCCGTCCTTCGCCACCGGCCGCCAGGCGAGCGGGGTGGTGTCCTGTGCCCAGGTGATCCGCACGAAGTTCGCCGGCGTGATGTTGATGAACCGCAGCCGGTGCGCCCGGCCGGCGCGGAACCGGAGCGTCCCGCCGGCCGGCGACCCGTTCACCAGCAGCGCCTCCTGGCCGTCGGCCGACGCCTCGACCCCCGCCACGAAGATGTGGTCGGTGGCGGGGTCGAACCGGGCGCGGGGCGGCAGCACGACGATCGGCCCGTACATCCCCGACAGGAGCTGCCGGTCGTCGTTGAAGTGGGTATGATAGATGAAAGTCCCGGCGCGCGGCAGGGTGAGCTGCGCGGTGAAGGAGTCGCCCGGGGCGATCATCGGCGCCACCGTGAGGCCCGACCCGCTCCAGCCCGCCACCCCGTCGGACCAGCTCTCCAGCTCGATCCCGTGCCAGTGGATGGCGGTCGGCTCCCCCAGCCGGTTCACCACCCGGATGTCGGTGGGCTGGCCGCGGTGAAGCACGAGCAGCGGGGCCGCGGGGTCGGGGGCCGTCGGGGGCGGCCCGCGTCCCGGGTCCACCGTGAAGCCCATCCGCACGCCGTGCAGCGACCCCGGGCGCGGCTCCTCGAGCGCCAGGAGCCGGATGGTCCGGGTGCCGATCCGGGACGGGCCCGACCAGCCCTGCGGGTTCGGCACGTGGAACCCGAGGACCAGCCCCGCCATGTGCTCCCCCGGATCGTGCCGATGCGCGTCGGCGCCCGCGGCCCCGGCGATCTCGTCCCGGAGCGACGGGAGCACGTGGTAGATCAGGTGGCAGTGGAAGAGCCAGTTCCCCGGGCGGTCGGGCGCGAAGGCGGCCACCATGGTGCTCCGGCTCCGCATCACCTCGGTGACGGTGAGACGCTGGGCGTCCGCGGAGATCGCCGTGTCGGCCTGCGCCCCGCCCCGCGCCGTCATCCGGTAGTAGAAGCCGTGCAGGTGCATCGGGTGCGGCCGGCGGCTCGCGTTGACCCAGCGCCAGCGCACCGAGTCGCGGAGGCCCACCTCGCTCCGCTCGGTGAACGGCCAGGACTTGCCGTTGATCGCGAGCACGCTCCCCGGCGGCCGCCTGGGCGTCGCCGTCGAGTCGCCGCGGTCGGACCAGATGTTGATCACCCAGACCCGGTCGGGCGGGGATCCCTCCGGCGGGTCCACGACGAGCGCGCCGCCCAGCTGCTCCTCCTCGGCTGCGCCTCGGGCGGCGGGCACCTCGGTGCCCCGGGTGGCCCAGTAGAGGAAGGTCCCAGCCGCGTCCGGCGTGAATCCCGTCTCCCGGGTCTCGCCCGGGGGAATCACCAGGGAGTCCCCGTCGGGCGAGAGGCCGTGGAGCACCAGCGGGACGTCGAGGAGCGCGTTCCGGATGGTCGCGTGGATCCGGGTGCCGAGCCGGACGCGGATGAGCGGTGCGGGGATGGCGGGCGCCCGGCCTTCCTCGCCCAGGGCCGCGACCACGATGCCCGGACCGTCGTCGGCCTCGGGGTGCCAGCGTCCGGCCTGCGCCACGAGCCGGATCTCGAGCGTGCCGTTCGCGAGGATGCCGGCGGGGGTGCGGTTGTCGTTCGCCTCGATGGCGGGCGGCTCGGCGGCTCGGCGGCCGGGTGGCTCGGTGGCGGGCAGGACCAGGGCGAGGACGGGGACCAACGGGCCGAGACGCATGGCTCACCCTGTGGGGGGACCCGCCAACATGCGGGCCGGGGGGCCCCACGTCCAGCGGATGTGCTGTGGTGCGGACCTACCGTCGTCCCGTCGTTCCGTCGTCCCGTCTATTTTTCCGGGATGCACATCACCCACGACGCCCCCAACCGCCGCTTCACGGTCCAGCTCGAGGGCGGGTCGGGCGAACTGCAGTACGAGGAGCTCCCCGGCGGGGTCATCGAGTTCCACCACACCTGGGTGGACCCGCCGATCCGGAAGCGGGGGACCGCGGCCGAGCTGGTGCGGACCGGGGTGGCCTGGGCGCGGCAGCAGGGCCGCAAGGTCGAGCCGACCTGTCCCTACGTGCGCGCCTGGTTCGAGCAGCATCCCGAGGAGCGGGACCTGCTCGCCTAGAACTCGCGCCGCTTCATCTCCTTGAAGTTGCGCTTGGTCTCCTCGTCCAGCTCCTCGGAGCGGATGCGGAGGGTCGAGTCGAACTGCGGCGCCTTCTCCTGCTTCGGCGGAACGATCTTCTGGGCGTTCTTCTTCGCCAAGTTGGCGATCCGCTGGTCTTCACGCTTGGGCATGGTCCCGGTCGGGTGAGGGTGGTCGCTCCCCGGAAGTTAACGCGGCGTCGCCGGCGCCGGCGGGTCGCTCACCCCGGTGTCCATCACGACCCGCCAGCCCTCGCGGTCCCGGCGCCAGATGGTGACGTAGGTCCCCGTCGCCAGCCGCGCCCCCGCCCGGTCGAGCACCTGCCACGCCCCGCGGGTCCAGCCGTGCCGTCCGTCGACGAAAGCGCCGCTCCCGGTCGGCTGCCAGGCGAGCCGATGGGCCGGGTTCCCGAACACCGTGACCGAGTCCCGGGCCCGCACGGCCGCCTTCCCCTGGGTGGCCGGGCCGTCGAATTCCGGCCGCAGCACGTCCACCGCCATCCAGCGCATCCAACCCTCGAGCCCCTGCGCCGCGGCGTCGAGCGCGAACAGGCTGTCGGCGGCGCGCACGGCGGCCGCGACGCCCACCGTGTCGGGAGCACCAGGCTGCGCCGCGGCGGCGGCCGGGAGGACGATGGCTGCGGCAACCACGGCGGCGGCGAGCCGGAATCGGCGGGTCATCTCAGGCCTTCCCTCCGGCCGCGGGCGGCGCGGCCGGGGACGGGTACCACCGCTCCGGCGGCACCACCTTCGGCAGTTCCGGGTCGCCCTCGTAGCTCGGCGTCATGATCTGCACGCCGTGCTCGTTGAAGACATCCAGCACGTGCCCGTGCAGCGCGCTCAGTACCGTGGCCCGCGTCCTCGGCTCGGCCGGCGAAGCCCGCAGCTCGTAGAGGACCGCCATGTCGCCCAGGGAGCGCATCAGCACCACCGGCGCGGGACTCGCGGTCACGCCGGCCGTCCGCCGCGCCGCCTCCAGCAGCATCGCCTCCACCTGCCGCCAGGGCGTGTCGTAGCCGATCGACACCGAGGTACAGAGCGGCGACTCGACCTCGCCGCGCGAGAGGTTCACGGTCTTGGTGCCGAGCACCACGCCGTTCGGGATGGTGATCTCCTCGCCACGCGGAGTCGTGATCTTGGTCGAGAACATCCCGAGCGACTTCACCACGCCCTCAGCGTCATCGATCCGCACCACCTCGCCCCGATGCAGCGCCCGCGCGTACATCAGCGCGAGGCCACTCATCGCCTGGCCGATGATGCTCCCGGACCCGAGGGAGAGCATGATGCCCACCAGCACCGAGAGCCCCTTGAAGACGTCGCTCTCGCTCCCCGGCAGGTAGGGGTACGCCGCGACGATGGCGAAGATCCAGATGAGCGCGCCGACGATCCGGCGGGTGGGCTCGGCGATGTCCGCGTGCAGCCACGGGACCTCGGCGCGCCCCTGCTCCACCGCGAGGAAGAAGCCGCGCACCAGCCCGGTGAACCACCGGGTGAAGACGAAGATGATCCCGACCACGACGAGCCCGGGGATCGCCCCGGCCACCCCCGAGAGGAGGTCCAGCGTCGTCCGGAGCAGGAAGCCGCCGAGCGCCTGGCCGGCCGGGCGGGTCCAGGGGAATTGCTCCAGCACGAACGTGAGCCAGGCGTAGGCGCTGACGAGCCCCAGCGCCCACACCAGCCCCAGGACCGCACGTGCGACCGCGGTGCGGAGGAACCCGGCCTGCAGGACGGTGACCCCGGCCACACGGACGTCGCCGCCGTGCCGCAGGATTCGCTCCACGGTCCGTTCGCGGACCCTTCCCGTCACGCGCCGGAGCAGGCCGATGAGGCCAAGGAAGAGGAGGGTGGCGGCGACGGCGAGGATGGCCCCGCGAATCAGGCTCTTCGCCGAGCGTTCCTCGAGCAGCGCGGCCCAGACCTCGGCGAGGCGCCGGCCGGCCTCCGCAGCGGCCGAATCCAGGGTCTCGTCGGCCAGGGGATCCAGGTCCCCCGGGTCGAGGTAGAAGATCGGCTTGTCGCCGATGAAGGCCACACGGCCGGCGGCCAGCGGGTGGATGGCCACCGTGTCCCCCGGCCGGCGCTCGGCGACAACGCGGGCGAGCCGCTCCTGGGCGGCGGCGGCCCGCACCGCGGCGGACCGGCCTTCCACCGAGGTCCGGAAGGTGACGATGCGGCGGTTCCGGACCACGAGGGTCGCGGTGTCGGGGAGGGCTTCCGGGGCCGCGGCCGCCGCCGCAGCGGCCGTGTCGGGCGCCTGTGCGGCAACCGGGGGGGCGGCACCGGCGGCAAGGCCGATGGCGAGGAGGCCGGGACGCATCCACGACCGCATCTGGGGGCTCCTGGAGATGGACTGGGCGCTCCAAGTTGCGCGCCGAACCCGGCGGCCACTAGTACCCCTTTCGGACAATTGTCGGCTTGCGTCCGGCGAGCCCACAATGCATCTCCCTGTACGTCACCGAGGAGGCACCGATGAAGACCCTGACCCTCGCGACCCTGACCCTCGCGCTCGCCTGCGCGGGCTCCTCCGCCCCCGACCAGCCGGCGCCCATCGCCGCCACCGGGGAGCGGCGCACCGTCTTCGAGCACACCTTCACCTTCCCCAGCGCCGAGAAGATCCGGCTCGACATGTCGCCGGGCACCTACCGGGCCGAGACGAGCGAGGGCGGCGTCCGGCTCCGGCTCATGCCGCTCCGTTCCGGCGTGCAGCCGCCGACGGTGCGCGACCTCGTGATGGGCCGCGGCCCGACGGGTGGCGGGCTCTGGGAGGTCGTGATCCACGTGCAGGAGACCTACGAGCTCGAGGTCACCGGCGGGCGGAACGGGGAGAGCGCCACCTTCCGGCTCTACACCGTGGGCACCCAGGGCGGGTCGTGAGGACGCGCCTCACGGCGGCCCTGGCCGCGCTCGCGCTCCCGGCCGCGCTCGCCGCGCAGCAGCCCGCGCTGCCCCCCGACAACGCCGGAGCCGCGTCCCGGCTCGCGGCGTCCCCGCGCCACGGGGAGTGGGTGAAGGTAGCGGTGGCGCCGGGGGATTCCGTGACCGCCTGGATCGCCTACCCGGAGCGGAAGGACAAGGCGCCGGTGGTCGTGGTGATCCACGAGATCTTCGGCCTCACGGCGTGGGTGCGCGCAGTGGCCGACCAGCTCGCCGCCGACGGCTTCATCGCCATCGCGCCCGACCTCCTCTCGGGCAAGGGGCCCGGCGGCGGCGGCACCGAGGCGGTGACCCAGGAGCAGGCCACGCAGCTGGTGCGCGGCCTCGACCGGAAGGAAGCGCTCACCCGCATCCGGCTCGTGGGGCTCTGGGCCGCGGATCGCCCGGCCGCCAACGGCCGCGTCGGGGTGGTCGGATTCTGCTGGGGCGGGAGCACGAGCTTCCTGCTCGCGGCCGACTGGGCCGAGCTCGGCGCTGCTGCGGTCTATTACGGCGGCTCCCCGGAAGCCGGCTACGAGGCCATCCGGGCGCCGGTGCTCGGGCTCTACGGCGGGGACGACGCCCGCGTCAACGCGACCGTGCCCACCGCCCAGTCGGCGATGACCCGGCTCGGGAAGCGGTTCGAGGTGGAGACCTACGAGGGCGCGGGTCACGGGTTCCTGCGGCAGCAGGACGGGCGCGACGGCGCCAACGCCCGGGCCGCCGCGGCCGCCTGGCCGCGGACGGTGGCGTTCTTCCGGGAGACGCTGGAGCGCTAGTGGTCGTACCGGGCCGGCAGCTGGCAGCCCTCACGCTGCCGGGTGTCGGCCAGGAAGATGATCTTCCAGCCCTCGGCGCCCTTCGCCAGCGTGAATGTGTCGACGCCGCAGTGGCTGAAGTCGGTGCCGAGGAAGAAGGCGTACCTGGTCCAGACGGTGGCGAGGTTCCGGTCCACCAGGACCTTCACGTCCCACAGCTTCTCGTCCCACACCTTGTCATGCGGGGTGCCGACGGCGTTGGCGAAGCCGGAGACGCCATCCGCGTCGAAGCGGTACGCCGCTTCGCCCGTCGGCCGGATCACGGCCGTGGCCATCCGGGCGCCGGGGTCGAAGGTGGAGCGGACCATCGCGCTGTCGCCCGCCCGCATCCCGTCGAACAACCGGGTCACGACGGCCATGACGTCGCGCTCGTCGGACGTGGGGGCCTGGGCCTGGGCGGCCAGGGGGGTGGCGGCGAGGAGGAGTGCGGTGGCGAGTAGGCGGCGCATGGGGGCTCTGGGTCGAGGGTCAGGGTCCAGCGGGGAACGGGGAACGGGGAACGGGGAACGGTCGGTGAGCGGCTCTTCCCGTTCCCCGCTCCCCGTTCCCCGTTCCCTTGTGTCTGACGGCCGCCCGGTCAGCGGAGTTTCGTCACCGCACCCCCACCAGTCCCCGCACCGCTTCCCGCATCTTCGGGGCGTCGTACCCCACGCCTTCCTTGAACACCAGCACCACGTTCCGGATCTCGGCGGGCCGGGCGATCGGGTCGCCGTTGATCACCACGAGGTCCGCGAGCTTCCCGGCCTCGATCGAGCCGTACTGGTCGTACTCGCCGAGGATCCTGGCGCCGTTGGCGGTCATCACCTGGATCGCCTCGACCGGGGTGAAGCCGGCCTCGAGCAGCAGCTCGTAGTTCCGCTGGTCGCCGTAGCCGGGGAGGGCGCCGCCCATCCCGGTCGGGTCCACGCCGGCGCCGAGGAGCCCGCCGGCGCGGACGAAGGCGAGCTCGTAGGCCTGCGCCTTGGCGAAGACGCCGGGCGCGATGCCGAACTCGGGGTTCTGCGCCACCCGGGCGCGGGTCTCGAGGTACTCGGTGCGGGTCTCGGGGCTCATCGCATCGAGGTTCCGCTGCTCGAGCGGCGGGCGGTTCGGCACGTACAGCTCGTAGACCGCCAGCGTCGAGGTCATCGGCACCTGGTGCTCGATCAGGTGCCGGAAGGTCCGCTGCACCGCCGGGCTCGCCAGGTCGAGGTCCGCCAGCACGTCGCCCGACTCGGTGGGGCACTGGTCGGGGGCCTTCTTCGGGTCGTACTCCGAATTGGCGAAGAGCCCGTGCTCGAGCTGGTCGATCCCGATGTCCACCGCCTCGATGTAGCCGACCGAGCAGAGGTGGCCGGTCACCTTGAGGCCGTGCCGGTGGGCCTCGTCCACCACGGCGGTGAGCTCCCCCCGGCTGATGGTGGTGTACACCTTGAACCAGGTGGCGCCCTCGCTGGCCCAGTAGGCCACCACCTTGCGCGCCGCCGCGCTGTCGGCCGCGTTGTACATCCGGACCGAGGTGTTGGCCCCCGTGATGTACGGTCCGGTGATGTGCATCCGCGGGCCCGGCATCCGCCCCGCCGCGATCTCGTACTTCATGTTGAGCTCGACGTAGGGCGAGAGGCTGCCGGTCGTCCGGATGGTGGTCACCCCGCTCCCGAGGTAGAGCCGCGGTGCGCTGAAGGGGAGCTGCTGGGCCCGGCTGCTGGTGGTGTACCAGGTGTGATTGTGGAGCCCCACGATGCCGGGGATGACCGTGTGCCCCGCGAGGTCGAGCACCTTCGCGCCCGGGGGCACCCGGGTCGAGGCCCGGGGCCCCACCGCCGCGATCCGGCCGTCGGCCACGACCACCGTCTGGTCCGTCCGCGGCGGCGCGCCGGTGCCGTCCACCACCGTCACGCCCCGGAGCGCCACCACGGTCTCGGGGACCGCCACGAGCTGCCGGACGCCGGGACTCAACTGGGCATGGCCCTGGGCCGCGGCCGGAGCGGCGGCGGCGAGGAGGAGGACGGCGGCGGCCAGGTAGCGCGACATCGGGGCCTCGAAGACTGGGGGAACGGGGACCAGGGAACGGGGAACGGGACCGTGAGGGGGGGCACCGTTCCCCGTTCCCCGTTCCCCACTCCCCGTCAGATTACTCCACGACCAGCACCATCGCCATCCCCGCACTCAGGTGCTCCGCGATGTGGCAGTGCACCATCCACTTCCCCGGGTTGGTCATCTCCACCAGCAGCTCCAGGCTGCCGCCCACCGGGACGATGGCGGTGTCCTTCCACACCAGCCGGTCCGACGGCACGCCGTTCCGCGCCAGGACGAGGAACCGCTGCCCGTGGAGGTGGATCGGGTGCGCCATCGGGTGGATCACGCTCCGGTCGTTCCGGAGCCGGAGCCGGACCCGCTCGCCGCGCCGGAACTGCCACCGGATGGCCTCGTTCTCGAGCCCGGTGGCCGGGTCCCGGAGGATCCAGCGCGCCTCGGCGGCGGTGGGCAGCCAGTCCATCTCCGGCATCGTGCCGGCGAACTCGAGCGGGTGGGCGTAGCCGGTGTCGGCCCGGAGCATCCGCTCGATCCCGAAGGGGAGGCCCTTCGCCTCGAGCGTCAGCACCAGCTCGTGGCTGGCGGGCGTGGCCAGCTCGCCGCGGAGCGCCGCGGCCTCCGCCGCCTCGCCGCCCGGCGTCCGGAGGGAGTCGAACGCCGGACCGAGCCGGCGGCCGCCCTCGCGCGGGCGCACCGTCACCACGCCGAGCGTGTCCGCGAGCGGCACGAAGCGGCCGCCGATGTGGTCGAGCCCGCGCACCCGGTTCACCAGCGGCACGGCGCCCGCCTCCTCGAAGCGCACGTCCACCGCGTAGCGCTCCGCGGGGCCCACCACCACGCTCCCGACCCATTCCTCCCGGTCGAACCGCCCGAGGTCCGACGCCACCGCCTTCATCCGCGTGCCCGGGAGCGAGACGTTCCAGGTGCGGGTGTTCGAGGCGTTGGTGAGCCAGAGCCGCACCACGTCGCCGCGGTCCACGGCGAGCTCCCAGCGCGGTTCGCCGTTCACCAGGAGCACGTTGCCGAACCGGCCCATCAGCGCGTGGGTCGGGGTCTCCTCGCCCCACGGGAGGAGTCCGAGGTCGTCGGCCAGGAGGTCGTCGAGCATCAGGACCTCCTCGCGATGCACCGGCCCGAGCCAGTCGGTGTCGCGCGAGCGCACGAGGATGTTGCCGGCGAGCCCGGCGTCCTGCAGCAGGTCCTCCCGGTGGTGCGGGTGGTACCAGTAGAGGCCGGCGTCCGGGAACCGGACCTCGTAGCGGAAGCTCCCGCCCGGCGGCACCGGGTCCTGGGTGAGGTGGGGCACGCCGTCGAAGCGGTTGTCGTGCCGGAGGCCGTGCCAATGGATGGTGGTGGGGAGCGCGGTGTGGTTGACGAAGGTCACGGTGACGGTCGCCGCCTCCGGCACCACGAGCAGCGGGCCCGGCACCTGCCCGTTGAAGCCGTAGAGCACCGCCTCGCGGCCGGCCACCAGCTTCCGCACCGGGCCTGCCGTGAGGGTGAGCGAGTCGCCCTGGCGGAGCACCCGCACCTCGCGCGGCCGCGCCACCGGGGCATCGCCGCCCGCGGGCAGCCACGGGCGCGCCGGCGGCTCGAGCCCGCCCAGGCCCGGCATCATCGGGAACCCGGCGGGCATCGGCGGCATCCGCCACGAGGCCGCCGCATCCGGGCCGGCCCGGTGGTCGTGACCCGCCGCCGGCGCGCCGCGCAGCGCGGGCGCCATCGCCGCGATCCCGTGCGCGCCCACCCGGGTGCTGGGCGAGAGCCCGCGAAGCACCCGCGCGTCCCCCATTACCTCCGCCGTGTCCGAGGCCTCGGCGGTGACGATGATGAAGAACTTGTCGAGCGCCGACTCGCCGAGCGGCACCACGCCGTTCCGCACCGCGCCGAGCCGGCGCACCGAGGCGAACCCCGGGTCGGCGAGCCACGCGACCCAGGTGGTGTAGGGCCCGAGGCTCCCCGGTGCGGGGAGTCCGTGGATCGTGGCGACGAGGTGCAGGCGGAGGGCGCCGTCGGGGGTCACCGCGAGCCCGAACGGCGTCTGCGCCGGCTGGAGCTCGACCACCCCGCCCGCGCCCGCCAGCCCCGGCACGGCGACGAGGTCCAGGCAGTAGAGGTCGCGCGCTGCCGGGGCGGGGCGCGTGCTGTCGGCGCAGAAACCCCCCTGCGCCGCGAGCGGACCGGCCGCCACGAGGAGGAGGGCGGCCAGCGCCGCCCCGGTCACGCCGCGAGGCACTCGGCGCGCGCCGCCTCGAGCTCCGCCACCAGCACCTCGAGGTCCGCCGGCATCGTGCGCCAGCTCGTGATGCAGGCGCGGACCACGGGGAGCCGACCGGCCAGCACCGTGCGCGACACCCAGACCTTCCGCCGCGCCTGGACCCGCGCCACCAGCGCCGCGAGGTCCACCCGGCCGGCGCGCGCGTCGGGGTGCGTGGCGCAGGCGAGCGGGAGCGCCGTGTCGTTCACCACCTCCCACCCCGCGCCGCGCAGCAGCTCCTTCAGCCGGTCGCCCATCCGCGCCTGGTGCTCCACCTGCGCGCGCATCCCGTCCATCCCCAGTTCCGCGAGGGTGCAGAACACCTTGAGCCCGATGGCGCGGCGGGACCACTGCGGCGTCACCTGGTAGGGGTCGTCGGCGCCGTCGGCGCCCGGCGGCATGTACGCGGTGGTGGTGGCGAAGGCGCGGCGCACCGCCGCCGGGTGGCGGCAGAAGAACATCCCCGCCCCCATCGGTGCCGAGAGCCACTTGTGCGCGTCCCAGGTGACCGAGTCGGCGCGCTCTATGCCGTTGAGCGCCGGCCGGAGCCGGGGCGAGAGCGCCGCCGCGCCGCCCCAGGCCGCGTCCACGTGGAACCAGGCGTCGTTGGCACGCGCGAGCCCGCCGAGCGCCGGGAGGTCGTCCACCACGCCGGCGCTGGTGGTGCCGGCGGTCCCGACGACCAGGAGGGGCATCCACCCCGCGGCGCGGTCCGCCTGGATACGGCTCGCGAGGTCCGCCACGTCGAGCGTCCAGTGGTCCGTCACCCTGGCCTCGCGCAGCGCCTCGGTGCCGAGCCCCGCCATCCGGGCGATCTTCACGAACGAGTGATGGCTCTCGCCCCCCACGTAGATCGCCGGGCGCACGCCGAGCCCCCCGACGCCCAGCCGGCCGCTCTCGGGTAAGGCGTGCGCCAGCGCCACCAGCACCGCCGCCAGGTTCGCCTCGGCGCCCCCGCTCGCGAAGTGCGCCAGCATGGCGTCGGGATCGAAGCCGAGCGGGCGGGCCAGCGCCCGGAGCGTGAG